>NC_013854.1:0-300000 GCF_000010725.1 Azospirillum sp. B510 | reverse complement strand
GTCTTCGCCCTGCCCTACGAGCCGCCGGCCGAGGCGCCGGACACCGATTACCCGTTCTGGCTGTCGACCGGCCGCGTGATCGAGCATTGGCACAGCGGCTCGATGACCATGCGGGTTCCCGAACTGCGCAAGGCCTTCCCCAACGCCGTGGTGTTCATGCATCCCGACGATGCCAAGGATCTGAATGTCCGGCGCGGGCAGGAGGTGCGCGTCACCTCCAGGCGTGGCGAGGTGCGGGTGCGGGTCGAGACGCGCGGGCGCAACAAGCCGCCGCGCGGCCTGGTCTTCGTCCCCTTCTGCGACCAGACGGTCCTCATCAACAAGGTGACGCTCGACGCCACCGATCCGATCAGCAAGCAGACCGACTACAAGAAATGCGCGGTCAAGATCACGCCCGTCGTGAACGCCTGAGGAGTGCCGGCATCATGAAGACCCGTTTCCTGATCGCCGCGCTGGCCCTGCTGGCCGGCATCCCGGCCCTGGCCGTCGGCGTCGCCACCAGCGGCGTGGCCGCCGACAAGCCCGCCGCCCTGTCGGGCACCGGCACGGTGGGGGGGATCAAGGTCCCCTCCACCAACCATCCGATCACCCTGGACGTGCCGGCCGAGGCGACCCACCGCGAGATCACCGACGACCAGAAGCGCGTGCGCAACTACGCCGACCAGCCACCGCTGATCCCGCATGCCATCCGCGACTACCAGATCGACTTGAACATCAACAAGTGCCTGACCTGCCACGACCGCCGCAACACGGCCGGCTCGCAGGCGCCGATGCTGTCGGTCACCCATTTCCAGGACCGTGACGGCCAGACCCTGGGCACGGTGGCGGCGCGCCGCTATTTCTGCACCCAGTGCCATGTGCCGCAGACCGACGCCCAGCCGATCGTTCCCAACAGCTTCCAAGACTTCGACTCGGTCCTGGGCCATGCCCAAGGCGGCCAGAAATGACGATCCGCTCCACCCTGCTGGGCCTGTGGCGCCTGTTCGCCCGCCCCAGCGTCCATTTCGGCCTGGGCTTCCTGACGCTGGGCGGTTTCATCGCCGGCGTCGTCTTCTGGGGCGGCTTCAACACCGCACTGGAAGCCACCAACAAGGAGGCCTTCTGCATCAGTTGCCACGAGATGCGCGACAATCCCTATGAGGAGCTGAAGCAGACCATCCACTTCACCAACCGGTCGGGCGTGCGGGCCAGCTGCCCGGACTGCCATGTCCCGCACCAGTGGACCGACAAGATCGCCCGCAAGATGCAGGCGTCGAAGGAGGTCTGGGGCAAGATCTTCGGCACCATCGACACCCGCGAGAAGTTCCTGGACAAGCGCCGCGAACTGGCCGAGCACGAGTGGGCACGGCTGAAGTCCAACAACTCGCTGGAATGCCGCAACTGCCACAGCGCCGATTCGATGGACATCACCAAGCAGAATCCGCGCGCCGCCAAGATGCACGAGACCTACCTGTTCACCGGGGAGAGGAGCTGCATCGACTGCCACAAGGGCATCGCCCATCACCTGCCCGACATGCAGGGGATCGAGCCGGGCTGGACCGCAAGCGCGGTGAAGTGAACGCCCTCCCGACCGCGAAAAGGCCCTTCTCCCACAAGAGGGGAAGGGCCTTTTCGCGTCCGGTGCGCTTCGCGCCGGCTCCGGTCAGGCATAAAGCTGAAAGTTGAAGCTGCCGCAGATCAGGATATGGGCGGTCTGCTCCACCGCCAGCGTCAGATAGCTGGACAGTACGGAGCTTTGATAGGTGTAGCCGGTCGGCAGCGGCAAATCGGCCAGCCCGTCCAGGCTGGTGACGTCGTAACCGCTGTCGCCGAAGGCGGCGACCAGGGCATAGCGCCCCCCCTCCGGGCTGATGATCTCCTGCAACACGGCGCCCGCCGGGAAGGTGACCGAGGTCTGGCGCTCGATCTCGCCCTTGGCCCATTGGACGCTGGGCGAATCGCCGGCCAGCGGGACGATCGACAGGATGCGGGCGATCAGGGTCAGCGTGACCGTCAGCCCGTTCGACAGGGACAGCCCAAGCTGGCGCGGCAGGGAGGCCGGGGCGTCGCCCGGATAAGGGTAGATGGTGCTGCAACAGGCCAGCGCGCTCTGACCCGGCGTATCCGCCGTGAAGACCAGGGGATCATTCGCCGGGTCCGCGGAGAACGACACGCAGGGGGGCAGAAACGGAGCGATCTGATTGACGAAATAGGTCTCGTCATCCGTCGCGTAATTATAAATGTAGCCGGGGGATGTGTTGGGGTTTTGCCGGAACTCCTGATTGAACCCACGGCTGACCACGATGTCGACGCCTGCCATCTGACTCTCTCCATCGGTTGGCCGCCAGGGCATTGGCTCGCAGCGGCGGCACAGCCGGAAGGATATGTTATGCATATAATATATCAATAAAATTGTTTAATTGTCATATATTCACTCATGGCGATTTCAACCAGCCGGCCAGCGCCCTTTTTCGGAGTGGCGCGGGGCTGTTTCCGTTTCACGGGAAACGCCGCCGGCATGACCGGCGAGCGGATTTCAGGGGGCTTTCGCCCGGACGAACAGCAGCAGGCGGATATCGCGGTCGGGAACGAAATCGGTGATCGTCGATTCGAAGGTCGTCGGGCCGGTCTTGCTCAGACCGTTCCAGCACAGTGAGACGATGTTTTCCGGAGCGCCCTTGTCGATGGTCAGGTGGAAACGGCCGATCGGACCGCGCCAGTTGCGGGCGGTGGTCAGGATATATTCGATCTCCGCGGTGCCGTAGGGCATGGCCGGCGACGGGTATTTCGCCTGGACGGCCACCACGGTCCGCCGCGCCGATTCCTCCAGACAATAGCGGTCGGCCCCGGCTCCGCCCCCGGCCGCCTCGCCGACCAGACGCCCGACCACGCCGCGCGCGTCGATCTTCCTCACATCTCCGAGAAGGGAATGGCCCAGAAAGGTCCGGTAGACATGGCGGACCCGCACATCGCGCCCCGGCGGAAAGGTCTGCGTCCAGAAATAGCGGGTGCGCAGCGTCCATTGCGGGTTGTTGTTATAATCGCCGTTCTGGATCAGCCCGGCATCGCGCAGCCGGGCCAGCGCCGCCGGGTCCAGTGTCCGCGCGTAGTCGTCATAGGCCCCCGGCGCCCAGGGCGTCATGCCCAGCGCCCCCGCCGCCTCCACCGCCGCCGTCACATCCCGGCCCTGGAAGAGGGCGCGCCGCTCCAGCGAGGGCTTCTCCGGCCGGTCGTCGATCCACAGGCGGAAATCGAGGAAATCATCGGCCTCCTTGGGAAATTGCCAGGCCGACGCCGTCAATCCCGGCGACAGGTCGAGATCGGGCAGCGGAAAGGCCACCAGCGTTTCGACCGGACGGTCGCTGACATTGCGGAAGACGTAGGAGACGCGGATCTCGTCCATCCCGATCCACAGATCCTCCGACCGCATCTCGATGGCGTCGGTCCTGGTCAGCTCGATCCCGCCGGTGCCCTGGAAGCCGGTGCTGTCATTGGCCGACGCGCCGCCGCCCGCCGCCGGCAGGACCAGCATCGCCAGGAGAACGCCCCATCCGATCCCTTTGCCGCCCATCATTCCCCCCTTGCCGGACCGTTGTTTCGCAGCCATCCCGTCACCCCAGCAGAGCCACCGCCGACAGCGCCAGCAGCGTCACCAGCACCGCCTCGCCCAAGCCCACCAGCCCGCGCAATCCCAGCGCCACCCACCAGCTCGCCCAATCGCGGCGGTGGCGGACCTCCTTCAGCAGGCGTTCCTGGATGCCGGCGACGGTGCGCCGGGCCGACAGGCTGGCGATGCCGCCGACCAGCGCCACCAGCCCGGTGCCCAGCACGAAATACAAGGCCCCCTTCCAGCCGGCGAAATGGTCGGGGTCGTTCAGGTAATGCCCGGTGCCGACGATGATCCACACCGCCGCCGGCCAGACGCCGACGATCTCGGACCCCGGTCCTTCTCCCTTCGGCTCCTCTCGCCCTGGTCCGCCTTCCATCGCCGCCCCCTCAGCCGCCCGGCACATGGCGGTAGGCCAGCACGCGGGTGGCCGGTCCGCCCTCGACATCGGCCAGCGGCAGCAGCAGCTCGACGAACTTCGCCCCCGGCAGCATCGGGTCGTCGCGCACCAGGAGGCAGCGCGGCTCGCCGCTGTCCAGGCAGGCGCGCAGGTCGGACAGCCAGCGTTTCGCCGCCTGTTCGGGATGGCACTCCGTCACCCGCCGCGTCGTCGGCCGCTCGGCCAGCCGGCGTTGCAGGGCGCGGCCGCAGGATTTGTAGACGAAGTCGCCGCCGTCGGCGGTCGGCTCCATCAGGGCGATGCGCGGCACGCTCTCCCGCACCTGGGCGGTGTCGATCTCGATGGCCAGCGGCATGCGGCGCTTGCGCTTCAGCCGCACCCAGTGGGTGTAGAGGGCGCGGACCTGCGGCGTCTGCTCCGCATCGATGACATCGGCCCGGCAGGGCGGTGGCGGCGCGTCGAGCACCGGGGTCGCCACCGGCGCCGACGCGAAGGCCGCCGCCGCCGGCACCGGCTGGGAAGCCGCGGCGGTGATCGGCCGCGAGGCCGCGGCGGTGACCGGCGTATGCGCCTGCCCGGCCGGCGTGTGGCCGATCCGGCCGCCATGCTTCTTCAGCATCGGCAGCGGCGCCCAGGCGGTGCAGGTGTGATAGCCCTTGGTGATGCGGCGGTAGTCCTGGCTGCTGGCGGTGCGGCACTCCCCCTCCACCCCGTGGCGGGCCACATGCACCAGCGTGTTGTCGTCCGACAGCGCCCGCTCCCCGCCCCACGAGACGCAGGCGGCGCAGGCGCGGCTGTCCTTGGCGAAGGCGTGGCTCATCGGGGGCGTGTCTCCAAAGGGGAACCGAAAAGGGAGAGGGGGAATTGATGCGTTCCTTTCCCCACCGGTTCAAGGGCCGCATGGGCCGGAGGTGCCGTGCCCGAGATTCAGTCATGCGAGGGTGGCATCCATGCCACCCCTTCCCCCCCGGACCGGAACCCCCTATAAGGGGGCCTTGCACGACATGCCCACCCCTGCTCTCCGTCTCCGGTTCCCGGCGCCGGGGGGTTTTCGGCTGACCACATTCCAGAGAAGCGGACCCATGCCCAAACGCACCGACATCAAATCCATCTGCATCATCGGCGCGGGTCCGATCGTCATCGGACAGGCATGCGAGTTCGATTACTCCGGCGTCCAGGCCTGCAAGGCGCTGCGCGAGGAAGGCTACCGCGTCATCCTCGTCAACTCCAACCCGGCCACCATCATGACCGACCCCGGTCTGGCCGACGCCACCTATATCGAGCCGATCACCCCGGCCGTCGTCGCCAAGATCCTGGAGAAGGAGCGTCCCGACGCGCTTCTGCCGACCATGGGCGGCCAGACCGCGCTGAACACGGCGATGGCGCTGTCCGACGACGGCACGCTGGAGCGGCTCGGCGTGGAGATGATCGGCGCCAAGCGCGACGTCATCGCCAAGGCCGAGGACCGCATCCTGTTCCGCGACGCCATGGACAAGCTGGGCCTGGAATCGCCGAAGTCGCGCATGGTCCGCACCCTGACCGAGGCGATGGACGCGCTGGAGTTCGTCGGGCTGCCGGCGATCATCCGCCCCAGCTTCACGCTGGCCGGCACCGGCGGCGGCATCGCCTACAACCGGGCGGAGTTCGAGGACATCGTGCGCGGCGGCCTGCGCGCCAGCCCGGTCGGCGAGGTGCTGATCGAGGAATCGGTGCTGGGCTGGAAGGAATATGAGATGGAGGTCGTGCGCGACGGCGCCGACAACTGCATCATCATCTGCGCCATCGAGAACATCGACCCGATGGGCGTCCACACCGGCGATTCGATCACCGTCGCCCCGTCGCTGACGCTGACGGACAAGGAATACCAGATCATGCGCGACGCCTCGATCGCGGTGCTGCGCGAGATCGGGGTGGACACCGGCGGCTCGAACGTCCAGTTCGCGGTCAACCCGGCCAACGGCCGCCTGATCGTCATCGAGATGAACCCGCGCGTGTCGCGCTCCTCGGCGCTGGCGTCGAAGGCCACCGGCTTCCCGATCGCCAAGATCGCCGCCAAGCTGGCCGTCGGATACCGGCTGGACGAGCTGACCAACGACATCACCGGCACCACCCCCGCCAGCTTCGAGCCGACGATCGACTACGTCGTCACCAAGATGCCGCGCTTCACCTTCGAGAAGTTCAAGGGCTCGGAGCCGCTGCTGACCACCTCGATGAAGTCGGTGGGCGAGGCGATGTCGATCGGCCGCACCTTCCAGGAGTCGGTGCAGAAGGCGCTGCGCTCGATGGAGACCGGCCTGACCGGCTTCAACGAGGTCAAGATCGGTGACGGCAACCCCGACCGCACCGCCATCCGCGGCGCGCTGGCCACCCCCACCCCCGACCGTCTGCTGGTGATCGCCCAGGCCTTCCGTCACGGCTTCACCGTGGAGGAGGTCCAGGCCGTCTCCAAGTACGACCCCTGGTTCCTGGAGCAGATCAAGGCGATCGTCGACCGCGAGGCGGCGATCCGCGCCGATGGCCTGCCGACCGACAAGGCCGGCTGGCTGAAGCTGAAGCAGATGGGCTTCTCCGACGCCCGTCTGGCCGAGCTGGCCAAGACCAGCGAGGCCGCGGTCGCCACCGCGCGCCGCGAGGCCGGCGTCACCCCGGTCTACAAGCGCATCGACACCTGTGCGGCCGAATTCGCCTCGGCCACCCCCTACATGTACTCGACCTACGAGACCGACGGGACCGGCGAGGCGGAGTGCGAGGCGGACCCGACCGACAAGCGCAAGGTCGTCATCCTCGGCGGCGGTCCCAACCGCATCGGCCAGGGCATCGAGTTCGACTATTGCTGCGTCCATGCCGTCTACGCCCTCCAGGAGGCCGGCATCGAGACCATCATGGTCAACTGCAACCCGGAGACCGTCTCCACCGACTACGACACCGCCGACCGCCTCTATTTCGAGCCGCTGACCGCCGAGGACGTGGTGGAGCTGGTGCGGGTCGAGCAGCGCAACGGCACCGTTCTCGGCTGCATCGTGCAGTTCGGCGGCCAGACCCCGCTGAAGCTCGCCGCCGCATTGGAGGCCGCCGGCATTCCGATCCTCGGCACCTCGCCCGACGCCATCGATCTGGCCGAGGACCGCGAGCGCTTCCAGAAGCTGCTGCATGAACTGGCCCTGAAGCAGCCGGCCAACGGCCTCGCCCGTTCGCTGGAGGAGGCCGAGGCGGTCGCCAGCAGGATCGGTTTCCCGGTCGTCATCCGCCCGTCCTACGTGCTGGGCGGCCGGGCGATGGAGATCGTCCACGACATGGCCGGGCTCCAGCGCTACATGGGCACCGCCGTGCAGGTGTCGGGCAAGAACCCGGTGCTGATCGACAGCTATCTCCAGGACGCCATCGAGGTCGACGTCGACGTCGTCTGCGACGGCGAGACGGTCTATGTCGCCGGCGTGATGGAGCATATCGAGGAGGCCGGCATCCATTCCGGCGACAGCGCCTGCGCCCTGCCGCCCTATTCGCTCCCGGCCGAGACCATCGCCGAGATCAACCGCCAGTCGGACGCGCTGGCCCGCGCGCTGAAGGTGGTCGGGCTGATGAACGTCCAGTTCGCGGTCCAGGCCGGCACCGTCTACATCCTGGAGGTCAACCCGCGCGCCAGCCGCACGGTGCCCTTCGTCGCCAAGGCCACCGGCACCGCCATCGCCAAGATCGCCGCCCGCGTCATGGCGGGGGAGGCGCTGTCCTCCTTCACGCTGAACGGCCCGAACCCGCCGCACACCGCGGTCAAGGAAGCGGTCTTCCCCTTCGCCCGCTTCCCCGGCGTCGACATCGTGCTGGGTCCGGAGATGAAGTCGACGGGCGAGGTCATGGGCCTCGACCATAATTTCGCCCTGGCCTTCGCCAAGGCCCAGCTCGGCGCCGGCGTCACCCTGCCGGTCAAGGGCTGCGTCTTCGTGTCGGTCAAGGACCATGACAAGCCGGCGCTGGCCATCATCTCCAAGAAGCTGCACGAGATGGGCTTCCGCATCCTCGCCACGTCGGGCACCGCCAAGGTGCTGAAGGACGCCGGGGTCGAGGCCGAGGTCGTCAACAAGGTGGTGGAAGGCAAGCCGCACATCGTCGACGCCATGATCAACGGCGACGTGCATCTGGTCATCAACACCACGGAGGGCGCCCAGGCGCTGTCCGACAGCTTCAGCCTGCGGCGGACCGCGCTGACCTACAACATTCCTTACTACACCACGGTCGCGGGCGCTCGCGCGGCGGTGGAAGCGATTGCCGCACTCCGGAACGGCAGCCTTGAAGTCGCCCCGCTCCAGTCGTACCTTAGCGGATCGTATTAAGGACGGACGACGGCGCGGCGGACCTCCTCCGCGCCGTCTTCGTCCCTAATGTCGCTCTCTGGACAGGTCGAACGACTGCAAGCGGTGATGGACCGAACATGGAAAAAGTTCCGATGACAGCGGCGGGCTTCAACCGCCTCCAGGAGGAATTGAAGCACCTTAAGATCACCGAACGCCCGGCGGTCATCAAAGCCATCGCGGAGGCCCGCGAACATGGCGATCTTTCGGAAAACGCCGAATACCACGCGGCGCGCGAACGTCAGAGCTTCATCGAAGGCCGCGTGCTTGAGTTGGAGGACAAGATCAGCCGCGCCGAGGTCATCGACCCGGCCAAGCTGACCGGCAGCACCGTCAAGTTCGGCGCCACCGTGACGCTCGCCGACCAGGACACCGACGAGGAGACGACTTATCAGATCGTCGGCCAGGACGAGAGCGACATCAAGAACCGCCTGCTGTCGATCCAGGCGCCGCTGGCCCGCGCCCTGATCAACAAGTCCGTCGGCGACAGCGTGGAGGTCTCCACCCCCGGCGGTTCCAAGCTGTACGAGATCGTGTCGGTCGAGTTCCGTTGAGGCTTTGATCCTCCCTCTCCCGCCCCGGGAGAGGGAAGGGGCCCATGCGGAGCATGGGAAGGGTGAGGGGGGGGAGCGCAAGGCACAATGCGCTTCTGGATTTTTGCATCACCCCTCACCCTCCCCACCGCTTCGCGGCGGGTCCCCTCCCTCTCCCGGGACGGGAGAGGGAACGGGAAGCACCCCTCACCCCCCAAGCTTTTCCTTGAAGAAGTCGCCAACCCGCCGGATCGCGTCCGTGCGGGCGTCTTCGTTGGTGCCGACATGGGCGGTACCGCCGGGAACGGTGGCGAGATCCTTGCGCTTGCGCACCGGAGCGTCCGGGGAATCGAAGCCGTGATAGGCGTCTGGATAGACCACCAGCTCGACCTTGTCCTTGATCCCGTCGCGGCCCGCCAGCTCGATGCAGCTTTCCGGCGGCGTCCAATCGTCCTTGCCGCCGACCAGCAGCAGCAGCGGGCCGTCGGGCTGCCAATCCTCGTTGCTCAACGGCGTCTTGCAGCCGGGATAGAAGGCGACGGCGGCGCGGAAGCCGCCCCCTTCGGTCACCGCGGGGCCATCCTCGCCGGCACCATAGGCGGCCATCACGGTGCCGCCCCCCTGCGACCAGCCGATCAACCCGACCCGCTCGTGATCGACCTCCGGCCGCTTGCGCAGGAAGGCCAGCGCCGCCCAGGCATCGCGCTTGCGCTCCACCGTGGCGCGGACGGTGCGGTCCTTCAGCGGGGTGGTGCACACCTCCTCGACGTCGCGCGGGCCGAAGCTGTCGACCATCAGCACCTCGTAGCCCTGCCGCTGCAAATGGGTGGCCCACCAGACATGGCGCGGCGACACCCGGCCGTTGCGGGCATAAAGGCCGCCGCAGCCATGCAGCATCACCACCGCCGGGTGCGGACCGTTGCCCGCCGGGCGCAGCAGCCGGCCGCTCAGCATCGTCGGCGCCCCCCCGGTCAGATCCCCGTCGCTGGACGGGAAGCGGACGATCTCCTCGGCATGGACGCCGATGGCGGCCTGGGCGGTTCCCACCGACAGGTCCAGCCCGCCAGCCACCTTTCCCCCGATACCGGCACACAGCGCCGCCCCCAACACAGCCGCAAGACCGCGGGTGGAAGCCTTCATTCTGCAACGTCCCCGACTTCCGGCGCCGGCCCCGACGGCAGCGCTCGCAATTGCAATATTAAACCTCCGCGATGCGGAAGGCCATGGGTGCCCGGCAATTGTTCCCACTCTGCCAAGGCTGCCTTGCCGTTGCGTTTACGCTAGGGTGCTTATATGAGCAATTCCCCCGCCCCGCCCTTCGCCAGCTTCTGTCTCTATTGGCTGAGGCTGGGCCTGACCAGCTTCGGCGGTCCGGCCGGGCAGATCGCGATGATGCAGAGCGAGCTGGTCGACCGCCGCCGCTGGATCGACCAGACCCGCTTCCTGCACGCGCTGAACTTCTGCATGCTGCTGCCGGGACCGGAGGCGCAGCAGCTCGCCACCTATATCGGCTGGCGGATTTACGGCCTGCGCGGCGGTCTGGTGGCCGGCGGGCTGTTCGTCCTGCCCGGCGCCCTGCTGCTGCTGGCCCTGTCCTGGATCGCCGCGGCCCATGGCGACACCGGATTGATCGGCGCCCTGTTCGACGGCATCAAGCCGGCGGTGGTGGCGATCATCGCCGCGGCGGTGTGGCGAATGGGCCGCCGCACGCTGAAGGGGCCGGCGGCCGTCGCCATGGCCGCGACCGCCTTCCTGGCGCTGGCGGCGCTACATCTGCCCTTCCCGCTGGTGATCGGTGGCGCGGCGCTGGTCGGCGGCGTGGCGGCGCGCGGTGGCCGTCACTGGTTCGCCCACCCGCACCCGGTGGCCGACGGCGATGGCGAACTGGCGGAGCCGGCCGCGAAGCCTGGCCGGCTGTTCATCCTTGCCGCGCTGTTCATCCTGCTGTGGGCGGTGCCGGTGGGGGCGGTGCTGCTGTCTCTCGGCCCCGATCCCTGGCGCGGCATCGCGGCGCTGTTCACCAAGGCGGCCTTCGTCACCTTCGGCGGCGCCTATGCCGTGCTGCCCTACATCGCCGGGCAGGCGGTGGACGCCTATGGCTGGCTCAGCCCGCGCGAGATGGTCGATGGACTGGCGTTGGCCGAGACGACTCCGGGGCCGCTGATCCTGGTCACGCAATATGTCGGCTTCTTCGCCGGCTGGAACCGGCCGGGCGCTCTGTCACCGGAACTGGCGGGAATGCTGGGGGCGGCGCTGACGACCTATGTCACCTTCCTGCCCTGCTTCCTGTTCATCTTCGCCGGCGCCCCCTATGTGGAGCGGCTGATCCACAACCGTCTGGCCGCAGGGGCGCTGGCCGCCATCGCCGCGGCGGTGGTGGGGGTGATCCTGAATCTGGGCGTGTATCTGGGGATGGCGGTGCTGCTGCCGGACGGGCGGCACGGCATGGGCGGCCTGATCTGGGCCTGGGCGATCATGCTTGGCGCGCTCTACGCGCTGACCCGCCGGGCCGTCGCGATCCACTGGGTGGTGCTGGGGGGAGCGGCGGCGGGCCTGATCCAGGCCACCGCATCGTCCCTCTGACAAGGTCCATGGCGGGGACCCGGTCGAGACCCCGCCCCCTTCAGCCCAGCCCCCCGTCAGCGCCGGGTGGCGCGGGCGGGCGTCTCGGCCTCGTCCTCGACGAAATCCTCGTCCTCGTCGTCCTCCGTCCCTTCCGGGATGTCGGGGGAATCGACGTCGATGGGAACGCCGGGGGTGTGTTTGCTGGTGCGGATCGACAGCGCCGACTTCACATGGGCGACGTTGGGGGCCGCCGTCAGCTTGGTCGTCAGGAAGCGCTGGTAGTCGTCCCAGTCCTCCGCCACGATCTTCAGGACGAAATCATATTCGCCGGCCAGCATGTTGCACTCACGCACGAGCGGCCAGCTGTTGACGAGCTCCTCGAATTTCTTTAGGTCCGCCTCGGCCTGGCTGCTGAGGCCGACCTGGGCGAACACCGTGACGCCGAACCCCAGTGCATCGGGGTTGACGTCGGCGTGGTAGCCACGGATGAATCCCGCCTCCTCCAGCGCGCGGACGCGGCGCAGGCAGGGCGGAGCGGAGATGCCGGCACGTCGGGCAAGCTCCACGTTGGTCATCCGGCCGTCGTTCTGCAGATCGCGCAGAATCCGACGGTCAATTCGGTCGAGTTTGACCCGCCGCATGGTTTTACTCGGTCGCTCCGGGGATGATTTGGAGAAAGGATATTACACGGGCATGGTGTCTACGCCAAGACGGAAACCCTCGCAAGGGCGAGCAACCCGGATAACGGTCTTTTCGCCGCACCCTCTTTCGACGCTTCAACGGTTCGAGTTCCCATGCAACCCCTGACACGCCCCCCTCTGCCCCGCCCCCCCCTGACCTGCTGGGTCGTGTCGGACGGCAAGGCCGGCATGGAAAACCAATGCGTCGGTCTGGCGGAGTCGCTCGGCATGACGCCGGTCGTCAAGCGCGTCCACCTGCGCACGCCCTGGCGCCAGCTGACCCCTTACTTGCGCATCGGCAACCGCTTCGCCGCCGGTCCCGGCGGCGATCCGGTGGGGCCGCCCTGGCCCGACCTGCTGATCGGCACCGGCCGGCAATCCATTCCCGTCTCGCTGGCGGTGCGCCGGCGATCGGGCGGCCGGACCTTCACCGTCCAGATCCAGGACCCGGTGATGAGCCCGCGGCATTTCGACCTGATCGTCGTGCCGCGCCATGACAAGCTGCGCGGCGACAATGTGCTGGTGACCCGCGGCGCCATGCACCGGGTGACGCCCGCCATCCTGGCCGCCGCGGCCGAACGCTTCGCTCCCCGTCTGGCGCATCTGCCGCATCCGCGCATAGCCGTGCTGATCGGCGGCGACAACGGCGTCTACCGCCTGACGCCGACCATCATGGGCGATGTCGCCGAACGGCTGGCCAACCTGACGCGCAGCCATGGCGCCGGGCTGATGGTCACCCCGTCGCGCCGCACCGGCACCGACAACGAGGCGATCCTGCGCGCCCGCCTGTCCGGCCTGCCGGCGGAGGTGTGGGACGGCGGCGGCGAGAACCCCTATTTCGCCTATCTCGGTCTCGCCGACGCGGTGGTCGTCACCTGCGACAGCGTGTCGATGACGTCGGAAGCCTGCTCCACCGGCAAGCCGGTCTATGTGATCGAGCTGGAGGGCGGGTCGCCCAAGTTCCGCGCCTTCCATGACGGGCTGTATCAGGACGGCATCACCCGGCCGTTCGACGGTTCGCTGGACCGGTGGGACTATGCGCCGCTGAACGAGACGGAGCTGGTGGCCGACGAGGTGCGCCGCCGCCTGTCCGCCCACCGGACGCGCCTCGGACTGTCCTGACGCGCTGCCCGGACAGGGCGGGCGAACCCGGCAAGCCGGGCGGGGTGCGGCGCGACCAATGCGCGCACCCCACTGGTAGGACCGCTTTGCTGCGGAGTTCCGGCGCGGACCGTGCCATAAGCGCTGGCATACCGGCCGTCTTGCCTGAAGCACGGTCCGGGGCCGTCCTTCCATCCGGAATCTCCGCCACCATGACCACCCCCGACGCCGTTTCCGCCTCCTTCCTGCGCTGCCTGGACGGCAGCCGGCTGTCCGAGCAGCCCTACAATCACTGGCTGCTGTCCGAGGTGCTGCCGGAAGAGACCGCCGACGCCATCGCCGAGCTGCCCTGGGGACCGCCACCGGTGTCCGACACCTATGGCAAGCGCGAGACGAACAACGCGTCGCGCACCTATTTCGGCGCCGAGAACCGCGCGAAATACGCGGTGTGCGAGACGGTGGCCCAGGCCTTCCAAAGCCGCGCGGTGGTCGACGCCATCCAGAGGACCTGCGACGTCGACCTGACCGGCAGCAGCCTGCGCATCGAATATTGCCAGGACACCGACGGCTTCTGGCTGGAGCCGCACACCGACATCGGCGTCAAGAAATACACGATGCTGATCTATCTCTCGAAGGGGCCGAACTGCTCGCATTGGGGCACCGACGTGCTGGACGCGAACCGGACGGTCGTCGCCCGCGCCCCCTACGCCTTCAACGAGGGGCTGATCTTCATCCCCGGCAGCGACACCTGGCACGGTTTCGAGAAGCGCCCGATCGACGGTGTGCGCAAATCGATCATCGTGAACTATGTCGGCCCGGAATGGCGGGCCCGGCAGGAGCTCTGCTTCCCCGACAAACCTGTTGCATAAAACCCCGGTCATGGTTAAGTGGCGCCGGTTTTGGGGCAAAGCCAACCACCGGCACGCTCTTTGGGAGTTCGATACCCATGTCCATGCTTGATCTGGACAAGTTCCGCGCCACCCCCTTGCAGCACGATCCCTATGATTTCCTGTGCGTTCCGGGGTTCGTGAAGCGGGAGTATCTTGAAGAGCTGCACCGCGACTATCCCAAGGTGGACAAGCCCGGCTCGATCCCGCTGGGCGTCTTCCCCCAGGGGCCGGCCTTCGACCGGATGATCGCCGAACTGAAGGGGCCGGAGGTCTGCAAGGCCTTCTCCGACAAGTTCGGACTCGACCTGTCGAAATACCCGACCATGTTCACGGCGCGCGGCATGTGCCGGCCAACCGATGGCAAGATCCACCCGGATTCGGCCAGCAAGGTCATCACCGTGCTGATCTACATGAACCCGCCCTGGGAGGCGACCGGCGGCCGCCTGCGCATCCTGCGCTCGCAGAATCTGGAGGATTACGCCGCCGAGGTTCCGCCGGAGGAAGGCACCCTGATGTGCTTCCGCCGCAGCGATACCTCCTGGCACGGCCACTACCCCTTCGAGGGCCAGCGCCGGGCGATCCAGATGAACTGGGTCAAGGGCAGCGTCTATATCTGGCACGAGCAGTGGCGCCACCGCGTCGGCGCCTGGGCCAAGGGCGTCTTCGGCGGCCAGTCGGCCGGCTATTGAGCAAAGACCGGAGGGGCGTCGGAGAGGGGCGCCGGCGCTCCTCTCACGCCCCGGCACCGCTCCTCAGTCGATCAGATCCTCGACCTCGCGGATGCGGCCGTTGTCGATCATGAACTGGACCAGTTCCGGGCGCTGCCGGCCGAGCGTGCGGTGACGCTGGCGGACGGCGGCGACCAGTTCGCCCTTGCGGCCGAGCAGATCGTCGGCGAATTCGGTCATCCGCAGGTTGGGCCAGGTCTGGGAACGGATGGCGGCCACCGCCGCCACAGCGTCGGCCGCCGGCAGGTCGGGACGCGCCTGGGCCAGGATCATCGTCAGCGCCGCGGTGGAGCGCGATACGCCGGCATGGCAATGGACCAGCAGATGGCGGCAGTCCACCGGCTCGGCCAGCAGGTCGCGGCCGAAGGCCAGGATGCGTTCGACATCCGATCGTTCCGGCGCGATCTGGCCACGGGTCGGCTCGATGACATCGTGAAAGCGCAGTTCCAGCCGCTGATGCTCGCCGTAATCACCGAACTCGCTCGGCTCCGCCACCTCGGGGTCGAGGATCGACAGCACATGGCTGACCTTGCCGCCGCCGAAATTGCACAGTTCGCTGAGACCGCAGACGGTCAGGCCGAAGGGCACGAAATCGCTGGCCATCATTCTCTCGTTGGATTGCGGGAAGAGGGAGACGAGGGGCTGGGATGCCGCATTTGGCACCCGCCGCCCCGCCGCCGTCAACCCGACAACCGTTCGTACACGAGATCATCACACTCGGCGTCATCGCACCCGGCGCCGGAGTCCCTCTCCGGCCCCGTCATTCCTCTCCGGCAGCCTCGTCCCCGTCCAAACCGGCGGCCTCGCCAACCGGCGGCGGCACCGGGCGCGGGCGGCGGGTCCGCAGCTTCTTCAACAGCAGCGAGAAGGGTTTCAGCGCGGTGTCCATGATGGTCTGGTCACCCTCCAGCCGCGACAGCAGGAAGGCGCCGGCCTCCAGGGTGGAGACGCTGTCGCGCCGCGGCTCCTTGCGCGCCTGCCCATAGAGCGAGCGGAACTGTGGGTTCAGCACGATGCGGCGGCATTTCAGCAGCCAGGCATTGCGCCACCACAGGGTCTTGGCCTGGCTCCAGGTGCCGTCGAGGACGATGACTCCCTCCAGATCCTCCAGGATTTCGGCGCTGTCGCGCAGCGGCTGGCCGTTCTTGTCGACCACCGCCACCTCCGGCCGGGGGGCGCCGCCATCCTTCACCGGGCCGAGATACAGCACGCCCCAGCGCTTGGGATCGACCTCCCGCCCCAGGATGCGCTTCAGCCCCGGCCAGCTCAACCCGACCTTCACCAGCGAATTGGCGAATTGCAGATGGGCGATCTGGGCGGTGCCCAGATTCTCCCGCTTCTCCTGCGGGTGCTGCAGGATCAGCAGGAACACGCCATTGTCGATCGGCTGGACTGCCTCGCAAATGCACAGATGGTTAGGTTTTAGGCAGTTCGGGCAGAATTCCGGTGCGGGAGCGCTGTGCATGGGAGGTACGCATTCCTTGAAGGAGATTGGCCGCGAATATGGGTTGGAACGGCGCGGAAGGGAACACATCTCACACGGATGGCGGCGATGTCCGATCGAACAGCGATGCCGCCACGGCATGTACGAGAGGTCCTCCCGTGTCGCATCTGAGTCAATGCGGGTTCATGTGGCTTCGTATAAACCGTTTGTAGAGATTTCGTCGTGTGTCATGGAACCCGTGTGACGCGTTTAACAGCTGGCCTGGAACTTGCGTAGTCGTTATCCAGGCAAACAGGACGACGGGTGGGCCAGGACCGGCCTTGTCAGGCTGATCCACGGTGCCATCCGGCGCTCAGAAGGAGACCTGCCATGCTGCCCGCCCACCTTGCCGATCGCCTGCTGAAGCAGCGCCGCGATGCCGAAACCGCGGAATTCGCCCGCCAGCTGCCGCTCTACGCCCCGCTGCACGCGCCATTGGATGCGGATGACCCGCGCTGGATGACCGAGCCGGACGGGGCGGAGCAGCCCGGCCGCCGCGAACCCGGCCAGTGCGAGCCGGATTGGGCGACCAACTACTGAGCCGTCGCTCCTGTAGCGGCGGTCACCGCCCGACCGCCGTTCGCTCACCGCCTCCTGGGCGGTGATCCGACAATCCTTCCTGTCGGTTGTCGGACACCGGCCGCCGGGTTGGCCATGTCCCCGAGTCGCGTTGCGCGGCCTGTGCGAGGC
The DNA here is from genome assembly GCF_000010725.1 of Azospirillum sp. B510. Taxonomy (NCBI): domain Bacteria; kingdom Pseudomonadati; phylum Pseudomonadota; class Alphaproteobacteria; order Rhodospirillales; family Azospirillaceae; genus Azospirillum; species Azospirillum sp. B510. Next base: position 282,998 of record NC_013854.1, on the reverse strand, counting down.
CGTCCTCCTCTCCACTGCCGAGGTCGAGCCAACTCCCGCCGTCCCAGGCGAGGGTCCAGCCCCCCGGCCGTCCGCTCCGGCAGCGCTCCAGCCTGACGGACCAGCGCGGCAGCCCCAAGCCGGGCAGGCTTCCGCTCGAACGCGGCGCTTCATTCTCCTCGCCCAGGCTTGGGGCGGCGTCGAGACGCCAGCGGGTCACCGCGGCGCTGAGCCCCTCCGCCCGCAGGCTTCCTTGCCCCCCCGGCTTGCCGGCCGCCGAATCGAGCAGGAAGCCGGTCACTCCCGACGATTCGGCGGCGAGTTGCAGCCGCCGGCTGGCGGTGAGATCCAGCCCCTCCAGTTCGCCGAGCACCGCCGACAGGGCGGGACAGCGCAACGCCTCCTCCATCGCCCACAGCGCGTCGACCGGCCGCGCCGGCCGCGCCACGATCAGCCGGTCCGCCGTCAGACCATAGGCCGCCAGCCCGGGGGCATGGAGGTCGCGCCCGCACAGAATCCACAGCGCCGGCGCCTTCGGCGTCGCCAACCGGCCCAGCAACGCTGCGGCGAAGCCGGTGCCCGCCCCCGGATTCTCCGTCACCACCGCATGCAAGCAGCCCAGCGGCAGTCCGCCGTCGGACAGATGGCCATCGACCGAGTCGAGGCCGAACGGCAGGGTCCGCCCCTCCTCCCCTCCCGCCCCCTCGATCCGCCGGATGCGCGCGCGCAGCTCGGCCAGCATGCCGGCACGGTCGCGCGGCGCAGCCTCCGCGGATTGGACGGGAGACGGCAGGACGGACATGACTCGGCTCCGCTCGACAGGTTTTTGTTTCTGATATGTTCTATCACGGAACCATGTCGAGGGGGAGTCTGAGACTCCCGTCCCGTTTCTCGGCCGTCCCGTTTCTCGGCCGTCCGTTTCCGGCGGCCGCCAGGCTCTCGGGTCAATTGGCGATCGGCGTGGCGCCGATCTTGCCGCGCGGGGCCGCCTTGATGGTCGGGCCGGCATTGTCGACCGGCTTCGCCAGGGTGGTGGAGGTGCCGCGGCTGCCGCGCGGCGTGTTGCTCTTCAGGCTGAGCAGATGCAGCCGGACATAGCCGGTGGAACTGCCGGCCTTCACCGCGACCCAGTCGCTGTTGCGCACCCGGCCCAGCGTGGTCACCACCTGCCCGGCCCCCAGCGTGGCGACGACGCCGGCACCGGCGGACGGCTGGGCATAGGCGGGGGTCGGCTTGTCCACCTGCCACTCCCCATAGATCGGCTCCAGCCCGGTTCCGGTGTCGGGCGCGCTGCGCACGGTCGGCGGATTGGGAATCCGCTCGTACGGCATGCAGCCGGGAACCATCAGCGTGGCCAGGGCCACGACCAGGGGAAGGGTACGCACACGCCGGATCATCGCTCACCTTGAGATGGATCGGTGCTTTCGCAGAGGCGGGCCGAACAGGAAAAGAGGACCTTCGGCGCGACCATACAGGAGCCCGCCCCCTCTTCGCCACCGCAGCGCACCCAACCGCGCCATGCGTTTTTCGGGATATGCGGTCCGATCGAACGAATTATCGCGAATTTTTATCTTCACGCCCGCCGCTGCGCGGGAAGGGCGGCCGGCAGGTGACGCCGGCTGCCTGTTCTCCTGAACGCCAGGACTCTCCCGCCCTCAAACCGCGCGGCTGTGCCGCCCGGCGCCCTTGGACAGGTGGGTATCGAAACGGGCGGCGACGATGCGCATCAAGGGCCGGGCGCTTTCCGGCACATGGACACGCCGGCCTTCCACCACCGCGACACCGTCGGCGACCAGATCGGCCATCCCCTCCAGTTCGGCGTCGAAGCAGGATTCCGGCTGACCATGGGCACGGGCGATGGCGGCGGTGTCGACCGACAGGTCGCACATCAGCCGCATGATCAGGTCGCGCCGCAGCCTGTCGTCGTCGGTCAGCGCGATGCCCTTGCCGGTGGGCAGGCGGCCCTCCTCGACGGCGGCTGCATACTGGTCGAAAGGAACGGCGTTCTGCACATAGCCTTGCGGCAGCGCGCCGATGGAGGAGGAGCCGAAGCCCAGCAGCACCTCGGCATCGTCGGTGGTGTAGCCCTGGAAGTTGCGGCCCAGCCGCCCCTCCTCCTGCTGCACCGCCAGCTCATCGCCGGGGCGGGCGAAATGGTCGAGACCGATGGCGCTGTAGCCGGCGGCCGACAGCGTGTCGGCGATGGCGGCGAACTGTTCCCAGCGGCCGAGCGAGTCGGCGAGGACCGACTCGTCGATCTTCTTCTGGTGGGTCTTCATCCACGGCACATGGGCATAGCCGAAGACCGACAGACGGTCGGGCGCCATCTCCAGCGCGATCGCGGCGGACCGGCTGACGCTCTCCACCGACTGGTGCGGCAGGCCGTACATCAGGTCCAGATTGACGCTGGTGATGCCGGCATCCCTCAGCCAGGCCAGCGCCTGTTCGGTCACGGCGCGCGGCTGGACGCGGTTGATCGCCTGCTGCACCGTCCCGTCGAAATCCTGCACGCCCAGCGAGGCGCGGTTGACCCCGGCGCGGCCCAGCGCCGCCGCCATCTCCGCCGTCAGGGTGCGGGGGTCGATCTCCACCGCAAGTTCGGCATCGGCGGCGATGTCGAAGCGGCCGCGCAGCAGGGCGATCATCGCCTCGAAATCATCCGGCGCCATCATGGTCGGGGTGCCGCCGCCGAAATGGATATGGCGCACCGCCAGCCGGCCGGGAATGCGGTCGGCCACCATGGCGATCTCGCGCCGCATATGGCCGAGATACTCGGCGATCGGGGCATAGCGGGCGACGATCTTGGTATGGCAGCCGCAGTACCAGCACATCTTCTGGCAGAAGGGCACATGCAGGTAGAGCGATCCCGACCGCGCCGGCTCGATGGTCCCCAGCCAGCCGCCATAGACCTCGCCGTTCACCTCGGGCGTGAAGTGCGGCGCGGTCGGGTAGCTGGTGTAGCGCGGCACCCGCAGCCCGTCATATTTGGCGAGCAGCGCGGCATCGACTCCATGGGCTACTCCATGGGCGACTCCGTTGGCGGCTCCATGGGAGCGGGACGGGGCGGCGGAAGCCGGCGAAACGGCCACGCGGGCCAGGGGGGCGGTGATGGCGTTCATAAGCGACAGAGTGCCGCAGCACCCCCGCCCCCGCCTTGATCCACGTCAAGATCGCGGGGAAGCGCCCCTTCGGCGCTTCGGTTCAGCGCTTGGCCGCCGCCGCGGCCAGACGGCGCTCCAGATGCTCGTGCAGCAGGTTCAGGTTCATCCGGTTGGCCTTGAAGGCGATGTCGAACACCGTCCCGATCACCGGGACCGAGCCGCCCGCCCAGTCCAGCAGCACGTTGAAGACCATGCGGGCCACCAACGCCTTGGGCAGGTCGAACCGGGACGCCTCGACGATGATGTAGGCGGACACCAGCGCCGTCGCCGTGTCGCCGGCAACCGGCAGCAGGCTGGCGATGCCGTCCAGCCCGACCGGAATGCGGGTGAAGGGAATGCGCCAGCGGGTGTCCATCAGCCGGGCCAGACGGCGCAGCCGCTCCAGCCGTTGGAAATCGATGGGAACGGACCCGCCGCTTGCGCTTGTCGGAGGGTCTTCGGCAACGCTGCGCCGGCGTGTGCGGATGGCGTCGATCATGGTCCCCCCGATCTGTCGGTCCCGCGCCCGCCGCGCGTCTCCCCGCAGGGGGAAGAACCCACCGGGGGCCCGCAGGTTCCGCCATCCGGCCATAAAGTTCGCGACACAAACAGATACCACAGAAAGATATCTTTTGCGATAATTCCAAGCCCCCAGCTCCTCAGGTGGCGCGGACCGCCGCCCGCGCCCGCCCGGCACCGGCGGCATAAAGCAGCCCATAGCCGGCCAACGCCGAGACGAGCGAGCCGGTCAGCACGCCCAGCCGCACCGCGACCGCATGCTGAGGGTCGGCGAAGGCCAGCGTCCCGATGAACAGGCTCATGGTGAAACCGATGCCGGTCAGCACGGCGACGCCATAGATCTGGCCCCAGCTGGCGCGGGCCGGCCGCTCGACCACGCCGCTCCGCACGGCGGCCCACACCGCCAGGAAGACGCCCGCCTGCTTGCCCAGGAACAGGCCGAGCGCGATGCCGAGCGGCACCGGCTCCAGCAGGCTGGCCGGGGTGATGCCGTCGAGCGGCACGCCGGCATTGGCCAGGGCGAAGACCGGCATGATCAGGAAGGCCACCCAGGGATGCAGCGCATGCTCCAGGCGATGGAGCGGCGCCTCATGGGCGTGCCTGCCCTCCTTGCCGCGCAAGGGAATGGCGAAGGCCAGAACCACCCCGGCCAGCGTCGCGTGGATGCCCGATTTCAGCACGCACACCCACAGGACCAGCCCCAGCAGCAGATAGGGCGCCAGCGACCGCACCCCCGCCCGGTTCAGCAGCCACAGCCCGACCGCCGATGCCGCCGCCAGCCCCAGCGCCAGCGGCACCAGCCCATGGCTGTAGAAGACGGCGATGATCACGATGGCGCCGAGATCATCCATGATCGCCAGCGCCAGCAGGAAGACGCGCAGGCTGCCCGGCACCCGGTTGCCCAGCAGGGCCAGCACGCCGAGCGCGAAGGCGATGTCGGTGGCGGCCGGGATCGCCCAGCCTTGCAGGGCGCCCGGTTCCGCCTGGGCGAACAGGCAATAGACCAGCGCCGGCATCGCCATGCCGCCCAGCGCCGCGATGCCCGGCAGCATCGCCTTGGCCGGGCTGGACAGTTCGCCCTCCAGCACCTCGCGCTTGATCTCCAGCCCGACCAGCAGGAAGAAGACCGCCATCAGCCCATCGTTGATCCACAGGATCAGCGGCTTGTCCAGGCCGACGCCGCCGGCCGTCACCGCCACCTTCGTCGCCAGGATCGCGTCATAGAACGGGGCCGCCGGCGAATTCGCCCAGACCAGGGCGAGAACCGCCGCGACCATCAGGACCACGCCGCTGGCGCTTTCGGTTTTCAGGAAGATGGCGAGGCGTCTCAGCGTCATCGCGTCCCGTCTTTCCAGGTTGTTGATGGACTTCCAATCGCTGTCGTAGGAACACAATAGAATGGAACAGATGGGGCCGCCACGCTCCGGTTGGAAGGTGCCGGTGACCAAATGGCGACGAAAGACACCACAACACGGCATCGCGGCGAAGTGACGCGCTTGCGCATCCAAGCCACTGCCGCCACTTCCTTTTCCAGCACCGAATAGTCGGGGCCGTGGCTGCTTATGGCCTTTGACCGCTGGCGATGCCGTCGGATTGGCCGGCACACTGCACCCGACACAAGAAAGCCGCCGGGACCGGAGATCGAAGCCCGGTCCACCGGCGGCTTGGGGCAAGGCCGGACAAACGGCCGCCCGATCCGGAGGAAACGACCATGACCACCCTCTATTGCGCCTGCTGCGGCAGGCCGTTCATCCGCACATCCACGCGCGGGCCGGCGCCGCGCTATTGTTCCCATGACTGTCGCCGGCAGATGGCGATACGCCGCCGCGCCTGGACCGCGCGGGAGGCGGCGGAGCAGGGGACGGAGCGGGCGGGAAGACGGCAGGGCTTCGCCTTCCGGGGCTGAATGGGCCAGCGGATATGACGATGGTCCGGCGGCAAAACCGCAGCGCCCCCCTTGCGGAGGGCCGGGTCGGACCTCATGTGGTCGCGGTCACGCTGGCGCCCCCACGGTGCCGGCGCGTGCGCCACTGACCGCCGGAGCCCCGCCCCGACATGCTCGACCTGCTTGCCGACCCGAATGCCTGGGCCAGCCTTCTGACGTTGACCGCGTTGGAGATCGTGCTGGGTATCGACAACATCATCTTCATCTCGATCATGGCGTCGAAGCTGCCGCCCGAACGGCAGCACAGCGCCCGTCGCGTCGGTCTGGCGCTGGCGCTGCTGACCCGTCTGGCGCTGCTGGCCTCCATCGCCTGGGTGGCGCAGTTGACCCAGCCGCTGTTCACCGTCCTGGGCTGGGCGGTGTCGGGCCGCGACCTGATCCTGATCCTGGGCGGCCTGTTCCTGCTGGCCAAGGGCACGCTGGAGATCCATCACACCGTCGAAGGCCATGAGGAGGGCGGATCGGCGCCCAAGCACGCCACCTTCACCTCGGTGGTCGTCCAGATCATGTTCCTGGACATCGTCTTCTCGCTGGACAGCGTCATCACCGCCGTCGGCATGTCCGACCATCTGCCGGTGATGATCGCCGCCGTCGTCATCGCGATGGCGGTAATGCTGTTCGCCTCCGGCCCGGTCGGCGACTTCGTCAACCGTCACGTCACGGTAAAGATGCTGGCCCTGTCCTTCCTGCTGCTGGTCGGCGTGGCGCTGGTGGCGGACGGCGCCGGCTTCCACATCCCCAAGGGCTACCTGTATTTCGCCATCGCCTTCTCCACGCTGGTGGAGGCGCTGAACCTGCTGGCCCGGAGCAAGCGGAGCGCCGCCGCGCAGTAAGGAGGCGGAGGGGCGGCGGTTCCCGCCCCCCTCCCGATCTCACGCCCCGGCGCCGGCCCGCCCGCCGCCCGCCGCCACCTGCCGCCCGGCAATCACCATGCCCACCACCAGCAGCAGCGCGCCCAGCACAACAGCGCCCGCCGCCCCCAGCAACGCGGCGTTGAAGCTGCCGGTGTGCGTCACCACCAGCCCGGCCGGCAGCGGGGCGACGATCTGCCCCAGCCCATAGGCGGCGGTCAGCGCCCCGACCACCTTGGCCGAGGCGCCGGCCGACAGCTGCCGCCCCAGCGCGAAGGCCTGCGACACGATGCCGATGAAGGTGCCGCCGAACAGCAGGGCGGAGACGACGGCCAACGCCGGCGACCCGCTCATCGGCAGCAGGATGGCGACGGCCTGCGTCAGATGGGCCAGGATCAGCGACCACCAGCTGTTCGACCGCCGGGCGACCGCGGCCCAGAACAGCCCGGCCCCCATCGCCCCCAGCCCGACCACCATCCAGGCGGCCTCGCCGACCGCGGCGGTTGCCGGATCGGTCTTCAGGATCGACACCAGGAAGGTGGCCGACACGATATAGCCGCCACCCTCCAGGAAATAGGCGAGCGTCAGCAGCAGGAGTGGCGCCGGCAAGCCACGCGCCCGCGTGACCGCCGCCCGCGGCTTGCCGGCATCGGCATCGGCATCGGCAGCAACGTCGTGCCGCGGCGGCGGGTCGCGCAGCCATAGGGCCGGCAGCAGCCCCAGCACGGCGCAGATCGCCCCCAGCGCCAGCCAGTCGCCGGCCCAGCCCAGCCGCCCGCCAACCAGCGCGACGAACAGCCCCGACGCGGCGATGCCCAGCCCGACGCCGGTGTAGAGCCAGCCCGCGAAGCGCTCCCCGCCCCGGCGCGCCAGGCTGTCCAGCCCCATGGCGATCCCCAGGATGAAGATGCCGGCGCTCGCCACCCCCGACAGGAAGCGCAGGACCAGCCAGGCCGGCATCGCCTGCCCGGCGTCGCCCAGATCGAACCCCATCGCCGCCGTGGTGACGACGCTGACCAGCAGGGACAGCCGGAACGCCGCGGTGCGCACCGCCCCATGCGGCACCAGCCCGGCACCGAGCGCGCCGACGAAATAGCCAAGGTAATTCAGCGAGGCGAGCAGCCCCGCCCCATCGGCCCCCAGCCCGGTGGCGGCCTGCATCGCCGGCAGGATCGGGGTGAAGGCGAAACGCCCCACCCCCATCGCGATGGCAAGCCCGATCACGCCGCCGACCAGCACCCGCACCATGATCCGCGCCCTCCCGCCTGTCGGCCGGCATCCCGCCGGAATCCGTTCAGGAAACCGATTGCTTGGCCTCCATCATGGCTGGCCCCCTCCCCTCATTTCCAATGAAATATTCTGATGGTAAGCTCCACTTTCAGTGATGGTTATCACATGCTGAATGGGGGAGGCATCGCGATGGATCTGGCCGGTCTGCGGGTGGTGAAGGCGGTTGCCGACACCGGCAGCGTCAGCCGGGCGGCGGAGGCGCTGAACTGCGTGCAGTCCAACGTCACCGCCCGCATCAAGCGGCTGGAGGAGGATCTGGGCGTCGACCTGTTCCTGCGCCTCAGCCGCGGGATGGAGCCGACGCCGGCCGGGCGGGTGCTGAGCGGCTATGCCGACCGGGTGCTGCGGCTGGTCGCCCAGGCCCGCGACGCGGTGGCGGAGGCCGCCGGGCGCGGCGGCCGGCTGGCGGTGGGCAGCATGGAATCGACAGCGGCGGTGCGGCTGCCGCCGCTGCTGGCCCGCTTCCACCGCGACCATCCCGAGGTCGAGCTGACCATCATCCCCGGCCCGACCGAGACCCTGCTGACCGAGGTGCTGGCCGGCCGGCTGGATGGCGCCTTCGTCGGCGGCGAGGTCGCCCATCCCGACCTGACCGCCCAACGCATCTTCAATGAGGAGCTGGTGCTGGCCGAGCCGGCGACCGGCCTGACCACCGAGAGCGCGCGGCGCACGCTGATCGCCTTCGGCCGGGCCTGCGCCTATCGCGGCCGGGCCGAGATGGCGATGCGCGAGGCCGGGCGCGTGCCCTTCCGCGTCATGGAGTTCGGGGCGCTGGACGCCATTCTGGGCTGCGTCGGCGCCGGCATGGGGGTGACGGTGATGCCGCGCTCGGTGGTGGAGCGCGATCCCTGGCGCGAGCTGCTGGCGGCCCGGCCGCTGCCGGACGCGCTGGCGCGGATGCCGACCCAGTTCGTCCGCCGCGCCGACGCCATTGAAACCATCAGCCTGCGCGCCTTCCTGGCGGCGTTTTCACAGGGCCTCGCCGCGAAAGGCGCTGACGCCGGTGCGACAGGGTCGCCCACATCACACGCGGGGTTGAACGGCCCGTCGGCGGCGTGCTAGGCAGGCGCGGGTTGGCCATCCGGCCCGGTGCCACGCGCGTGCCATTATTGGAAACAGGCTCCGATCCGCCCCGATGGGGATGCCGGAGCAGCGACGCGCGGATGACACCGCGGACCGGAACAGCGGAGAAGAGATCATGCCCTACGTCGTCACCGACGGCTGCATCAAGTGCAAGTACACCGACTGCGTCGAAGTCTGCCCCGTGGATTGCTTCTACGAGGGCGAGAACATGCTGGTCATCCACCCGGACGAGTGCATCGACTGCGGCGTGTGCGAGCCGGAATGCCCGGCCGAGGCGATCGTTCCCGACACCGACGACCGCGCGACCAAGTGGCTGGAGCTGAACCGCGACTATTCCGGACAGTGGCCGAACATCACCCGGAAGAAGGACGCGCCGGCCGACGCCGACACGTTCAAGGGCGTGGACGGCAAGTTCGAGAAGTTCTTCTCGCCCAAGGCGGGCGGCTGAGACCAGACCAGCGGGTGCGGCCCGGCTTTTCCCCGATCGGGATTTTTCCGAGTCGGGCCGCGTCAATCGATTGCGCCCGCCGATGTTGCCATGCAAAATCGACGGGTCGGCCATGGCCGGGCGATGACGATTTCCGCCCGGTTGATTGCGCGTTCCCTTTGTAACTCGGCCGTAACATCGTTATAATGCGCGCCCGGAGCCGGCCTTCGCGCCATTGCCGGTTTTCCCTTCGTTCCAGGACTCGTGGCTTTTGTGATCGTCGTGGATGGGCCCCATCCCCACGGCGCCATAACTGTCCGGGGTCCTTTTTCGTCCCTTCCACCGGGACGGCAAAATGGCGTGATCGCGAGAAGTGAGAGCCAATCCACATGTCGAACAAGCTTGACTTCGATGCCGGTGACTTCGTCGTCTATCCGGCTCATGGCGTCGGTCGGGTCGAAGGGATCGAGACCCACAGCATTGCCGGACTCGAGGTTCAACTCTACGCGATCACGTTCGAGAAAGAGCGCATGACGCTCAAGGTTCCGGTCACCAAGGCCCGCAATGCCGGCCTGCGCCGCCTGTCCTCCAAGGACCGCATCAAGGTCGCGCTGGAGACGCTGCAAGGCCGGTCGCGCGTCCGCCGCACCATGTGGAGCCGCCGCGCCCAGGAGTATGAGGCCAAGATCAACTCCGGCGATCCGGTGTCGATCGCCGAGGTGGTGCGCGACCTCTACCGCGGCGCCGACCAGTCCGACCAGTCCTACAGCGAGCGCCAGATCTATCAGGCCGCCCTGGAGCGTCTGGCCCGCGAACTGGCCGCCGTCGAGAAGATCGACGAGACCAAGGCGACGGAGCGTCTGGAATCGGTGCTGTCCAAGGCGGCCTGATCCAACCCTTCCGGATGGGTCCGTGACACGAACGGGCGCGCGGCTGCTACGACACGCCGCGCGCCCGTCTCGTTTTTTCACCTTTGTTCACACGGCATGACACGCCTAAACTCCTCGCCGCCTGCCGGTCGACAGCGCCGGAACGGCTTCGCGAACGACACCGAAGGGGAGGAAGTTTGGGCCTGCCGCCGCACCTTGGTCTTCCCAGCCGTCAGGCCGGCCGGCATGCGGCAAGCATCGTCGGCACCATCGAGGACGCCAGCCGTTTCGCCTCGCTCGGCCGTCCGCGCCGCGTCTGGGCCATCGGGGCCGCTCACGCGCAGCCCGACCGGCTGGACGCGATCCACCACGCCATCGGCCAGCGCTTCCGTCCCGGCGACCGGCTGGTCTATCTCGGCAACATGATCGGCGTCGGCGAGCGGGCGATCGAGACCATCGACCGGCTGCTGGCCTTCCGCATCGCCCTGCTGGCGATGCCGGGCATGATCGCCTCGGACATCGTCTATCTGCGCGGCCAGCAGGAGGAGATGTGGCAGAAGTTGCTGCAACTCCATTTCGCCCCCGATCCGCGCAGCGTGCTGGACTGGATGCTGCGCCAGGGCGTGGCGCCGACGCTGGCCGCCTATGGCGGCAACCTGGAGGCCGGGATGGCGGCGGCACGCGGCGGCGCGGTGATGCTGGGACGCTGGACGCGCGAGCTGCGGCAGGCGGTGGCGGCGAGGCCGGGTCATGAACAGCTGTTCAACGCGCTGCGCCGCGCCGCCTACACCGGCGGCGAGACCGCGAAGGACGGGATGCCCACGGGGGACGGCTGGGCCGGCAACAGCCGGGGCGGCGGCAGCCTGCTGCTGGTCCATTCCGGCATCGATCCCCGGCGCCCGCTGAGCGGCCAGGGCGACGCCTTCTGGTGGGGCAGCGCCGCCTTCAGCCGGCTGGATCACCCCTATGGTGGCTTCCGCCGCCTGGTGCGCGGCTACGACCCCAGTTGGACGCCGGAAAGCCCCGGGGTCGATGCCGGCCCGGTGACGGTGACGCTCGACGGCGGCTGCGGCCGCGATGGTTACCTTGTCTGCGCCTGCTTCGATTCTTTCGGCGAGATGCTGGACCTTTTCCAGGCGTGATCCATCCTTGGATACAGCTTGACCCGTCCGGCGGCCACCCGGCGGGCATCCCGAAGGCCGGCGATGGGCTTCCGGGAAAATTCCTCCGTCCGTCTGTGATCCGCTCCCCCTACACCTGCGTATGATTCCGCAACAGGGCACGCTCATGCTTGTTGTCTAACCCGACGGCATCGACCGGGGGCAGGCGGCAAAATGGCGAAGACCCGACAATGCGGGGATATGCGAAGGAACACGATGCCGCCCAGACGGGAAGGAAGGGACGGATGGCATACATCGACGATCCGGAGACTCAGCGTGCGAATCTGAGCTTCATCAAGGCATCCATGCGCGAACCTCTGCTGTCGCGCGACCATGAATTCGACCTCGCCCGCAAATGGCGCGAAGGCAGCGACGAGCGGGCCCTGCATCAGCTGGTCCGGGCCTATACCCGGCTGGTGGTCGCCACCGCTTCGCGCTTCCGCAACTACGGCCTGCCGATGGGCGATCTCGTCCAGGAGGGCAATGTCGGGCTGATGCAGGCGGCCAGCCGCTTCGAACCTGACCGCGAGGTGCGTTTCTCCACCTACGCCGCCTGGTGGATCCGCTCGGCCATGCAGGATTATATCCTGCGCAACTGGTCGATCGTGCGGACGGGCACCACCGCCGCGCAGAAATCGCTGTTCTTCAACCTGCGCCGCCTGCGCGCCAAGATCGACAGCGCCACCCAGAACGGCAGCGGCGCGCCTCTGACCAAGGAAGGCCGCGAGTGGATCGCCGGCGAACTGCGGGTCGAGGTCGCCGAGGTCGAGGCGATGGAGATGCGGCTGTCGGGTGCCGACCAGTCGCTCAACACCCCGGTGGCCGACGGTTCCGACGACGACTGGCAGGATTTCCTGGCCGACCAGCGCCCCTCGCCCGAGGACGTGGTGATCGGCATGCGCGACGCCAACACCCGCTCGCAATGGCTGGCGGAGGCGCTGGGCGAACTGAGCCCGCGCGAACGCACCATCATCCGCGAACGCCGCCTGCGCGAGGAAGGCGCCACGCTGGAGGAGCTTGGCCGCGAGCTGGGCGTCAGCAAGGAACGCGTGCGCCAGTTGGAGCATCGGGCGCTGCTGAAACTGCGCCAGTCGATGCTGAAGCGGGTCGAGGACTCCGACGACCTGCTGGTGGACGCCTGAGGTAAAAGCGGCGGAGTTCCCTCCCCCGCGTTAGCGGGGGAGGGTTAGGGAGGGGGGCCTGACTTCCCCCACCCCATCAATGCCGGAAATGCCGCATTCCGGTCAGCACCATCGCCAGCCCCTTCTCGTCGGCGGCGGCGATGACGTCGGCGTCGCGGATCGAGCCGCCCGGCTGGATCACCGCCGTCACACCCGCTTCCGCCGCTGCCAGCAGGCCGTCGGCGAACGGGAAGAAGGCATCCGACGCGACCACCGAGCCCTTGGTCAGCGGCTCCGCCAGGCCGGCGGCCTTGGCGGCCTCGGCCGACTTGATGGCGGCGATGCGGGCGCTGTCGACGCGGCTCATCTGGCCGGCGCCGACGCCCACGGTGGCGCCGTTCTTGGCATAGACGATGGCGTTCGACTTGACGTGCTTGGCGACGCGGAAGGCGAACAGCAGGTCGGCCAACTCCTGTTCGGTCGGGGCGCGCTTGGTGACGACCTTCAGCTCGGCCGGGTTGACGCGGCCGCTGTCGCGGTTCTGGAGCAGGAAGCCGCCCGACAGCTGCTTGATCATCATGCCGGGCTCGGCCGGGTTCGGCACATCCTTGGTCAGCAGCACGCGCAGGTTCTTCTTGGTGGCCAGCAGCGCGCGGGCGGCCTCGTCGGCGTCGGGCGCGATCACCACTTCGGCGAACAGCTTGGAGATCTCCTCGGCGGTCTCGGCGTCCAGGCTGCGGTTGACGGCGATGATGCCGCCGAAGGCGCTGACCGGATCGCACAGCAGGGCCGACTTGTAGGCCTCCAGCAGATTGGCCCCCTGGGCGACGCCGCAGGGGTTGGCGTGCTTGATGATGGCGACGGCCGGCCGCTCGAACTCCGCCACCAGCTCGAAGGCGGCGTCGGTGTCGTTCAGGTTGTTGTAAGACAGCTCCTTGCCCTGCAACTGGACGGCGGTGGCGACCCCCGGACGCTTCTCCCCGGTGACGTAGAAGGCCGCCTGCTGGTGCGGGTTCTCGCCATAGCGCAGGGTCTGGGCCAGCGAACCCGACAGGGTGGTGCGCGGCGGGAAGGTCTCGCCCAGCTGGCCGGCCAGCCAGGTCGAGATGGCGGCGTCGTAGGCGGCGGTGCGGGCATAGGCGCGCTGGGCGAGCCGGCGGCGCAGGGCCAGCGTGACGCAGCCGTCATGGGTCGCCAGCTCGTCCATCACCGCCTCGTAATCGGACGGCTCGGTGACGATGGCGACGAAATCATGGTTCTTGGCGGCGGCGCGGATCATCGCCGGCCCGCCGATGTCGATGTTCTCGACACAGTCGTCATAGGCGGCACCCTTGGCCACCGTCGCCTCGAACGGATAGAGGTTCACCACCACCAGATCGATGCCGGGGATGTCGTGCCGCGCCATCGCGTCGGCATGGATGTCGCGGCGGGCCAGGATGCCGCCATGGACGCGCGGGTGCAGCGTCTTGACGCGTCCGTCCATGATCTCCGGGAAGCCGGTGTGGTCGGAGACCTCCTTGACCGGCACGCCGGCCTCGGCCAGACGCTGGGCCGACCCGCCGGTCGACAGGATCTCGACCCCGCGGGCGGCGAGCGCCTTGCCCAGCTCGACCAGACCGGCCTTGTCGGACACGGAGATCAGGGCGCGGGTGATGCGGACCTTGTCGGGGGCGGGGGCGTGGTTGGCTTTGGGCGGGCTCATGGCGTCATCCTGATCGCTGCGGGTGTTGCGTCGAGGCCGCAGGCAACCGGGGAGCCCCGGACAAGCACGGAAGAAGAAAAGCACGGACGGCCACGGAAATACCGTTCAACCGTGCTTATCCCGATCCACCCGCCCCCATCGGCCCGGATGGACATGGATAAGCACGGCGTGAAGAGTCCCGTGGTCGTCCGTGCCCTGAAATCCCGTGTTCATCCGTGCTTCCACGCCCCTTTCCGAAGGAAACGGGCCCGGCCACCGCGGATGGGCGGGATTTACGCCGCCTTGCGTTCGCGGCGCAAGGCCCATTTCACCGTCAGCCCCTCGGGTCCGCATTGTCCCTGCATCATGATCTGCCGGGTGCGGCGCGGCTCGTCGCCGCTGCCGAGATAGACGCTCTCCGCCACCTCCAGCACCGCGCCGGTCACCCGCATGCGCCAGGCATTGCCGCTGGGCAGGCGCAACAACACCTGATCATTGCCGCCATTCCCCTGGGCCTGCACCGGCACGACCTCGACATTGGGATGCAGGTGGAAACGGATGGCGTAGGGCTGCGGCTGCGGCGTGGCGCCGATCACCGGCTCCAGCGTGTCCTCGCCGCGCAGATCCTCGCCATTGTCGGCCAAGTAGACCCGGCGGCGATGCAGCAGGCCAAAGCCCTTGCTGTAGCCGTTGTGGGTGGCGACCACCAGCATGGCGCCATCCGATTCCTGCCGTTCGCAGCCGACATGCGTCGGCCGGCGGCCCAGCCCGCCCTTCTCCAGCACTTCCGAGGAGTTGGTGTCGGCGACCACCATGGTGGAATGGGCGGATGTTCCCGCCAGCGCCGCGCGCCAGGGGCCGCGCCGGGACGGGTGGCTGCCGCAATTGACGATCAGCCGCTCCTTGTTGACGGAGACCTCCATCGACAGGGTGCCGGCATGGGCGGTGCGGTCCAGCCCCTCCGGCGGCGGCGCGCCGGTGTCGAGCAGCACCAGCGTGCGCCCGGCGAGCAGCCGCTCGAACCCGGTGTGCGGCGCGCTCTTCAGCGGACGGCCGCGGGCGTCGGCCTGGGCCAGCACCGTGTCGATCAGCGCCGGCTCCTCCTCCCGCCCACCATTGAACAGGGCGAGCCCGCCATCGACATGGCGGAAGAAGCGCAGCGCCGGCGTCATGCGGTCAATCGCGTGCTGGAGGCTTTCCGGCACTTCCTCCTTGGCGACTCGCAGCACGGCGCGCATGTCGATCAGGTCGCGCAGCACCCGCATCTGGATCGACGGGTTGCGCTCGACATGACCGCCGTCGGGCAGGATCTGGCGCGGCAATTCCTTGTCGAGCAGGCGCAGCGCCTCCCGCGCCGCCTTGTCCTGGTCGGGCAGGCAATAGCCGCCATAGAGCAGCCCCTTGATCGCGCCGATCAGCCGCTCGCCGTCCAGCTTGGCCGGCGCCACCCGCAGCAGGTGGCGGAGCTGGCGGGCCATGCTTTCGAACACGCGGGCGCGGAAATCGTCGTCGGCCGAGGCGCAGTAGAAGTCATGCAGGCCGATCCAGCTCGACAGCCGCACCCCCAGCACGTCGGGCGCCCAGCTCTGGGAATGCCAGCCGCCATTCTGGTCCAGCCACGACCACACCAGCACCCGCGCCCGGCGCCGCGCCGTGTCGCCGCCGACCGCGCGCAGGTCGCGCAGCCATTCGAAGCCATGGGCGGCGCGCAGCCAGCCGGGGCTGGCGCCCTGGGGGCGCCAGTTGGGGACACCGTTGGGATCGACCAGGATGGGCTGGCCGGCGAAGGCCATCCGCCCGGCCAGCATGGCGTTGCCGGCGTCGGCGTCGCCCGGCCAGGGATCGGGCGGGATCACCGCCAGCGCCCCCGGCGCCTTGCCGCCCAGCATCAGGGCATAGAGGGGGTTCCCATAGGCAAGGCGTGCCATGCCGCTGCGAAACCGTCCGTTCCCGTCGCCCATCTGCGCCGACTCCTTCAGGACCGCGAGCGGCGTCGAGGGCCGGCGGAGGGTGATGATGCGGTGCGGGGAAACTCGGACGGAAGCATGAGTCGTGTCGTATCAATTCGCCGCCGCCATCGCAAGACGGGGCTGGGATTTATCCCGCGCCGCGGACTCCGCCAGGGGCCTATGCCGGACGCCGGCGGAGCCGCGCCACGAAGAAGCCGTCGATGCCGCCAAGATCGGCCAGCATGCCCGGAAGGCTGCGGACCTCGCCGGCCTCGTTGATCGGCTCCGACAGGCCGCCGAGTTCGTCGGCGGTCACCGGCCAACGCTCGACCCGCCCATCCTGTTCCAGCAGACGGGCCACCTGCGCCTCGCCCTCCTCCGGCTGGATGGAGCAGGTGCAGTAGATCAGCGTCCCGCCAGGCCTGACCAGCTCGACCGAGCGGGCGAGCAGCCGCGACTGGGCGCGGGCCAGCTTGGCGATGTCGTCCGGCGTCTTGACCCGCAGGATGTCGGGATGGCGCCGGATCGCCCCGGTCGCCGAACAGGGGGCGTCGAGCAGCACGGCGTCGGCCGGCGCCTCCGGCTCCCAGGTCGCGGCGTCGGCGGCCAGCACCTCGGCCTCCAGCCGCAGGCGTTTCAGATTCTCCGTCACCCGCTCCAGCCGGCGGGCCGAGCGGTCGATGGCGGTGACCTGGGCGCCCTGGACCACCAGCTGCGCCGTCTTGCCGCCGGGGGCGGCGCAGAGGTCGAACACCCGCTTGCCGGCAAGATCGCCGAACAGCTTGGCCGGCAGCGAGGCGGCGAGGTCCTGCACCCACCACTCGCCATCCTCGAATCCCGGAAGCTCGATCACCGACCCGCCGGGCGGGCGGCGCAGCGATCCGGTCGGCAACAGGCTGGCGCCCAGCCGCTCGGCCCAGCCGGCGGGATCGGACTTCACCGTGATGTCGAGCGGCGCCTCGTGCAGATGCGCCTCGACGATGCCGCGGGTGCGGGCGGTGCCGTAAGCCGACCGCCAGGACAGCCACAGCCAGTCCGGCGTGTTCAGCCGTCCGGCATCCTGCCGCGCCGCCATCTCCGCCCCCTCGCGCCCGATCCGGCGCAGGACGGCGTTGATCAGCCCCTTGTAGGGGGCGGCGTTGCGCGCCGCCGCCAGCTCGACCGCGGTGTCGACGGCGGCATGGGCGGGGGTGTTCAGGAACACCAGCTGCGCCGTGCCCAGCCGCAGCATGTCATGGATCGCCGCCTTGGGCAGGCCCGGCTTGGCGAGGCTGGCCTGGATCATCTCGTCGATCTGGCCCAGCCGGCGCAGGACGGTGGCGACCAGCAGGCGGACGAAGCCGCGGTCGCGCGGTTGCAGCGACGCCAGCTCGGGATGCGCGTCGAACGCGTCGTCGAAGGGAACGGACTTGCGCAGCACGTCGCGCAGCAAGTCGAGCGCGACGCCGCGGGCGGCGAGGGAGGTATCGGTCATGAGGTAAGGATCTAGCGCGCCCGACGGCCAGTGTCGATACGGGATGCCCGGTGCTTCCGAACAGCGCGCCTCCCGCTTCGCGGGAGCGGGCTGCGGAGCCGGAAGACCCGGATCGGAAAAAGCGAAGGGCCGGTGCGTCGCCGCCCGGCCCTTGGATCTTCGCTTCTTTACCGGAGAACTGGAGCGGGCGAAGGGATTCGAACCCTCGACCCCAACCTTGGCAAGGTTGTGCTCTACCCCTGAGCTACGCCCGCGCTCCCGTCGTCCGGGAGCCGCTTTCTACGGAAACACGGCCTCCGCCGCAAGAGGAAAATTCACCGGTCCCCCACTTTTTTGCCGGAGACGGTCCCGGACCTTGCCGTGCCGCCGAAGCGGGCGGCTTGCGTCGCGGCGGCGGAGCGCTATGGTATCGGGCCATACGGCAACGGATGGAGAGTGTGGCATGGCCGGCACCATCACCCTGACCCGCGATGGCGTCGTCGCGACCCTGACCCTGTCCAACCCCGACAAGCTGAACGCCTTCGACAAGCCGATGTGGCATGCGCTGATCGGTCATCTGGCGGCGCTGGAGGCCGACGACGCGACCCGCGTCGTGGTGATGCGCGGCGGCCCCGCCGCCACCGGCACCCACGCCTTCTCCCCCGGCGCCGACATCTCCGAATTCGAGAGCGAGCGCAACAGCCCGGACCAGGGTGCCGCCTACGGCGACCTGATGGACGAGGGGCTGGACGCATTGCGGCGCTTGCGCCATCCGGTTCTGGCCGCCATCGACGGTCCGTGCTGCGGCATCGGACTGGCGGTGGCGCTGGCCTGCGACCTCCGGGTCTGTTCGCGGAGCAGCCGGTTCGGCGTGCCGGTCAGCCGGCTCGGCATCTCCATGGGGCCGGCGGAACTGAAGCTGGTCGCCGATGTCGCCGGCGGCCCGGCGGCGCTGGAGATCCTGCTGGAAGGCCGCGTCTTCGATGCGGCGGAGGCCAAGGACAAGAGGCTGGTCCATCGCGTCGTCGCCGATGAGGGGTTCGAGACCGAGATCGCCGCCACCGTCCAGCGCATCGCCGCCGGCGCGCCGCTGGCCGCGACCCTGCACAAGCGCACGGTCCGCCGCCTGTCCGATCCGGCGCCGTTGGGCGCGGAGGAGATCGCCGACTGCTACCGCTGTTTCGGCACCGAGGATTTCCGCGAGGGCTACCGCGCCTTCCTGGAGAAACGCAAACCGGTGTTCACCGGGCGCTGACATGGTAAGGCTGGCACGACCAGCCTCGCCCCCGGAAGGAAGCCGACCGCGATGACGATCCGTCCCACCGTCCGCCCGCTGCCGCAAAAGACCATCGGCGTGCTCGGCGGCATGAGCAACCAGGCCACCGGCGAATATTACCGTCTGCTGAATGATGGGCTGAACGCCCGGCTGGGCGGCTGGGACAATGGCGAGATCGTCGTCGTCAGCGTCAATTTCGGCAACATCGAGCATTTCGTCCGCACCGGCGACTGGACCGGTGCCGAGCGCTACCTGGCTGGCAAGGTCGATGCGCTGGAACGGGCCGGTGCCGATCTGGTCGTCTGCGTGTCCAACACCATGCACCGGGTGGTCGAGCCGATCATGGCGGGCCGCGCCATCCCCTTCATCCACATCGCCGACCCCACCGGCGAGGCGATCGTGAAAGCCGGCCTGACCCGGGTCGGCCTGCTCGGCACCGCGGCGACCATGCGGTCCGAAATGCTGGTGGAACGGTTCCGCGACCGCTTCGGCGTCGAGCTTCTGGTGCCGGACGAGGCCGATCAGGCCATCGTCGACCGCATCATCTTCGACGAGCTGGTCCGGCGCGACCTGCGCCCCGACTCGAAGGCGGAATATCTGCGGATCGTCGGGGATCTGCGGCGCCGCGGCGCCGGCGGCGTGATCCTGGGCTGCACCGAGATCTTCCTGCTGATCGACCAGCCCGACCTGCCGGGCTTCCCGGTGTTCGACACCACCCGGCTGCACACCCAGGCGGCGGTGGATTTCGTCTCCACCGCCGTGTGAAGGGAAGGCCGGGCACCGGCTTACGCATGGCAGGGCTTTCGCCTGCGCGGTGGTCAAGACGGCGGAACTCCTCACATTCCTAGGGTTCCGCTTCCTGCCTGACGGTTCGTCATGTCGCGCGTCACCCCGCTGATCATCGCCTGCGCCCTGTTCATGGAAAACCTCGACTCGACGGTGATCTCCACCGCCCTGCCGGGGATCGCGCAGTCGATGGGCGAGGATCCGCTGCGGCTCAGCCTGGCGATGACCTCCTACATGCTGGCGCTGGCGGTGTTCCTGCCGGTCAGCGGCTGGGCGGCCGACCGCTATGGCGCCCGCACCGTCTTCGCCAGCGCCATCGGCGTCTTCATGGCCGGCTCGATCGCCTGCGGCCTGTCCAACGGATTGGTGGAGCTGGTGGCCGCCCGCATCCTCCAGGGCATCGGCGGGGCGATGATGGTGCCGGTCGGCCGGCTGATCCTGCTGCGCACCGTGCCCAAGGATCAGCTGGTGACGGCGATGGCGCGCATGACCCTGCCGGCGCTGATCGGTCCGGCGCTGGGGCCGCTGGTCGGCGGCGCCATCACCACCTACGCCTCCTGGCGCTGGATCTTCTTCGTCAACGTGCCGATCGCCCTGATCGGCATCGCCCTCGTGCTGGCGCTGATCCCCAACCTGAAGGAGGAGCAGCGCGACCCCTTCGACGGCCGCGGTTTCCTGTGGAGCGCCGTCGCACTGGCCGCCTTCATGTTCGGTTTCGAGAATGTCGGGCGCGACCTGCTGCCGCCGGTCGCGGTGGCGGCCCTGCTGGCGGTGGCGCTGCTGGCGACGCTGGCCTATCTGCGCCATGCCCGCCGGGTGGCGCGGCCGGTGCTGGATCCGTCATTGTTCCGGTTGCGGACCTACCGCGCCTCCGTCCTGGGCGGCACGCTGTTCCGCATCGGAATCGGCGCCGTCCCCTTCCTGATGCCGGTGATGTTGCAGATCGGCTTCGGCCTGACCGCCTTCGAATCGGGGGCGCTGACCTTCGCCGGGGCGGCGGGAGCGCTGACCATGAAGGCGCTGGCCGGCCCGATCCTGCGCCGCTTCGGCTTCCGTCCGGTGCTGACGGTGAACTCCCTGGTCAGTGGCGTGATCCTGGCCAGCTATGGCGCCTTCCGCCCCGACACGCCGCATCTGGTGATCCTGGGCGCGCTGCTGCTGGGCGGTTTCTTCCGCTCGCTGCAATTCACCGGCATGAACACGCTGAGCTATGCCGAGGTGCCGCAGACGATGACCAGCCGCGCCAACACGCTGGCCACCGTGATGCAGCAGCTGTCGATGAGCCTTGGCGTCGCGGTCGGCGCCACCGCGCTGCATTTGACCGTGCAGTGGAGCGGAACGCTGACGCCGTCCTCCTTCGTTCCCGCCTTCCTGACGGTGGGGCTGCTGGCCTGCGCCTCCAGCCTGCCCTTCTGGCGCCTGCCCGTCGATGCCGGCGACGAGATCAGCGGGCACATCAGCGGCAACGGAAAGTCGGCCGCGACCAAAGGCGAAGCCCACAGCGCGACGGTTAAAGCCGCGGCCCTGTCCGACGCGGCGGATTAGCAAAAGCGGGGTCGAACGGCCGCCAACCCCTTTCCGAGCATCGTCGACAGCCCTATCCCTTCTGCGGATATCGCCGGATCGCTGAGGCTTCGGATGAGAATAATTCCTGTGATCATGATTAATTTTCGTGCGAGTCAGGGTTCGTAGCGCGTGCGTTCCGGGCGCGTTCCCGCTATAAACATGCATGGCGGCCATGCGCCGTCCTCAAGAAATGGGAGGCTCCGGGCGTCTGCGCACCGGGGCGGGACAGCATGATGGATTGGGACAAGCTGCGGGTCTTCCACGCGGTGGCCGAAGCCGGCAGCTTCACGCATGCCGGCGAGACGTTGAACCTCAGCCAGTCGGCGGTCAGCCGCCAGATCAGCGCGCTCGAGGAAAGCCTGGGCGTTCCGCTGTTTCACCGCCACGCCCGCGGGCTGATCCTGACCGAACAGGGCGAACTGCTTCACCGCACCGCCCGCGACGTCTTCGCCAAGCTGTCGATGACCGAGGCGATGCTGACCGAAAGCCGGGAGCATCCCAAGGGTCCGCTGCGGGTGACGACGACGGTCGCCTTCGGATCGACCTGGCTGACGCCCCGCATCAACGAATTCATGTCGATCTATCCCGACATCCAGCTGACGCTGCTGATCGACGACGACGAGCTGGATCTGGCGATGCGGGAGGCGGACATCGCCATCCGCATGAACACGCCGCGCCAGCCGGACCTGATCCAGCGGCACCTGATGTCGATCCGCTTCCACCTCTATGCCAGCCAGGGCTACCTGAAGAAGAAGGGGACGCCCAAGACGCTGGCGGAGCTGGACAGCCACGA
The DNA here is from genome assembly GCF_000010725.1 of Azospirillum sp. B510. Classification (NCBI taxonomy): domain Bacteria; kingdom Pseudomonadati; phylum Pseudomonadota; class Alphaproteobacteria; order Rhodospirillales; family Azospirillaceae; genus Azospirillum; species Azospirillum sp. B510. Next base: position 261,110 of record NC_013854.1, on the reverse strand, counting down.
CCTGATCACCTACCCACCCGACGTGCGGGCACCAATCCCCAACGTCAACTGGGTCATGGAGATGGGCGATCCCTCGCCCAACCGGAAGCCGATCCTCCAGGTCAACAGCGTCTACGCCATCTATCGCGCGGTGGAGAGCGGGCTCGGCATCGGCGCCCTGCCCGATTTCCTGGTCGACAGCTTCTCCAAGGACGTGACCCGGATCATGCCGGACGTCGAAGGTCCGAAGGTCGACGCCTACTTCGTTTATGCCGAAGAATTGCGCCATTCCAAGCGCATCGCGGTATTCCGCGACTTTCTGGTCAAAAAAGTGGCAGAGACACCGTTCTGATCCCCAACAATTCCAGCGCTTCCGCAAGAGAATTGCCGAAAATGACGATGCCGCACCGACTTACCGGTGCGGCATCATCGTTTTCGGCACTTTTATTAGCCTTCCAAGGGTATTTCCAAGCCATGCGTGGCTTGCATGGTAGATTTATATATTTGTGCCTGGAAAGTTGGCAGCAGAATGGTCAAATTTTGATCGTTGGATGTTGCGACGCAGCATCCGATGTTTCGTCCCGGAGGTCTCCCCTCCGGGGTTGGGTCCTCGGACCCAGCGTCTCCCAGACGTGAAGCCTCCCTGTTCAACTCGCCGCTAATCCAATGGGTTAGCGGCGGTTTTTTTGCCTGCCTCCCGCGCCATGGCACACGTCGTGGCACATCAGGGCCGAACGTGCCACGGCCCGCATGCCGATGGGCACCCTACCTACCGGCCGCCGTCACCCACCATGTCCATCAGGAACTCCGACGCCGGATCGACTCCGGTGACCAGCAGTTCGTCGCGGGCGCGCGTGCAGGCGACGTACAACAGGTGCCGTTCGGTGTCGTAGACGTCCTCCAGGTCGGCAGCGTCGGCAATGGCGGCGATGCGCTGCTGCGAAGGGATCACCTCGTCATCGCAGGCCATGACCACCACCGCGCGGAACTCCAGCCCCTTCGCCTCATGCATGGTGCCCACCAGCACTTCCGCCCCCGTCTCCGCCACGGCCGCACGGGCGCGCTCCAACTCCGCCTCCGAGCGCACGAAGACCGCGATCTCCTCCGGCGCGACACCATCCGCCAGACGTTCGGCGATCCACAGCGCGACGGCGTCCCGCTCCTCCTCTTCGCTGGCAAAGGTGACGATCTGCGGCGCCGGGCCATCGAACAGCGAGATCGTGCCTTTACGGCTTTCGGCATTGCCATCCACGTCCGCGACGGCGGCGGGCAGCAGCCGGTCGGCTTGGGTGCGAATTTGGTGCGAGGTCCGATAGCAGATCTTCAGCGTGTGCGAGCGGCCCCGAACATCCACGCCCAGGCTCTTCCAGGAAAAGGGCTGTTGGAAGATGCGCTGGCCGAGGTCTCCGGCGAAGAACAGCCGCTCGCTCCTTCCCCCCGCCAGCGCCACCAGGAAACGCATTTCGGCGACTCCGATGTCCTGGGCCTCGTCAACCACCACCCAGTCGAACGGCGCCTCCGCAGTGTCCGAAGCCACTCGCGCGAAGACATCCGCCCAGGTGGAGAGGCCCCGCTCGCCAAGAGCCGCGCGTACGCTGTCGAACACGCCCCACAGAACTTGGCGCTGCTGCCCGCCCATCCGCGTCTTGCGGCCGAGTCGGGCCACGTCGCGGTAATCCTCCCAGGACATCAGTCCCCAGGCATCGACCACCTCCGTCCATTCGGCGACCAGGAAGGCCGAAGATGCCTTCACCCCCGCAGCCTTCCCCGCCTCCAACAGTAGGGAGCGGACCAGCCCATCCTCGGCGATCTGCGGCGGCACGGACTGGCGGGCATGGAGATCGCGGGCGAGGTCCGTCACCGACGCCACCCTGATCCGGGCGGTAAGCTCTGGTTCGTTCCCAGCCAGCCGGTCCAACTTCACCGCCAGGGCAGCGGCCAGGGTTGCCGAGAAGGTGGTCAGCGCCACACGGGCAGTCGGCTCCCGCCGGGCCAGGATGACCGCACGATGGAGCGCCACGATGGTCTTGCCGGTCCCGGCCGAACCGGAAACGCGCACAGGGCCGCTGTAGCTGCGCTCCACCAGCCGACGCTGGGCCGGGTGCAGGAACACGGTCCAGCGGTCCCAGGGCGCATTCAGCGCCCGCTCCAACTCCTCCACGTTGTCCAGGACGCGGAAGCGGCGCTGGGCGTCCGGGTGGTCGAAGGGGTCGCTCCCCTGGTCGCTCTCCCGGTTCGCTGCGGACGGACGCGGCAGGACGCCGGTGGTGCAGTATTCCAGCAGCGCCTCCATCGCCTCTTCCGGCAGATCGTCGGCGAGGTCGAGGACCGAGTCCATCGACGCCTTGTAGACCTCCGGGATCCAGTCCGGCGGTACACCGACCGACAGCAGGTCATCCTGCGACAGGTCGAGAAACAACGGCGGCAGGAACGACGCCTGAGGTTCCCCGCCGGTGCAGACCGCTGGGTTGTCGCGCAACGGCGGCACTTCCCAGGGTTCCACGCCGGGGAGGGGATGATGGATCGGCGATCCGTGTTCCGCCTCCACCCGTTCGACCAAACTGACGATCTGCGCCGCCCCGGTGACGGGATGACGTTCGATCCGCCGCCGCGCCGCCCAGGCATAGGCGTCATCATGGTGATCGACGTAACAGAGCAGCAGGCTCGATTCGGTGCGATGGACGATCAGCCGGATATCGGCGTTCACCCGCACCGACCAGAAATTCCGGTCCTTCGTCCGTTCCAGCCGATGATAGCTCAACCCCGGCGCGGATGGGTCGAGTTGCAGGTCGAACGCGGTGGTCTTCACCGCCTTCTGCTCCGTCCCCGTCAGCCGCGCCAGCGAGTCGGTGAAGGTGTTGGCGATGCGGAAGTCCATGCTGCGGCGCGCCTACGCCGCAAGGCGGAAAGCGGCGGCGTGTTGGCGGAGCAACGCGAACGTATCCATCCACGGCACCCCGAACGCGATGCACATGTTCGGCAGCGGAACCCGCCGCTTCGCGGTCGGCTCCGGGCGTTCCATGGTGACGACGGTGGCGCCCAGCACCCGCGCCTTGGCGACGAGCCACGGATCGGCTCCGGCCAGGAACTGCGCCTTCGCCGATGGCTGATAATCACCGCCCTGAACCGCTGCGGCAATCTCGCGAAAGGCGTTCTGGGTCGCCGGATCGGTGATCGGCAGGAACCGACCGTCGCCCTTCCGCCCCTTGATCCATTGCGCAAGCTCGTCGTTTCCGGCCACGAGTTCGTCATAGACCTTGCTGACGCTACGCACGGCGCAGCCATCGACCGCACCGTCCATCCATTCCCAATAGCCAGGGCAGATATCGAAACCGTAATATAAGTTCTTTGCCTGAATGAACGTGTCCGAATCCAAAAGATACATGGTCACGGCTCCGGCTGTAATCTTTCATACATCTTGCGAACGACGGTCGGCTTCATGTGCAGCAGCGCGCCCGCATCGCTGAACAGGAGGTTCCCGCTCATCGCGCTGTTCACGACGGCACGCGTGAAGCGCTTGCCATTCCTGACGCGGGACACGCGGTAGAAGTCGCCGCCGGGCGATTCGCGTTCCGACCGCGCTTCGATTTGCCACGCCTGCCGTTCCCGGTCGAAGAACGCGCCATACTCGTCCCGGCCGATCTTTCCGAAATCGAGGGCGCGCCGGGCGATCACCACCCGGCTGACCTTGAAGCGGTAGGCCAGCAGGTCGGCGTTGCGCTCCAGACCGAGCCGGTCGGTCCATGCGGCGAGGAACTGGGCGCGCGGCACCAGCACCTCGGCGGCAATGGCGTTGCACCGGCGCTCGACATCCACCGATCCCTGATCGTCGCGGCCCTCACCGTCACGGATCGAGAACGGGTCGGACACACCGCTGGCGCCAAGCCAGAGATGCGCCAGTTCGTGGGCAAGCGTGAAGAACTGGGCGGCTTTCGCGTCGCGGCCGTTGATGAAGATCAACGGAGCGATCCTGTCGGCGATGGCGAAGCCCCGGAACTCCGAGACGCTCAGGGTACGATGGGTGTTGGAGCCGACATAACCGCTGCGCATCACCCAGATGCCCGCCTCCTCGCACCGCTCGAACAGCGATGTGAGATGCTGTTCCCAACCGCCGTTGACCGGCTGGTCGGCAGCGAGGCCAATCACCGCCCGGATATCCGCCGCCACGGCTTCGACCGGCGTCCGCATGTCGAATCGGCCGACGAAGGACCGTGGTTCGGCACCATGGTCGCGCAGGAACTCGCGATACCAGTCGTGCTGGAACATCACGTCGCGCAACAGGTCCATCACGTCCGGGCTGAACCCGTCGCGGGGCGCGCCGTCCTGCCTGCGCAGGTCGGGAATGGGAAGCCGCTCCTGCGGCGGCTCCGGCAGGAAGAGATAGCCGAAGGGGATGTGGAAGAAGGCGGCGATCCTCTCGGCTTGCCGGAAGGTGGGACGCGCCGTCCCCTCCTCCCAGGCGATCACCTTGGCGATATCGGTCTTCAGCGCCAAGGCGAGCGCGTCCGTGGAAGCGGACGCCCGCTTCCTCGCCCACCGCAGCACGTCGGGACTGATAAACGCCTCGGTCATAACCTTGCTTGTCCAAGCATCCTGTTCAAACTCACGGATAACCGCAGACCATCAAAATAAGACATTTCACCTGCGCCTTGCACTCCTTTTGGTTTAGTCCTCGCGGCCTTTCGCCGCCAGGGAACCGGATATGGCGTTTCTTGCCGGTCACGTCACCAGTTCCATCCCGCCGCCCGCAGCACGGCGTCGATGCGGGGGGAGCGGATCGGTATGGGAGTCAAGCGTTCCGGGTCATCGTCGTCCGTCCGACGTTCCCAAGCCGGATCCAAGGTATCGCGTTCGACCGAGGCGAAGTCCCAATGCATGTAGGCGCGGGCGAACGCATCGCTCTCCCACAGTGCCACCAGGGGGCAATATAGGCCCGCCAGCAGGGCGATTCGGTCGATGCGGATGTCCAGCGCCATCGACCGGCCGTCCCACCCCTCTTCCACCACGAAGCGGACGCGGTCGCCCTCCGCGAAGCAGTGGAAATCCACATACCAGCCTTCGACATCCATGGAGATGCGGCCAAAGCTGCCCCCGGCCAACCGCTCCAACCAGTTGAGAAGGGCGGGAATGGGATCGAAGACCTCGCTCATCGAGAACTCGATGACGCGCTCCCCGGCGCGGATCGTCGTGTCGATCCAGCCGACATCGGGCAGCGCATAGGTCACGTCCAGCCGGTCCACGTTGAGGGTCGGGCCGGGAAAGCGCCGGTCGCGTTCATGAGATGCATGCCAGCAATCCGCCCCGGCGTCATACCCCCAGCCCGCGCGATAGGCGGTGTCGTGGAAACGATTGCTTGGCGTGAACGGTTCATCCGCCGGAACGCGGAGCGTCCAGTGCTCGATTTCGACCAGTTCGGCAACCGCCATGCCGCGTTGCGCCAGCGCCTCCCGGAAGCCGTCCGCGTCCTGGGTGCTTTCCTCCAGATGCCAGCCGTCCCGGCCAACGATGCGCGCGGCAAGAAGCCTGACGGTTACCTCCTGCTCGGGCAGGTTGAGATTGCCTCCGTTGCGTGGCTTGGTCACGGCGTTTCCCCAAGGCTGTCGGGGTGATCGGCAAACGCCGCGTCAATGCGGGCCGAGCGGACGGGGCAATGGATGCCATCGGCCGCCGTCAGCCGCGCCGGAAAGTCGGTGAAGGGGATCGCAGCGCGGAAGTCCATGACGGAATCGCGTTACGGAGCGAGGACAGTGGCACTTTCACTCGGGCACCCTAGTCTTTTTTCTTTTCTCGCTTTGGTTTTTCAGCCGTTTTTGTTTCCATATGACAAAGCGGAACAGATGTCCCGAGCTTCCAATTCCAATTCCCTGTTCTATCAGTTTTCACAGTCAAGAGCCGAGCCTTTCTTTTGCACTGATTGCAGTACGCGCAAGTTCTGTTCTCTATTTTTTTGAATTGGTTCAGTTTTGTTTTGTGGTGCCCACCATTTCTGACAAACACGACATCATCAAGTTTCCAACCATCAAGAACCGTATAGGCATGATCGTTCGTTGAGGAGCCATGATGAGGCGCTGTAACCAAGTATCTTCGCTTGCCCAATGCCTCCGGCGGGTCGAAATCGCCGGAAGGAGCCTTCTCGCCAAACGCTAGGCGAGAGTCGGCAAGAAAGAGCACTCCCGGTTCACGTTCAGTTTCAACACGATGAACAACCAGAGACTCAACATTGTATTCAGATAAATATAGGCAGTAAACGACATCGACAGGCGCCACCCCTCTTGGCGGACTCGTGACCTCAACTGCATTCACAGGATTGAGAAATCCTTTATACCCAAAGCTCGGATTTTTGGTTTTCTCATAGAGACCAAAATCGAACCACCTCACCTTGATATCATTTTTCAGGCATAGAGTAGCTATCTTTCTTATCTCTTCAGCCGTATCTATGACAGAACGCAATATTTTTGTTGCAACTATTGCGGTAATTTTTCTGCCAAGAAGCTTCTCCCACAGCAGAAAATCATAATCACCATACAATTTTTCTTCCACAATTTTATATATATCATCGACGACATCATCTTCGTCATCCCTGGAAGAAATAGACTCAGCCTCTTCGGCACTTATCCCAAATGCTTTAGAAGCAAGCCCTCTCTCAGCTTCTCCACGGAGCATCACTTCAATATACTTTTCTAATATTCTGCTTTTATCAAACTTCTCGTATATGTCAGCAGAGACTCTATCAGAATATTCTTCAAGATCACTTACGATATGCTCGGCGAGAGAGATCGATCCATCTCTTATGGTCGATAGAAATTTAAGTGGCTTCGTGACCACTTCCGGGAACGCGGCGGCCCATTTTCCCGGAAGCCAAACTTCACCAATTTTCTTTCCGGCGCCGCACCAAGACTCGATAAGATGCGAAAATCCTCCAGAGTGATCGCCGTCCTTATGGCTGCAAATCGCGACATCTATAAGGTCAAATTTTCCAATCTCATTAATGTTCTTTGCCAACGAGGCGACAACGGAGCGCGCGCCGACCTTTTCTTTAGTATATCCGGCATCGAATAAAATATTCCAGGTCTTGCCCCCGTGATCCGTACGAAGAAGAAATGCCTCGCCGGGTCCAACATCCAATGCGTGAAAAGAAGAAGACATGTCTGATCACTCCACCGAAAACACCTTCATCACCTCGTCGCCGAGATGGTTGATAACCTTTACCGCGATGCGGCCGGACGACGGTTTGTCGAAGGGGCGGCTGGTGTCGCTGTTCAGGGACGCCCAGGCTTCGGCGTCGATCTCCGCCTTCAGGGTCGTGCGCAGGGACTTGTACGGGTCGGACGCGCCCAGGAAATAGGCGTGGCGGACGAAGAAGCTCTCCTCATTGTAATCGGTGTCGATGAACCAGACGGCGATGGTGTCGGGGCCGCCCGATTCGATCTCGCCGGTGGAGGGGTGGAAGACGTCGATGCCCTTGATCCTCACCCGCAGGCGGCCGTCGGCGTCCTTCAGGATGTCGAGGTCGGGTTCGCCGAACACCACGAACAGGTTGCCCGACCCGGTCGTCTTCAGGTCGCCGCCCATATGCAGGTCGGGATTCATCCGCGCCTTCAGCACCGGGATGCGGCCCAACTTCTCGAAATCGGCGGATTGGGCGTCGTAGTTGAAGGCGCAGGCCACCACCACGTCGAACCCGGCGTCGCCCGCCTCGCGCGCAGCCGCCACCAGATCGGCGCGCGCCACCGTGCCGAACTCCGGCCCGATCAGGATGCCCGCGCGGCGTTCGCGCTCGCCCTCCATGTAGCGCCCTTCGGCGGCGATGAAGTCACCCGGCCAGGGGGTCAGCGCGGTGAAGGCGATGCGGTCCTGCTTGTGCGCCTGCTGCACCCCGGCGGCCCGCAGATTGTCGAGGATCATCGCCGCAAAGTCGTCCGGTGCGAGGTCGGACGGCTTGCGCTTGCCCTCGGCCGCGTCGAGCAGGTCGATCAGTTCGTCGTCCTCGTCCACCGCCAGCACGCGGTGCGGCGACAGGCTTTCCACCGTGAAGGGACCGGCGACGCGGACCTTGTCCTTGTCGACATAGGGCTTGTCGTAGAGATACTCGAACTCCGCCTTGGCGGAGATCGAGGCGTCGATGTCGCGCTGGCGCTTGATGCGCAGCGTCCACCAGTCTGCGTGGAGCGCCTTGGCCGCCTGCGGCCAGCCCTCCTCCGCCGCGCGGGGGATCTGCCATTCCTCCCAGCCGGTGCCGAGCGCCGCGTTCAGTTGGGCGCGCAGCGGCTCCAGGGCCTTCTGCGCCTCCTCCCAGATCACGTCGATCTCGGCGTTGTTGGCGATGGATTTCAGGGTGATGTGGGGCACCCGTTCATAGACGAAGCCCAGGCGGATGTCGCCGCGCGTGGGGGCGTCCTTGGGCGGGGTGCGGGTGATCTCGCCTTCCCTGATCTGGCCCTCGCGGCTGTCGGCCAGCAGGTAATAGGGATAGCGCGCGCCCATGATGCGGGCGCGGGCCAGCGCCAGCGCCACCCGCGAGGTGTCGATGGTGATCCACCGCCGCCCCCATTGCTCGGCGACATAGGCCGTCGTCCCCGACCCGCAGGTGGGATCGAGCACGAGGTCGCCGGGGTCGGTGGTCATCAGGATGCAGCGCTGCGCAACAGCGGGACTCGTCTGAACAACATATACTTTTCCTGGACTTCCTGCGGTATCAGTCCAAATATTCGTGATTTCATAAGCTGGAAAGTCGTCGATATATCTTACGTACCTCAAAGTACGACCGGCCAAACGCACTCGCCCGGCTCGCGTAAGCAGCCGGAACCCCTCCTCGCCCGTCTTCCAATAACCACCACTGGGTAGAAAATTACGCCCATTGTACGAAACGGGGAAGCTCCCAGGCGGACGCGAAGATGTCAGACTGGTTAACTGGTAAACTCGGCCGAATTCGTCTGTTTGATCATACCTGGCACCGGATCCGTGGCCAATTCCCAACTCTTTCGATTGGAATGGTTGTCTGTATTTCGTTATTTCTTTATTTTTACCATACCAAAGAACGTAATCTTGGACTGAAGATAGAAACTCACTCGTCTGGCCGCCCGTTTTTTGAAATGTAATCTCCGATATGAAGTTTTCTTCTCCAAAAATTTCATCGAGCAATGCACGGACACGATGAATGTTGGCATCGCCGATCTGGACGAAGATCGACCCGCTGTCGGTCAGCAGGTCGCGGGCGACGGTCAGGCGGTCGCGCAGATAGGTCAGGTAGGAGTGGATGCCGTCGCGCCATGTGTCGCGGAAGGCGCGCACCTGCTCCGACTCGCGGGTGATGTGGTCCCTGTTGCCGTCCTTCACGTCGCGGCTGGTGGTGGACCACTGGAAATTGCTGTTGAACTTGATGCCATAGGGCGGGTCGAAATAGATGCACTGGACCTTGCCGCGCAACCCCTCGCGCTCCGCGAGGCTCGCCATCACGGCAAGGCTGTCGCCCAGCACCATCCGGTTGGTCCAGTTGGAGTCGTGGCGGTAGAACTCGGTCGCCACATCCTTGGCGGGCAGGCCGTTGAAATCGGCGAACAGGTCGAAATTGCTGCCCTTGGGCTTGTTGGCGTCGGCCCGCGCGCGGGTTTCACGCTTCAGTTCCTCGATCAGAACCTTCGGGTGGACCTTCTCCTGGATGTAGAGCGGCGGGGCCTGGACGATCAGGTCCGACCAATCCTGGTCATCCTTGCCGCGCCACACCAGTTGCGGATCGAGATCGCGGTTGCGCCGTTCATAGGCGACGCGCACGGGCGCCTTGTCGGCCTCGTCCATCACCGACTGCAACTCCGCCGTCGGGATCAGCCGCCGCTTGGCGTCGGTATGACGGATGGTCTCGATCTTCTTTTCGGCCATGCCCGGTCTCACTCACTTGAACTGAAGATTGAAAAATGGGGATTTCAGCAAGACTACCGCCTCACATCATCTTTTCCCTTCCCCGTTCTTCTTTTTCTTCATGATCTTCAAAAACTCATCTTTTTGATCGTTCGGGGCAAGAACATCCTGGACATTGCCGATGAATACCCGCTTTCCCTGCAAGATTTTCTTGCAAATGGCTGCATTCTCGCCCCGCTCCGTGTAATTGAGTTGGCGAACGCTCTTATAGGCAGCAACCAAGCTATCGAGAATTTCGTGCCGATGACCACGGTACGCGGCTTCCTTGTGCTGTCCATACTCGACCTTGTAGTTCGGAAAGTACCACCGTCCACGGTCGATCAAGGATGACAGGGCAACAAGAATCCGTTGGCGCTGCACAAAGAAGCTCTCTCCATCACACCTTGTCGGATCAAGATAGGACAGGTGGCAGGCTTCGGTAAGCACGTCGCAACAACTGTCCGCCCACGCCCTAAGACCATTAAAATATTCGACCTGAAGCGTAAGGCGCTCGACCGGCCGTGCCGTGATCCTGTCCCAGGCGACAAACCCAGCAGCAATGAGGGCAACAATAACCGAACCCAGCGCAAAAATGGCCTCGTAGGACATTATTTTAACCTTTACACCACGGTCTCGGAAATAAAGCCATCCACCAGCGCCGCGAACGCTGTTTCCATCTCATAGACGGCGGTGAACTCGACGAAGGCCCAGCGGCCGAAGCTGCCCAGGTTGTTCACCCCCGGCACCCAATAGGCGCGCATGGTGTCCGCCTTGTCCTTGGCGTCCTCGCCGCGATAGCCCTTGACCTCGACGATCAGGTTCAGCGGATCTTGCGCGCCGCGCCCGTCGTCGATGCGGACGATGAAGTCCGGTAGGTAGCGGCGCGGGGTGGAGCCGTGGCGATACGGCACCTCGAAGCCCAGGACGTGGTTCTTCACATAGGACAGGACGCGCGGATGGGCTTCCACCACCCGGCACAGTTCCGCCTCCCAATCACTGTCGCAGACCACCCAATTGATGTGGCATTTGCGCGGGTCGGTCTGCCAGCGCGTGGTCTTCGACGTGGTGAAGCTGACGAAGGCGGTGGAGCCTTTGGGGTTGTAGCTGTCGAGCACCGCCTTGACCGGCCGGTCGCCGACATGCGCCAGCGTGATGGCGGCGGTGATGCGCTCCGCCGCCATGTCGGCGATCTCCCGGTAGATCACCTGCGCCGGGTAGGTGCCGCCGGTGCAGCGCAGATAGCCGCCGTCAAGCCATTGCTTGGTGATCCGCTTCAACTGGCCGAACAGGTGGAGCTTCGGCTCCGCGCCCGGATCGCGGAACTTCTGGAACAGCAGATGGCGGGCCAGATGGAAAAGGATGGTGGACTGGCGCATGTCCTCCAGATGGGCGACGGTCAGGTCCACGCCCTCGCCGATGATGCCCCGGTTCTGGGTGACGGACGGGCCGACCAGATCGGGGTTGAGGTCGAGCACCGAGTCCGGGCCGAAGGCGGCGGTCAGCCGCTCCTCCGGCAGTTCGACGCGGTAGCCCTCGACGCGGGGGAAGGTGATTTCCAGCGCGTCGCGGTCGGGGCGGACCGCCTGGACCGTCACCGTCTCGCGCGGCTTGGCGGGCGGGGCGATGACCGGCTTGGCGTTGAAATTGAACGGCACGCCCAGCACGTCGGCATATTCGACGTTGAACAGCCCTTCGCCGTTCAGGTCGTAGGACTGGCGCCGCAGGGCGCGGCCGACCACCTGTTCGCAGAGCAACTGCGTGCCGAACGCGCGGACGCCCAGCACATGGGTGACGGTGTTGGTGTCCCATCCTTCCGTCAGCATGGAGACGGAGACGACGCAGCGGATCGACTCGCCGAGCTTGCCCTTCTTGCCGACGGTGTTCATCACCTCGCGCAGAAGGTCTTGGTCGGTGATCGCCTCGCCCTTGCGGATGTCGCCGGTGCGCTCGACAATCTCGCGGCGGAACCGCTCGATCTCGTCGCCCGCCAAGGCGCGGAAATCCTTGTCAAGCGCCTCGCCGGACTCCAACTGTTCGCTGTCGATCAGCAGGGTGCGCGGCCGGGCCAGCCGGTTGCCGAACTCGTCGAAATTGCGGAACAGGGGCAGGCGCCCGTTCTCCAGCGTCGCCGAGCCGTCGGGGTTGGGACGGTGGAAGCCGGAGATGTAGTCATGCACCAGCTTCGATGTGGCGGTGTTGTTGCAGACGACGATGAAGACCGGCGGCACGCCGATCCCCGCCTGCTCCCACAGGTCGAAGGTCTTGGCGTAATGGCCGTAGAGCGCCTCCAGCGCGGTCTGAAGCTCCACCGGGATCGCCAGCGGGTCGAGCGTCTTGCCAGCACCGCGCCCGGCCTTGGGCATGCGCTTGCCGATGTGGGTCCACAGGTCGCGGAACTTCGGCACGTCGGCGCCGGGGATGTTGTCGGCCACCGGCACGCGGGGCAGCTTGACGATGCCGCACTCGATGGCGTCCATCAGCGAGAAGTCGCTGACCGTCCACGGGAACAGGGTTCCCTCGGCGTAGCCGGAGCCGTTCAGGAAGAAGGGCGTGGCCGACAGGTCGTAGACGGCGCGCAGGCCCAGCTTGCGCTTGACCGTCTCCAGCCCGGAGATCCACAGGCGGGCGGCCTCGTTGTTGCGCTTGGCCTCGTCCTTCTCGTCGCCTTTCAGGTCGGCGACGCCATCGGTGCCGCCCTGTTCGGGGGGCTTCTCGCGGTAGCAGTGGTGGGCCTCGTCGTTCAGCACGACGATGCTTTTCAGGCCCATCAGGTCCGGCATCACGCGCTGGAGCATCTGGCCTTCGGTTTCCAGCGTGTCCAGATCAGGGCCACGCCCCTTGAGCAGCGCGCGCCCGACCTTCGAAACCTCCATGCGCTCGCGCCGCTTGAAGGCGTGGTAGTTCGTGATGACGATCTTGGCCCGCTCGATGTCGGCGAGCATGTCGCCCGGAACGATCTCGCGGTTGCGGTAGTAGCTCTCGGGGTCGTTGGGGAGCAGCACGCGCAGCCGGTCACGAATGGTGATGCCGGGCGCCACGATCAGGAAGCCGCGCGAGAAGGACTTGGCGTTCGGGTGCCGGACGGCGTTGACCGTCTGCCACGCGATCAGCATCGCCATGACGGTGGTCTTGCCCGCGCCGGTGGCGAGCTTCAGCGCCATACGCAGCAGTTCCGGGTTGGCCTGCTGGTTGGCACGCTTGATGTGCTGCCAAATCTCGCCGCGCTGCGGGGCGACCTCGGTCAACCAGATCGCGGTTTCAACCGCCTCGATCTGGCAGAAGAAGGGACGGACGCCCTGAAACGGATGGTGGCGCCAATGCTGGAGCAGGCGGGCGGTTTCCGGCGTCACGCCCCAGTCGTTGGGGTTGGGCAGCCGCCGCCAGGATTCGACCTCGTTGCGGATCTTGTTGATGTAGGGGGTTGGATTGTACTCCTGCCCGTCATGGGTCAGGTTGGCCGTGTGGTCGAGGTCGAGGTTCGCCTGGGTCGGGCTGCGACGCTTCTTGGTCTTCGGGATCGGGCTGATGAGTTCCGAGCGGCGGCGATGCTCGACGATCCGGTTCGTCGGCTGGCCGTCGGCGTCCAGTTCCCAGTGGCGGGCGGGGTAGGCATAGGGCGAGTTCAGGATCGGCCGCTCGAAAAACGCTTCGCTCATACCCCTGCCACCGGATTAGCCAAAAATTGCGGCTGGAGCATGCCACCGTCGGAACTGCAAGAGCAAGTGCAACCGGCTGGTGCAATTCGCGCCACGGTCGTCGCGACGCGCCTCGGCATGGCCGCTTGATCCGGGGGATGGGCTGTATGCGCCAACCTATGGCGGCGGAGTGCAGGGCGCGCTTGGCTAAATACCGGAAACAGCCGCCAGGACGCCACCCATGACCCTTTCCGACATCACCCGCCGCATCGCCACCCGACATGGCCTCCGTTGGGGGTTCGTCAGCGACCGGGAGCGGCAGGCAACGCCGCACACCGTCGATCAGATCGGCCTGTCCTTCGACGCGATGGGACACCCTTTCGCGCGAGCGCATGGCGCACGGGTGGGCTGGTGCCGGAAGTTCATCGACGCCGAATGGCACGTCGAACCGCTCCAGCGTGTCCGTGGGGAGGACGTCGGCCGCCGCTTCCGCTTCGAGCGTGAAGAGGATGCGCAACACTTTCGTCGCCGATTTCCCCTCCTCGCAGTGCTTGACGCCACACCGGCTGCTTGTCGATGAACTGTAACCACGCGGAGACGCATTCTCTGTTTTGACGTTGAAGCGATACAGCGCGATCACCGGATGTCTATCCCGGCGAATATTGAAGGATTAGGCGCGATATGGTACACTCTCCGCCATGACACCTTCCGGTCCGCTTCAACATCCCCCCTCTTCACCAAAGGCATCGGACCCCGACGACCGGATCGAGCAGGCGGTTAAGGCTCGCAACGATCTTCGGCGGGGTGTTCTCCCATTGCTCGATGAGCAGACCGAGATCGCGCGGGCGCGAGCGGTGATGCGGCGACGGGAGTTCGAGGGGGTGAAGGAGGCTCATCGTCCGGTCCTCGATCAGTTCATGCGCGATACGCTCGCCGAGTTTCGCCGTGAGCGCGGCCCCCGGTTTGGTGACAGTTTCGGCGCGCACTACCTCGTGTCGCTCATCGCCCATCGGCGCTTTGACGAGTATCTGGAACTGCACGGAATTCGGCCCTCCGAGGGTGGCGACGGCGCGGTGAACGGGAAGCCTTCCGACGGAGAACCAGCATGACCGCTCAGATTGAACGGGTGTTCGTCTACGGCTCGTTGAAGCGGGGCTTCCACAACCACCATTTCCTTGAGGAAGCGACCTTCCTGGGCGGGGCCACGACGGCGCGCAGCTTCGATCTGTGGTCGCTCGGCGCCTTCCCGGCGGTAACACAGCCGGGTCGGTTCCACGTTACCGGCGAGGTGTATGGCGTCGACCGCGACACGCTGTCCGAACTCGACCTGCTCGAAGGGGAAGGCATCCTGTACAAGCGCGAGGCGACGGAGGTCTCCGTCGGCGAACGGAGCACCCTGCGCGCCTGGATTTACGTGCTGCTGCACCGCGAGCCGGGAATGCGGCCGATCCAGCCGCTTGCGTGCGGGATCACCAAGGCATGGAGCGAGCGGCACGCCATTCTGCTGTCGGCATGACCTGCAATCAGAAGGTTGATCGATGATCGTCACGCCGCGCACCAGCACGTCTCATCCACTGGAAATCGCGACAGTTGTCGTACCGAATGGGGGCGCCGTCGGTTTTTCGATGTGCCCAGGCCGCAAGGATGCCGACCCCGTCAACGGCGGCTGGAACCGGAATATCGACCTGGATCTGGCGCATATCACTCAATGGGGTGCAACCATGGCAATTGGCCTTTTGGAGGCCCGCGAGGTCCGATGCCTTGGCGTGGGCTGTATACCAAATTTGGCAGAACGGGCGGGGATCGACTTCCTTTGGCGGCCGATCTCCGACGGCGGCGTCCCCGAGGACGACGACCCGCAATGGTCCCACATCGCGGAGCGCGCCCGGGGGCATTTGGGCCATGGCGGCCGGGTGCTGTTCTTCTGCCGTGCCGGACGGAGCCGCAGCGCGATGAGTGCCGCCTGCCTTCTGATCGACCTTGGAATGCACGCCGATGACGCCATCGCCGCCGTCCGAGCCGCGCGTCCCGGCGCGCTGCAATCAGCAGAGCAGGTCGGGTATGTTCATCGAATGGTAGACGATCTCGCCCACGTCTGATCTTGGCCGGGCCAATGACCCTGCGAAGTAAATTGACCAATTGGCGAAGGGTCGAGTATAAATACTTGTGTCCATGGGAAATGACCGCATCCCAGCGGTAAAACGCAGACCGGGTTTTTTGGACCGGCGAGTATGAGGCAGGACAGCCGACAAGTCGGACTTACACGGGTCATGACATCCGAGGTAAGAAACGGCCGCTTGGCGAAACAATTTTCGCGAAAGGCAAGAAATCAAGAGGATAGTTCTGTCTTCGCTTTGACAACTATCCGCATGCGCGTGGTCCTTCCATCGCTGCGCGCATGAGCTTGCGATCCAATCGCATAACCGTTTGGCAACAACGTTCACCGAGGCGCAAGGCCCCGGCCGACGAGCGGCGTCCACCATCTCCATGGTCCGACCGCCCGGCCGATCAGCCCCGAGCTTCCACGACAACTTGGA
This sequence comes from Azospirillum sp. B510, assembly GCF_000010725.1. Lineage (NCBI taxonomy): Bacteria > Pseudomonadati > Pseudomonadota > Alphaproteobacteria > Rhodospirillales > Azospirillaceae > Azospirillum > Azospirillum sp. B510. Next base: position 245,065 of record NC_013854.1, on the reverse strand, counting down.
ACGTGCCGAGAGCGGGCCGTCACACGCTGTTACCGGGAAACCACCAGCACCGCCATAAACGCGGTCGCGGCTGATGGAACAACTGACAAACTCAGGGTGCAAAATTCTCCCCCGCTGCTGAACCATGACGAGTGTGTTCAGCGCGGGGGGATAAAATGCAACATAAATCTAGGGTGACAGGAGAGTTCGATTGAACGGAATGCCAAGCAAGACAATTCACGCGACGTCGAGCGAATGCGAGCATCGCGAGCATTCCGCGAAGACGAAGCGTGAATTGTAGGTGGACGCGAGCGAGCGTGCGAGCGAGTGGACGCCTCCTTGACATGTAGATGTGGTCATCATGTGGTGATCTGATCCACCAGATCAGAAACCAACGAGAGATCGCTCCGTCCGAGACATCATTCGCCGATCTGGGCATGGAGCGCTCGAAACACCCCATGCCGAAATGCACGTCAATGGCTTGCTACGTGTGCCGCCACATCCCCGCTGGACCGACGCGATCCACCAGGACGCCACGCGGAGGGATCCCGATCTGGAACCAGCGGCGCGACATCGGGAGAGATGGTCTTGCGCGCCAGTTCGCGTTCATGCCACGCCGCCACCTCATGATAGGGCCAATACCGGCGACCGGTTTTGGTGTGCCGATGGGGGCGTGGAAACGGGTTCTCTGACATCGGTCGGTTGAGGTAGCGGTGGAGCGTGGTACGGCTGGCCACGATGCCACGCAACTTCAGTTCAGTACTGTCAACCCATCCGCTCTCCGCTTGGATGGTCTGGTTCATGCTCATGTCAAATCCCGGCGGCAATGTACCGCATCAGGGTTTCGGTGCCTCGCGGCTCCGGCGTCTGCGGCCGCAATCCTCCAATGGAGCGAAAGCATTTCTGGCCTGTCCGCCGCCATTCGGCAGCTTCGTCTTCCAACCGAGGAGGACTCACAGCGGCCGCGAGGGTCGCTGGGGGTGGAACGCAAGTGGACTGTATCACCCTCCGTCCCTGAAACACAAAATCATTCGCTTAACCGAAGCCCCAAGATGTTCGCCTCGACTGAACCGCCCGATTCTTGTCTTCGACGTCGCAGTTCAGTCTCAACCTCCTCAAGGATCAGATCCTGCCACCGTGTCAGCAGAGCCAGCATCGGCTCAATCCGGCGGCTCTGGTCATACCGCCACGTCACGCCAAGCTGGTTCTCCAAAGCATGCGACAGAAGGCGGCTGACGATGCTCGGTTCGGCGTTCAGGCGATCACCAACCTCCGTTGCGAATGCCGTCCGGAAGTCATGGATGTTCCAGTGTTCCGGCAGGCCGTTGCACCGCTCCCGGAGTCGCACCATCAAAGATTGCCAACCCGCGAAAGATGTGCGCCCTGCGGTGACGGAAAACACGAAGTCTCCGCCCACGCCCTTGAACTTCCTCATCTCTTCCAACATCGCGACCGCCGACGGCGGCAGAGGCATCATCTGCGGTCTCTTACCTCCGTTCATCCGCTCCGCCGGGATATCCAGCCTTGGCCCAGTGAACGCCGTGACATCGAACTGGACGACATTCGACCCGGTTTCCAATCCGTTCACTTCGCCCCAACGCAAGCCGGTCACCTCTTCCCGCCGGAGCGGCAGGAGCAGGAGCAGACGAATCAAGTTCCGCACATGCGGCGGCTCGTCAGTAACAGCAATCCAGATGCGCGCAAGATGCCCGGCCCGCAGTACGCGCTTGGTCCCGGCATCAAGCCGAGCCTTGCTTGGTTCGACAGGAATCGGGCGCCTTACCAGCGGTGCGGCGCCAGAGGGCAACACCCCTTCTTCCGTTGCCCACCGGAGAAGGCTATTGATCTGGGTGTAGACGCGGTTCGGCATCACCGACACCCGCCGCTTCGTGCCATCATGCTGCCTGTTGCGCCCGTTCGGTGCTTTCGATGACCTGCGCTCGACCACAGGCCCGTCCGCTTTGGCCGAAGCCTTCTTCTTGAGGGACGCAAGCAGGTCAGACAGATCCTTCTGCGTCACATCGATCAAGCGGTGCTGACCAAGCACCAGCAATACGTGATTGCGGAACATGCCTTCCACGTTCTTCACGTAGGCCGGTTTCCGGCCGATCCCGGTAAGATGGTCCACGAACTGCTTCACCGCCTCGGCGACGGTGGTCGTGGACATCGGGGTAAATGCCGCGCTTGTCACGGTGGGATCTCGACCGATGCTAACCTGCGCCGACGCCTCCATTGCTTTCTGACGAGCTTCGTTTACGTTCGACGCATCAAGTCGCATTGAGCGGAAACGACGCCTTCCTCCGGCCTCCGGCTTCGGACGCCATTTGAAGTAGAACGACCGGCGCCCATTCGGAAACACCCGAGCGACCAGCCCCGCCACCTTGGAATCCGTGATATCGACGGGGCTGACCAAATGCTTGGCCGCAAGATCATCCAGCTTGCGATCTGTCAGGCTGGTCTTCCTTTCCTTCCGAGGGAGCCCAACCGACGCCAACGCTTTCGTTCCGTTCGCTCCATCGCTACCGGCTGGGGAGATCGTGTCGTCGTCCACCGGGAGATCGCTGCTCTGCATGTGTTTCGTCCAAACCTGCCTGGGTACAAGCTCCATGGCACAGGCTGTGGCACATCAAAGCCACATGCACGGCCGCGTTCCACCCCTGTATCGCACAAGCGCCATCCGAGAACCAATATTCATTTCAAACGGTTGTGGAGAACAGGGGAATGCAGGCGGGACATCGCCGGTACACATCTTTCAAGTCTCCCAGACGTGAAGCCTCCCTGTTCAACTCGCCGCTAATCCAATGGGTTAGCGGCGGTTTTTTTATGTGGGCAGGGGTTGGAGGAACCGCACGGCCTTGGCTGGCCGCTTCTCCCCAGCGCCCTCGGCAGACACATCGCGAGCAGGTGCTCATCCGCCTGCTGGTCATGACGCCGTTCTCCAACGGGCCGGCCCCTTGGAACGATGCCCCCGCAGTGGCCCGATGACGGGCGGGACCAAGTGATCACGCCCGTCGAACTGGCAGATTAGAACGGTACCCCGCCATTGACCGGGATTGCGTATTCGGAGACGGTGGAACCCCCGGTTCCGGTCGTCTGCCGCACCCCATGCGCCACGAGCGCCACCGGATCATCCTCACCGGCCCGGTTGGTCCAGTCAATCACACCGAAACCGTAGTTGGCAGGCAAACCGCTGATGGCGAACGTCGCAGAACGCTTGCCCGCCAGTTCACCGCTGGCCGGCAGATCATAGGTGGTTACACCGGTCGTCAGCGGCGTCCCGGTCTTGTCGTAAAATTTGGCGGTCACGGTCACCGGTCGGTCCGTGACGTTGGCGACCGTGACCGTCGTGTAAAAAGTGCCCGACACGACACCCAGGTAGGGGAGATAGGCCCGTCCGCCGCCCGCATGCGCGGCCAGAGGAGAAAGGGCGACGAGGGCCAGAGAAAGCGCGGATGCCAGAAACTTCCTGTTCATGGGTCCTCCAAAATGGTTCGCGGCAAATCGGGCCGCAGAATGGACGCTCTCTCATCCGTTGATGGTCGGGAGCGAATGGCGGGAGGATATCGTTCCCGAAATGTTTCTTGGGATCTGTTTGCAAAGATGCTTGCTAAGTAACTGATATGAATTAGAAAATTAAGAATTCTTAATCATTCGCCGCGAGACGCCGCAGACCAATGGAACCGCTGGGAACCGACAGGACCGCATGACATCACGTCCTGGGGCACGATCTCCCAGACGTGAAGCCTCCCTGTTCAACTCACCGCTAATCCAATGGGTTAGCGGTGGATTTTTTATATGCGCAGGGGTTGGGGGAGGACGGGAAACAACACCCCCCGGCCCGGAAGTCACCTCCTCGCCGATGCCGCCGCCCTATCCTGCGCCGCCCGATCCGCGGCTGCGGCCCGCTCCCGCTCCCGCAGGGCGGACTTTCGCGACGGACTTCTGGACAGTCCAACAACCGCTTGGTATGGCAACCATGGACCGGTGCAGCCCAGCAGGACCAAGAGATGCGGGCGGGCCGGGGCAAGGGAGGACCAGCACCGATGACCGACAAGAAAAAGCCGCTCGTTGTCGTCACCCGCAAGCTGCCGGACGTCATCGAGACACGGATGATGGAGCTGTTCGACACCCGGCTCAATCCGGACGACGTGCCGCTCACCGCCGCCCAGATGCAGGAGGCGATGGCCATCGCCGAGGTGCTGGTGCCCACCGTCACCGACCGCATCGACCGCGCGCTGATCGAATCCGCCGGGCCTCAGCTGCGGCTGATCGCCTCGTTCGGCACCGGCGTCGACCATATCGACCTCAAGGCGGCGCGCGAGCGCGGCATCATCGTCACCAACACTCCCGGCGTCCTGACCGAGGACACCGCCGACATGACCATGGCGCTGCTGCTGGCCACCGCGCGCCGCGTGGCGGAGGGCGAGCGGCTGGTCCGTTCCGGCCAGTGGACCGGCTGGGGGCCGACCACCATGCTGGGCCACCGCATCAGCGGCAAGCGGCTGGGCATCCTGGGCATGGGCCGCATCGGCTCGGCGCTGGCCAAGCGGGCGCGCGCCTTCGGCATGTCGATCCACTACCACAACCGCCGCCGCGTCCATCCGGAACTGGAACAGGAGTTGGAGGCGACCTATTGGTCCAGCCTGGACCAGATGCTGGCGCGGATGGACATCGTGTCGATCAACTGCCCGCACACGCCGGCCACCTACCATCTGCTGTCGGAGCGCCGGCTGAAGCTGTTGCGCCCGCATTGCTACATCGTCAACACCTCGCGCGGCGAAGTGATCGACGAGGTGGCGCTGACCCGCATGCTGTCCAAGGGCGAGATCGCCGGCGCCGGTCTGGACGTGTTCGAGCATGAGCCGGCGGTCAACCCGAAGCTGCTGCGGCTGGACAATGTCGTCCTGCTGCCGCACATGGGCTCCGCCACCATCGAGGGCCGCATCGACATGGGCGAGAAGGTGGTGATCAACATCAAGACCTTCACCGACGGCCACACCCCGCCCGACCGCGTCCTCGAAGCACTGCTGTAAGGGAAGCGCCCTTTCCCCGCCGGCCGGGGAAAGGGCGGATCAAAAAGGACGGATCAGGGTGCCGAGGCTTCCAGGGTGGCTTCAACCGCGGCGGTCGCCTCCCGCAGCGGCATGCCTTGCAGTTCCGACTGCAATCTTGCCTTGGCGGTCGCGGCCAACGCCTCGTCGGCCTCGACGCGGATCATGTCCTCCGCCGTGACGGCGCCGGCGGCGATCACCAGCTCGGCGAAATCGGACAGATAGACGCTGCCCTTGACCGTGCGCTGGACCAGCACGTTGCGCTTGTCCTCCGCATCGCGCTTGCGCTTGACGAAGCCCAGAACCGACAGGCGGTCGAGCGCGCGGGTCACCGCCGGTTTGGAAATATTCAGGAAGAGCGCCAAGCCGCGCACGGTGTGCGGCGGGTCGGTCAGATAGACCTGGAGAAGGATCGCCAACTGCCGCGCCGACAGGTCCGGCGCGTCCTTGCGGACGCTGGCGACCAGCGCGGTGCGCCACAATCCGAGCGCCTTGAGGTTCCGTGCCATGCCTTCCCCCGAAAGCCGCGCCCGGTTCCGCGACCGTGGCACGCGCGGAGAAGTGTCGCCTACCCGAACGATGCAGGCAAGACTTTCGCGTTCACGGACGAAAAGCGTCCGCCCGAACCCTTCCCCCACCGGCCTCCCGCCGGCCTGTCCATGCCGGCGGGAGCTGCGGGCCCGGCCTATTTGCCGTCGCGCTTCAGGACCATCGGCTTGGCCGTGCCGGTGACCAGCAGGTTGCCGCCGGCCAGCGGAACGACCGTCAGGCTGCCGCCGGCCGATACCGGGGCCAGGCTGACAGCCTGCTGGGCGGCGTTGGCGGCGAGCTTGACGTCCTTCGGGGCCTCCTTGGGATCGAAACCGGCATCCTCGCCCTGGCCGGCGACGTCATAGCCGCTGCATTCCTTGCCGACGCAGATGCTGGCCGCGTCGATGCGCGCCTTTCCGGCTGGCGCGTCGAAGGGCGCATCCCCGGCGCCGCCGCCGCTCCAGCTCCAACCGCCGCGCAGCCAGTCGGGGAGGCGGGTATCCTTCTGGAGCTCCAGATTGTCGGTGATCAGCCCGATGCCGCCGTTCAGCCCCTGGGCCGCGACCGCCTCGGCCACGCGGCGCGCCTCGGTGGTGGCGATGCCGTAACGGGCGGCGATCTGCGGCGTCCAGGCCGCCACCGCCGCATCCACCGCCTTGCGCAACCCGTCGCTCCAGCCGGCGGCGATCCAGCGCGGGTTGGACCAGCCGGCGGTGGTCTTGAGCAGATCCGCCAGATTGGGCGCACCGGCGAGGAACAGGCGGGGATCGACGGCCGACTTCACGCGGTCGATCCCCATCTGGCGGTATGTGGCGAAGCGGATGGTGCCGGTGCGGTTGGAGGCGGCCTCCATCATCGGGGCGAGCTGGTCCTCCACACTCTTCCAGACCGGGGCGCCGAGCAGGGCCTTGTCGTCGGGGCAGGCGGGTTCGGCGCCGAAATTGTCGCGGTTGCTGCCATAGAGCGGCTCCATCGCCTTCCAGGCCGCCGCCCCGCGCCGCTCCATCACCGAACAGGGCCAGGCCATCGCCAACTCGTCGCTGACGACGCGCAGAGCGGTGAGGAAGCCCTCGTCGGTGGCGATGTCGACGCCGGCCGCCGTCTCTCGGGCGAAGGAATCATCGATGCCGGCGACGGCCTCGCGCAGCAGCCCCTCCGCCTTGGCGCGGTCGGGGGAGGGGCCGAAGCGCAGCAGATAGGCGCTCCACCCCTTGCCCAGCCCGCCGCGGATCTCGGCCAGCCGCTTGGCGGCGCCGGCCGGATCGCCGGCGATGCCGTCGACGATGGCGGTGAACGCGGCGACCGCCTTGGGCATCGACTCGGACAGGGCGGTGCGCCGGGCGTCCAGGATCGGGCCGAGACAGGCGCCGGGTGAGGATGCCGTGGCGCATTGGTTGCGCTGACCCAGCCATGCCCGCTGTTCCGCCCGCAGCCGGTCGCGGTCGGCGGCGCCGGACAGATCCTGGAGCGCCTTGTAGCTGTCGGCGATCTCCTTGTCGGCATCGCCCAGCTTGGGATCGGCGCAAATGGCCTTTTCCACCGGTGTGGAAGCCGCCTTGCAGTCGAAGGACGGCTCCGCCCGCGCCGTACCGGCCCCGACGATGCCCGCGACCATCATCGAGATGGTCAGCGCCGCACCGGCCAGCATCGCGCCGCCGGCCGCGCCGGCGATCGATGACGTTCGTTTATTCCTCTTGTCCATCTCTGCCCGGCCCATCATGCCTTCCTGGGACTGTGATGCGCGGAAGATACGGAATCCGCCGCGTCTTGTCCCCGGCTTGTGAGCCCTTCCCACCCCGTCAGAGGCAGGCCATGACCACCGCGGCGAAATGGCAGGCGGCGGCGGCCAGCACCATCAGATGCCAGATCGCGTTGTGGTAGGGCATCCGGTCCATCAGGTGGAAGGCGACGCCGACGGTGTAGAGCAGCCCACCGCCGACCAGCAGCCACAGGGCCGGCGCCGACAGCACCGATCCCAAGGGTTCGAGCGCGGTCACCACCGCCCAGCCGAGCCCGAGATAGAGCGCCAGCCCCAGCCGGTCGAACCGGCCGGGAAAGCGCAGCTTCAGCGCGGCGCCGACGGCGGCCCCTCCCCAGACGGCGCCGCCCAGCCCGATCCCCTGGCCCAAACCGAGCGTGAAGGGGGTATAGGTGCCGGCGATCATCACGAAGATCATCGCATGGTCGACCCGCCGCAGCAGCGCCTTGCCGAAGCCGGGCGGAGCGAGGTTGTAGGCGGCCGATGCCGTCAACATTCCCACCAGCCCCAGCCCGTAGACGGTCAGCGCCAGCGCCGTATGGAGCGGAACGGTTCCGGAAAACAGGCCGGCCTCCAGCAGCCAGAGAAAGCCGGCGATCCCCGCCGTGACCCCGATGGCATGAACGGCGGCATCCGCCCGCCGTTCGCCGACGCTGTAGACGGGAAACTGCTGGACATCCGGCATTGGCGCACCGCTTGGCTCGACGCAAGGAAGGATGGCGGCCACCTGAAGGGGCCTTGCGTCGAACATGGGGTGCCGGCCGGGGTCGCGCCACGGGCCCCCTCCGACGGAGAGCGCGCGGGCGAAGACGACCGGAGCGGCGGCTTATTCGGCGGCGTAGGCCACGGTCGCCGGCAGACGCAGGCGCGGCATCGGCTCCGACAGGGCGGCGGCCCTGCGGAAATAGCACAGCGCATAGACGCGGACGCAGCCGGTGAGATTGTCGCTGTCCCGGCATTCGGCGTCGATCTTCGACACCAGTTCGCTCAGCGTCATGTTCTCGCGGGTGCAGATTTCCTCCAAGGAGTCCCATTCCACCGGCATCAGCTTCATGCTGGTCCGCTTGCCGTTCACTCTGATGTTGCGCATGTGCATGGGAGAGCCCCTCCGTTGCTGATGCATAAATGGGTATGCGATGCAACGGGAGGCGCGCAGTGAAGTTGTTCACAGTCGAAAGGACAGCGCCCGGAGCGGACCGCGATCGGAGGTGGAGATGACACGAAACGATGCCTTGCGCGCCATCATGCGGGAAGCCGCGGCGGCACGCTCGTCCTTATGCGAGAACGAGTTGATCATCCGGCTGGACAACATCCTGGCCATCGCGCGCTCAGCGCTGGAGGAACCGGATGAGGACGAAATGCCGCACCCTCGGCAGGAAGCGGGGCGACGGGTTCCCCGGCCATGAACGCCGCGCCATGAACTTTGCGCCATGAACTTTGCGCCATGAACCTTGCGCCATGAACTCCACGCCGCGGGCGCTCAACGCGCCTCCACGCCGCCGCAACTCCGTTGGCGGGCCAGCAGGCAATCCTCGTTCTTCGACTGCTGCATCAGGGCGCCCATCAGCCAATAGCCCAGCCCCAGCACGATGATGATCGCCACGGCGGCCCCGAGATTCGCCGCCATGCGCGTCCGGTTGTCGTCGGGCGGTTGCTGGTCGTTCATGGCGCGATCCTACTCCCCGCAGGCCCGGGGTGACCAGTGCCGGGCAAGGCCGGCGGCAAATGAACCGGTGCGGGTGGAGGGGAGGGAGCCGCGCTTGCCCAATCGAACGGGTGGTCACTATAGTGCGGCCCGGTTTCCCGTTCCCGTCCGTCAGCCCCGGTGCCGCCATGCCTGTCCGCCGCTCCGTCCTCGCCGCTCTGGCCCTGATCATGGGGTTGGGGGTGGGGCTTGTCGCGGCCGGCGGCGATGCCGCCCTGGCGGCGGAGAGCAAGGATCCGACCCATGCCTCGGGATTGCCGATCCCCCGCTTCGTCACCGTGCGTGTTGGCGAGGTCAATCTGCGCTCCGGCCCCAACGGCAGCTATCCCATCGAGTGGGTCTTCAAGCGCAAGGACATGCCGGTGGAGATCATCCAGGAATTCGACACCTGGCGCCGCATCCGCGATTGGGAAGGGGCGGAGGGCTGGGTGCACCAGAGCGCCCTGTCCGGCCGCCGCGGCGTGCTGATCGTCGGCCAGACCCGCGCGATCTACGATGCGCCGCGCGGCGACAGCGCCGTCGTGGCGCGGGCCGAACCGGGCGTCATCGGCTCGCTGAAGAAGTGCCGCGACGACTGGTGCGAAGTCGATGTGAAGGGCTATCGCGGCTGGATGAAGCGCGCCGATTTCTGGGGCACCTACGCCGGCGAGAAGATCGACTGACCCTTCGCCCGATGGGGATGGCCGTCTTGACAGGGTTCGGTTGCCGGATCACCAGTTGAGACATGAAACGTTCCCCGTTCGTCCCGATCCGGGCAAGCCGATGCTGAAACTTGCGTTCCTGCTGATCGGCCCCCGCGCCTTCCGCTCGCACTGGCATGTGATCGCCCTGCTCGGCCTCATGTTGATGGGGGTGGGTCTGTCGCTGGCGGTGGGCCTGTTGGACGGGCTGGCCGGCCTCACTTATGCCATCCTGGGGGTCGCCTTCATCACGGGCGGTCTGATCGGCCTGCCGATGGCGTTGTCCGGCGCGGCGGACGCCAGCCGCCGATTCGCTCTGATCCGCGCCGTGCTGGCGATCCTCACCGGGGCGCTGTTGCTGGTTTCCCCGCTGCTGCATGATTGGACGCTGGCGCTTCCCCTCGCCAGCCTGCTGGCGCTCGACGGCTTCAACCGCGCCGGCGCCGCGGTGCTCGTCCGCGTGCGGATGTGGCGGCTGCTGGTGGCGTTCGGGCTGGCGGAACTGGCGCTGGCGGCGATGTTGCTGATGGAATGGCCGCTGCCGTCCGACCGCAACATGCCGCTGTGCATCGGGCTGTTCGTTGGCCTGTCGGGTTGGATTCTGCTGCGCCTGGGGATGCTGCTGCGCGATCTGGAGGACGAGGCGGCGATCCTCAACCTGCCGATCTTCTCCGGACGGGGCTGGTACGACAACGCGCCCGTCCTGATCGGCGAGGACCCCGACCCGGTCATCCACCATGACCGGCCGCTGGTGGTGCGGGTGTGGACGCCGGTCGCGACGGCGACGGCGCCGCTGGACCGGCGGCTGGTGATCGACCGCTACATCGCCGCCATCGACCGCAACGGCGTGGTCTCCACCGGGCATTCGGCCCTGGAACTGGCGCCCGACCTCTATATCAGCCACTATCCGGCGACCGAGTTCGACCGGACGGGCGTCAATTTCGTGACCGCGCTGCGCACCGGCGCGGAGAACGATGTGCCCGGCCGCTTCCTGCCTTCCTACGAGGAGGAGGTGGCCGACTGGTGCCCGGCCGATGCCAGCGTCGAATTCCGCACCTACAACCTGCGCCGCCTGCGCGCCTTCTGGGCGGGTTACCGGCAGGACAATACCTACAACCTCGCCAACCGCAACTGCTCGGTGGTGGTCGCGGCCGCGCTGGACGCCACGCTGGAAGGGGTGCTGGCCAGCCGCTCTCCCTGGCTGCGCCTGTTGCGGCTGCTGATGGACCCCGACATCTGGGTCGCGTCGCTGATCCGCAGCCGGGCCGACGCGATGAGCTGGACACCGGGATTCGTGCTGGATTACGCATCGGCGCTCTCCCGCATCGTCGACCGCTCCCGCCTGCCGTGGCGTCTGCGACTCCGCAGCTTCCTCGGCCGGCTGCGCACCCCCTCCGACCGGCTGGACACGCAACCATCATGACCCACGACACCCACGCCCCGGCCGGCATCGAGCCGAACGGCGGCCTTCTGTCCCGCGCGGCGGTGATCGCCACCGCGATGATGTTCGGGCTGACCTACAGCCTCAGCGCGGCGCTGATCGCGCTGGATCTGTCGCGGCAGAATCTGAGCGACCTGACCATCGGGGCCAACGCGGCGATGCATGCGCTGGGGGTTCTGGGGATGGCGGTGCTGTTGCCGCGGATCGTCGCCCGGCTGGGCGCCCGCCGGCTGGTGATTCTCGCCCTGCTCGGCTCGGCGGTCCTGCTCGCCCTGTTTCCCGCGACGCCGGTCTGGCTGTGGTTTCCCCTGCGCATCCTGCTGGGCGCCGCGTCGGAAACCCTGTTCGTCATGTCGGAGACCTGGACCAACAGCCTGAGCGGCGAGGCGACCCGCGCCCGCGCCATGGCGGTCTACACCGCGGCGCTGTCGTCCGGCTTCGCGCTGGGGCCGCTGATGCTGTCGCTGCTGGGATCGGGCGGGGCGCTGCCCTATCTGGCCGGCGCCGGGGTGGCCGCCGCCGGGGCGCTGCTGGTCGCCTCCCCCCGCGTCCAGGCGCCGGAGTTCGAGGAGCCGTCGCACGAGGGGCCGCTGCATTTCATCCGGCTGGCCCCGGTCGCCATCGGCGCCATCATGCTGAACGCCGCCATCGAGACCGCCGGCCTGTCCTTCCTGGCGATCTACGCCACCAAGCTCGGCTGGTCGGAGACCGGGGCGACCAGCCTGATGTCCTGCATGATGATCGGCGCCATCCTTCTGCAGCTTCCGATCGGCTGGCTCGGCGACAAGATGGATCGGCTGACGCTGGTGATCGGGCTGGCGGCCTGCGCCGCGCTGGGGGCGCTCGCCTGGCCCTTCGCGCTGATGAGCGAGGTCGCGACCTATGTTCTTCTGTTCATCTGGGGCGGCGCCTTCGTCGGCGTCTACACCATCATGCTGGCCGTCGTCGGCAGCCGATTCCAGGGGGCGGAGCTGGTCGGCATCTATGCCGCCATGGGGCTGATGTGGGGGGTCGGCGCGCTGGCCGGGCCGGTGCTGGCCGGGGCGGCGATGGACCTGACCCGGCACGGGCTGGCCTTCTTCACCGCCGCCGCCTGCCTGCTGTTCGCGGTGTCGGCGCTGCGGGAAAGGGCGGCGGCGGCGAGCGGAACGGGCACGGGGGCTTGAAGGCGGGCGGGAAAGGCCGTACGGTCGCGGCCTTACCTTTCTCTACTGCAAGAGCAGTCCCATGAGCGGCGCGTCCGGCAAACAGATCAAGAAAGTGGTGCTCGCCTATTCGGGCGGCCTCGACACCTCGGTCATCCTGAAGTGGCTGCAGGAGACCTATTCCTGCGAGGTGGTGACCTTCACCGCCGACCTCGGCCAGGGCGAGGAGCTGGAGCCCGCCCGCAAGAAGGCCGAGCTTCTGGGCATCAAGCCGGAAAACATCTTCATCGACGACCTGCGCGAGGAATTCGTGCGGGACTTCGTCTTCCCGATGTTCCGCGCCAACACGCTCTATGAGGGCACCTACCTGCTCGGCACCTCGATCGCCCGGCCGCTGATCGCCAAGCGCCAGATCGAGATCGCCAACATGGTCGGCGCCGACGCCGTCGCCCATGGCGCCACCGGCAAGGGCAACGACCAGGTCCGCTTCGAGCTGGGCTATTACGCCCTGCGCCCGGACATCTCGGTGATCGCGCCGTGGCGCGAATGGACCCTGAACAGCCGCACCACGCTGCTGGACTACGCCGAGAAGAACCAGATTCCGATCGCGAAGGACAAGCGCGGCGAGGCCCCCTACTCCACCGACGCCAACCTCCTGCACATCTCCTACGAGGGCAAGGCGCTGGAGGATCCGTGGGTCGAGCCGGACGAGGACATGTACACCCGCTCCGTCGCCCCGGAAAAGGCGCCGGACACCCCGACCTACATCGAGATCGAGTTCAAGAATGGTGACGCCGTCGCCATCGACGGCAAGGCGCTGTCGCCGGCGGCCCTGCTGACCGAGCTGAACCGGCTGGGCGGCGAGAACGGCATCGGCCGTCTCGATCTGGTCGAGAACCGCTATGTCGGCATGAAGTCGCGCGGCGTCTACGAGACCCCGGGCGGCAGCATCCTGCTGGTGGCGCACCGCGCCATGGAGAGCATCACGCTCGACCGTGGCGCCGGCCACCTGAAGGACGAGCTGATGCCGCGCTATGCCGAGCTGATCTATTGCGGCTATTGGTGGAGCCCGGAGCGTCTGGCCATCCAGGCGCTGATCGACCAGACCCAGTCGCTGGTCAACGGCACCGTCCGTCTGAAGCTGTTCAAGGGCAACGTCACGGTCGTCGGCCGCAAGTCGCCCAACTCGCTCTACCGCATGGACTACGTCACCTTCGAGCAGGACAGCGTCTACAACCAGAAGGACGCGGAAGGCTTCATCAAGCTGAACGCGCTTCGCCTGCGCCTGGGCGCGATGGCCAAGCAGAAGCTGGGCTGATCCATCGTTTCAAGCGGTGGCGTCCAAAGCCATGGCGCCCGGAGCTTGGGATGGGCACGGTTCCGAACCCGCCGGCGATTTTCCGCCGGCGGGTTTTTGTTTGGCCTGCCCAACGATCCCGTTAATCAGGCATATGCGCAATCAAGAAAATTGACAATCTTGAACGCCGACTATAGTGGATCAATAAAATTATTATAAAATTATTTATGTCGCTGATTTGTGAATGAACTTCTCGCGATTCCCTTTCTCACAACTCCATTTCAATTGTGAAATACAAATCACACCTCGCCCTGATTGAGCCTTTACATCTTATTTAACTTTTTATCCTTTTAAGTGCGGCCATGAAGATTTTGGCGCGCACAGTCGCACGCAGAGAGCATCATCGGGGATAGCGTCAATGGTCGAAGCATCGAGCGGCCGGCGGGTTGCCGGCGTCGTGGTTTGTGGTCTGGCCGTGCCGGCCGCCTTGCTGGCGGCAAGCGGTCCGTCCGTGCTGTCCGGCTGGGCCTTCTGGCTGGCCTTGGTCGTCGGGTTGGCGATCCTCGCCGGCGGCCTGCTGCTGGGCCGGGAAGAGCGGAACGACACGGCGAAGAACGCCCCCTCCCCGGACGACGTGCTGAGCCTGATGGCGTTCGACAAATCGGCCGACCCGATCCTGATCGCCACCATGGACGGCTTCCGCGCCTGCAACGACGCGGCGGTGCGCTTCCTGCGGGCACGGTCGCGGTCCGACATCGTCGGCATCCAGCCCTCCGCCCTGTCGCCGACGACGCAGCCGGACGGGCGGTCGTCGCGGGAGGTGGCGGTGCAATACATCACCAAGGCGGCACGGGACGGTTTCGTCCGCTTCGACTGGTATCATCGCCGGCTGGACGGCAGCCTCGTTCCGGTCGAGGTGACGCTGGTCGCCTGCCAGCAGGGCGGCAAGGACTATGTCATCACCTATTGGAAGGATCTGACCGTCCTGCAGGACGAACGCCAGCGCAGCCACAAGCTGGCGGAGGAGGTGTCGGAACTCGCCGGCCGGTCGGCGGTGATGGCCGATGGCATGCAGACCATCGCCCATTCCCTGTCCAGCCTGGCCCAGCAGGGCGAGGAGAAGATGGAGCAGGCCACCGTCTCCGCCAATCAGGTATCCGCCGACACCCAGGCCGTCGCCGCCGCGACCGGACAGCTCGCCAGCTCGATCAACGAGATCGCCCAACAGATCGACAAGGCGGCCGGCATCTCCAACAAGGCGGCGGACGAGACCGAGCGGGCCGACTCGATGGTCCAGGGTTTGGCGGAAACCGCCAGCAAGATCGGGGCGGTGATCAAGCTGATCCAGGACATCGCCAGCCAGACCAACCTTCTCGCCCTGAACGCCACCATCGAGGCGGCCCGCGCCGGCGAGGCTGGCAAGGGCTTCGCCGTCGTCGCCGGCGAGGTCAAGAATCTGGCCAACCAGACCGCGAAGGCGACCGAGGACATCACCGGCCAGATCTCCATGGTCCAGGACCAGACCAAGCAGACGGTCGAGGCGATCAAGAACATCGGGCTGGTGATCTCGCAGGTTCGCGAGATCTCGTCCGCCATCGTCGCCAGCACCGAGCAGCAGGAGGCGACCACGCACGACATCGCCCAACGGGTGCGGTCGGTCGCCGACAGCACCCGGCTGGTCGCCGCCCACATCGACGCCGTCGCCCACACCGCCTCGAAGAGCGGCGAGATGTCCACCCAGGTCCTGAGTTCCGCCAACGACCTGAACGGAACCTTCGAGCTTCTGAAGACCAAGGTGAAGGAGTTCGCCGCCTCCGACGCGCGGTAAGGGGCAAGCGGTCGTCGGAACGGACGTTCCTCCATCCGCCAGCCGGATCATGGCCTGCCGGGTGACGGAACGTCCGACCCCTTATTGCGCCGCCAGCATGTCGCGGCGGATTTCGACGGCCCGGTCGGCCGCCTTGCCGACCACCTCCTGAAGCCGCTCGAACTCGGCGCTGTAGCTGCCGACGCCGAAGGTGAGGGAACGCAGCTCCACGATCAGATCCTGCATGTCGGCCTGGGGCATGCAGGCCTTCACCTCGTCCCAGCCGGGCCATCCCGGCCGCGCGTCGAAGCCCAGAAGCTGGCCGCGCCGGCCGCTGACCAGACGCTGCACCTTCGGGGTGAAGGCGCTGGGCACCGCGATGGTGACGGTCAGGATCGGCTCCAGCAGCACCGGCTCGCAGGATGGCAGGGCATCGGCCATCGCCTGCCGCGCCACCGTCTTGAACGCCATGTCGGAGCTGTCGACGGCATGGAACTGGCCGCCGGTCAGCGCCACCGCGAAATCCACCACCGGAAAGCCGAGCGGCCCGCGCACCGACGCCTCGCGCACGCCGGCCTCCACCGACGGGATATACTGGCGCGGCACGGCGCCGCCAACCACCGCATCCTCGAATTGGATGCCCGATCCGCGCGGCAGCGGCCGGATCTCGACATGGATGTCGGCGAACTGGCCATGCCCCCCGGTCTGGCGTTTGAAACGGGCGTGATGGCTGGTGCCCTTGCGGATCGTCTCCCTGTAGGGAACCTGGGGCGGCAGCCCCTTCACCGCGACGTTGAAGCGGCTGCGCAGCCGGTCCATCGCCAGCTTCAGATGGACATCGCCCTGGCCCCACAGCACCAACTCCCCGGTCTCGGCCGACTGGTCGAGCGTCAGGGACGGATCCTCCTCCCGCAGCTTCTGGAGGGCGGCGGACAGTTTCACCTCGTCATTGCGGTTCTCGGCGCGCAGCGCCAGCCCATGGACCGGCGGGGCGGCGGCGGGCCAGTCGGCGGGCGGGCCGAGATTGGCCGTCCCGGTCAGCCGGTCGCCGGTCGCCGCCGTCTCCAGCCGGCCGAGCGCCACGAGATCGCCGGCCACCGCCTGCGGAACCTTGGTCTGGTCGCGGCCGAACAGCTGGAAGATGCCGGACACCCGCTCCCCTCCCAGCGTCATGCCGTCGGTGACGGTGCCGCGCCAGATGCGGGCGAGGCTGAGCTTGCCGGCATGGGAGCCCATCATCGTCTTGACCACCTGCGCCGCCACCGCCGCATCGGCCGGAATGTCGATGCGGGCGGCGGTGGCCGCGACCTCCGGCCCCTCGTGCCGCAGGGCCTTCAGCAGGCGGCGGATGCCGTTGTCATTCTCCGCCGATCCGAAGAAGACCGGGACGATCAGATCGTCCGCCAGTTCATGGGCCAGCGTCTCGTACAGGTCGGCGCTGTCGGGGGCCATGTCCTCCAGCAATTTCTCCAGCAGGCCGTCGTCGAAGTCCGCGGCCGATTCCAGCATCGCCTGCCGGGCTTCGGCCTCCCAGTCGCGGACGCTGTCGGGCAGCGCCACCAGATCCGACGGCTTGTGCGGATTGAAGCGCCAGGCGCGCTCGCTGACCAGATCGACCAGCCCGGTGATCTGGCCGTTCTCGCGCAGCGGAACCTCGCGCAGGACCAGCTTGCGGGCCGAGACCTCCTGATAGGCGGCGACGACGTCGCGCACGCGCAGGTCCCCCAGCGTGTCTATCTTGTTGATGAACAGCAGATGCGGGATGCGGTGGTCGTCCAGCACCTTGAACAGCGGGGCCAGCAGCACCGCCTTCTCGGGGGCCGCCTCCGCCACCACGATGGCGATGTCGGCGGCCATCAGCGCCGCCTGAGCCTCCCCCGTCAACTCCACCGAGCCCGGGCAGTCGAGGATCGACCAGCGCTCCCCCAGATAGTCGAAGGAGGCGACGTTCAGCTCGGTGCTCATCGACCTGGCCTTCGCCTCCGGCGAATTGTCGCCCACGGCATTGCCGTCGCGCACGCTGCCCTTGCGGGTGACGGCCCCGGCGGCGAACAGCAGGCTTTCCAGCAATGTCGTCTTGCCGGCGAGATAGGGGCCGACCAGCGCCGCGCAGCGGGCCGTCCGGATTTGGGTATGCGGCATTCACACCTCCCGTCGAAGCTTCGGGCCGTCGTGGCCGGGGCCATCTCGACCAAGGCCATCTTGACCGGGGCTGCCGGGGCCGGAGATCAGGCGCCGGCCGCCGGGGCGGCCCGTTCGCATGTGAACAGTCAGACCTGAACGTTCAAGGAAATCGGCACGTTGAAACAAAACACGTCCGGATCGGGCGGCGGCGGACAGCAGCGTGCGGAGCGCATCGGGTCCCGGACCGGAGAAGTGCCCGCACCTGACCTTCGATGCTCCACCCGAACGACGCGGCTGTCGATGGAAAAAAGGGGCGGCAAACCGTCACGCGCGGGCCGGCGGAAGGGCCGGCGCGTCGATGAGCCGCATCGGCGCGGGCAACGTCGCCACTCTCCGACCCGCCTCCCCGCCAGCACGCCCAAAGCGTTCAAATCGAAATGAAGAACACCCGCAAGCGTAGAAAGTTTCCATACTCCGGTAATATTGCGATGCTGCAATGCGTCATGATCGTGACGAAATGCAACGGACAAATCAGTGAAACTTTCTGTTAGTATGCTGCCGCGATAATGGCCTCACGCGAAGGCGATGACGGCCGAACAACACTCTCAGGGACAGCCGGCGTCACCCGGCGGCCCCGCACTTCTTGAGGAAAGATCACATGCGTCTGTGGTTTCGTTTTCTGACGGTCGCCCTGATCGCTGTCGGGACTGTCGTTTCCGCCCCGCTGTCCTCGCCCGCCACCGCGCAGGAAGCCAAGCCGACCCAGGAGGAGGCCAAATCCATCACCCTGAAGGCCGCCGACCTGATCGCCGCCCAGGGGCTGGACGAAGCCGCCAAGGCCTTCAACAGCGAGGGCCCGTTCAAACATGGCGAGATCTACGTCAACGTCGTCGATTTCTCCGGCGTGTGGAAGGTCTACCCGCCGCGTCCGGCCGGCGTCGGCCAGAGCGTCATCAACGTCAAGGACCCGGATGGCCGCTTCATCGTCCAGGACGTGCTGGCCGTCGCCAAGGACAAGGGAGAGGGCTGGGTCGAATACCGCTGGCTGAACCCCGCCACCAACAAGATCGAGCCGAAGGTCACCTATGTGAAGCGCGTTCCTGGCCAGGAGCTGGTCGCCTATGTCGGCATCTACAAGTGATCGCCGGTCCGTGACCCGGTGAGACGCGTCGGTGCTGGTCGAGTGAGTGAGGGGGGTGGGATGAAGGGCGGTGTCTTTGCGCGTCTGTCTGGCCTGTCGGTGGCGGGCCGGATCTTCGCGGCCCCCCTGATGGGGATCTTCTTGACCGTGGCGGCCCTGGTCCTTGCCGACCGCCAGTCGGAGCAGGCGCTGGTCGCCGTGGATTCCATCCACAGCGAGGCGGCGGAGCGTCTCGGCCGGATCGACCGGCTGGTCGCCATCGCCTATGTCATCCACAGCGACGTGTCACGGCATCTGGCCTTGTCCGGCTCCGGCATCGAGGAGGCGAAGCTCCAGGCCATGCGCGACGCCATCGCCGCCAATCTGGGCAGGGCACGCACCACCGTGGCGGAACTGCGCGCCATGCCGCTGGACGGGTCGGAACGGTCGATGCTGGACGAGGTGTCGGCCCGGATCGGCGCCTATGCCAAGGCGGTGGAGGAGATGAACCAGATGGCGGCCATCGACCGCCTGATCGGCATCCCGATGATGGCCCATACCGACGACCAGTTCGCCGCCCTGACCGCCAAGGTCATGGAGACCCAGGCGGCCATCGGCCGCTCCACCGCCGCCGCCACCCAGGCCACCCGCAACGCCGCCGCCTCGGCCCGCCGCGATTTCGCGCTGGTGATGGGCGGGCTGCTGTTGGCGATGATGGCGGCCGGGCTGCTGCTCGCCCGCTCCATCACCCGGCCGTTGCAGCAGCTGTCGAGCAACACCGCCGATCTGGCGGCGGGAAAGCTCGACACCGTGGTGGGGAGCGGCTGGATGCGCAACGAGATCGGCGCCATGGCCCGCGCGCTGGAGGTGTTCCAGACCAACGCGCGCGAGGTGGAACGGCTGACCGCCGACCAGGAACGCCAGAAGGCGCAGGCCGAGGCGGAAAAGCGCCGCGCCATCCAGGAGCTGGCCGACCTGTTCGAGGCCCGCGTGGCCGAGGTGGTGCAGCAGGTGGGGGCCGGCGCCCATCAGGTGCGCGGCAACGCCGCCGGCATGCTGGAGCGTGCCGAAAGCGCCAACCGGCAGGCGGCGACCGTCGCCGCCGCCAGCGCCCAGGCCGGCGCCAGCGTCCAGACCGCCGCCGCCGCGACGGAAGAGATGTCGGCCTCCATCGCCGAGATCGGCGGCCAGGTCCGCCGCTCCTTCGACATGGTGCGCGGTGCCGTGCGGGCGGTGGAGGAGACCAACGCCCATGTCGTCGGCCTGTCCGACGCCGCCCAGCGCATCGGCGAGATCGTCGGCCTGATCAACTCGATCGCCGCCCAGACCAACCTTCTGGCGCTGAACGCCACGATCGAGGCCGCCCGCGCCGGGGAGGCCGGCAAGGGCTTCGCCGTGGTGGCGAGCGAGGTCAAGAATCTCGCCAACCAGACCGCCAAGGCCACCGAGGATATCGGCACCCAGATCGCCGGCATGCAGCAGGTGACCGGCGCCGCCGTCACCGCCATCAAGGGGGTGGGCGAGACGGTGGTCGGCATCGATGAGATCGTCGGCTCCATCGCCGGGGCCATGGAGCAGCAGGCCGCCGCCACCCAGGAGATCACCCGCAACGTCCAGGAGGCCGCCGCCGGCACCGCCGAGGTCTCGCAGACCATCGGCACCGTCTCGACCAGCGCCGCCGAGACCGGCACCGCCGCCGGCGAGGTGTTGCGCGCCGCGGAACTGCTGGACGGTCAGGCGGTGACGCTGAACCGCGAGGTGACCCACTTCATCGGCAGGCTGCGGGCCGGCTGAGGCCGCGGACATCTCCATCCATACGCCGCCTTCCGATCAGCCATCCGCGTGCTTTGGTCGCATCAGCCTTGAAACCCGCCATCCGCGCCCAAGCTGTTGTCCGGGCGGCGTCGCCGGTGACGGCCACGCCATGCCGGGGTATGATGCAGGACCCAGGAAACAAGGATAGAAGCATGAAGATCGACATCGGGATCTCGGACGCCGACCGCAAATCCATCGCCGAGGGGCTGAGCAAGGTTCTGGCCGACACCTTCGCGCTCTACATCAAGACCCATTCGTTCCACTGGAACGTCACCGGTCCGATGTTCAACACGCTCCACACCATGTTCATGACCCAGTATACCGAGCTGTGGACGGCGCTGGACGAGATCGCGGAGCGTATCCGCGCGCTGGGCTATCCGGCGCCGGGCAGCTTCTCGCAGTTCGCCGAGCTGGCCTCGATCAAGGAAGAGGTCGGCGTTCCCAAGGCGAACGACATGATCCGCCAGCTGGTCGAAGGCCATGAGGCCGCCGCCCGCACCATCCGCAGCGTCTTCCCGCTCGCCGAGCAGGGCAGCGACGAGCCGACCGCCGACCTGCTGACCCAGCGTCTGCAGATCCACGACAAGACCGCCTGGATGCTGCGCAGCATGCTGGAATAGTCGGCGGACCGGTACCGGCCGGTCCGCGTCACGGCATCGGGGCCTTCCCGTCCGGCAGGATGGAAAGGCCCTGATCATTTCCGGACTCCCTTCCGGCGGTGGCTTCGCCTCATGCCGCCGTCTTGGCCTGCTGACGGACCGGCAGGTTTGGGATGGTCAGGGTGAAGATGGTGCCGCCGTCACGCTCGATCTTCAGCGTGGCGCCGGCCTGATGCGACAGGGCCTGGACCAGATTGAGGCCGAGCCCGCTGCTGGCGCCGCCGTGGCTGGCGCGCTTGTGCCGGCTCGGCATGCCGGGGGGCAGCCCGATGCCATCGTCGCGCACGACCAGCCGCATGCCGGCCTCCTGCCGGTCCAGCAGCACGCGCACGGTGCCCGGATGCCCGTGCGGGAAGGCATGCAGCAGGGCATTGGACACCAGCTCGCTGGTGGCGATGGCCAGCGGGGTGGCGCGGTCGGCATCGACGATCCAGTCCTGCGCCTCCAGCTCCAGCCGGGCGGCGGTCGGATTGTCGGAGCGGACCAGCCCGTCGCACATCTGGCGCAGAGCGTCGGCGAAATTGATGTGGGCCGGCTCCTCGGAGCGGTGGAGCAGCTCATGCAGCAGGCTCATGGTCTGGATGCGGCGCAGGCTTTCGTCGAAACCGCGGCGGGCCCGCTCGTCGATGCGGGCGGCCTGAAGGCGCAGCAGGCTACAGATGACCTGAAGATTATTCTTCACGCGGTGCTGGACCTCCTTCAGCAGCACCTCCTTGTCGGTCAGCGCCGCCTCCAACTGGGCGTTGGTGCGCTCCAACTGGGCGGTGCGCTGATGGACATGCTCCTCCAGCGTGTCGTAGGCGTGCTGGAGGGCGTCCTCCGCCTCGCGCTCGCGCCGGGCGCGCTGGATGGCGAGGGCGCCGATCACCGCCACCGTGGCGCAGGCCGCGGCGGCGAAGGCGGCATAGACCCACAGCCGTTCGCTCCAGCGTCGCAGCACGCTGTCGGTGGCGATGGCCACCCGGGCCGTCAGGCCGGTGTCGGCGACCCGGCGGGTCACGACGATGTCTCCAGCCTGGTTGGCGTCCCGATTGGCGTCCCGGTCGGCGCCATCCCCCGCCGGCTCGCGCAGCAGAGGGGTGCCGTCCGGCAGCAGGATCGAGATGCTGTGGCCATAACCGACGTCGAGCGAGCGGTAGACGTCGCGGAAGGCCCGCGCGTCCAGCCCGGCGACTGCCCAGCCACGCGGCGTGCCGCCCGCAAGCGGCTGCGCCAGCGTCACCACCGCCCGGCCATCCATCCGGCCGGCGCCGATGGCCCTGCCCTCCGGTCTCAGAACGGGTTTCGCGGCCGGCGCCGCGGCGTCAGCCTCGTCCGGCAGGCTCGACAGGCGCAGGGCCCCGGATGCGTCGCGAATCTCCAGCCCCACCATGGGAGGGGCGCTGGCCACCAGCAGGGCCATGCGCTCGCGCGTCGCCGCATCGGTCGGCAAGGGCGCTCCCGCCGGACCGGCCAGCGCCGCCGCCTGGGTCAGCAGCAGATCGCCGGTCTCGATCAGCCGGGCGGCATGCTCGGCCGCCAGAAGCGCGATGTTGCCGGCGACGCCGGTCGCCTGCCGCACCGCCTCGGCCCGATCGCGCCAGGCGAAGATGGCCGACAAGCCGATGGTCAGCAGAACCGCGGCGGTGCAGGCGATCAGGACCAGCGCCGAACCGGGCAGCCGGTAGAGTGGAGAGGGATGGGAACGCAGCGCGCGCAACGGCATCGTGTCGGAGACCATGTGGGGATGGTGCCACTTCATACTTGACCGGAAACAGTAACACGGTCCGGCGGGGACCGTTCCGCCGAACGCTACCCGCGTTGAAACGGCGGCAGCCACCACCTATTACGAGGTGCCGACAAAGGCATCCCGCCTTGGTAAGGTCCGGACGGACTTGGGACCGGCATGGGGAGGAAGGTGGTATGCGGATCGACGGGACGGCCTATCGCACCATATGGCCGGACAGCGGGAACGGAAGCGGGGGAGGTATCGCCATCATCGACCAGACCCGTCTGCCGCACGAATTCGCCATCGTCCGCCTGACCCGCCTGGAGGAGGCCGCCCACGCCATCCGCGCCATGCTGGTGCGCGGCGCTCCGCTGATCGGCGCCACCGCGGCCCATGGCGTGGCCCTGGCCCTGCGCGACGACCCGAGTGACCGCGGGCTGGAACACGCGTGCGCCACCTTGCTGGCGACCCGCCCGACGGCGGTCAATCTGCGCTGGGCGCTGGAGCGCATGCGCGGCCTGTTGGCGCCGCTGCCCGAATCGCGGCGCGTCGAGGCCGCCGAGACGGAAGCCGCCGCCATCGCCGACGAGGATGTCGAGATCAACCGCTCGATCGGCATCCACGGCTCCGCCCTGATCGGTGCCGCCGCCGGACGCAAGGGGCCGGGGGAGCCGGTGAATGTGCTGACCCACTGCAATGCCGGCTGGCTCGCCACCGTCGACTGGGGCACGGCGCTCGCCCCCGTCTATGCCGCCTTCGAGCAGGGCATCCCGCTGCATGTCTGGGTCGACGAGACCCGTCCGCGCAACCAGGGGGCCAGCCTGACCGCCTGGGAGCTGAAGCAGCATGGCGTCCCACACACCGTCATCGCCGACAATGTCGGCGGCCATCTGATGCAGCATGGCAAGGTCGACCTCTGCATCGTCGGCACCGACCGCACCACCGCGACCGGCGATGTCTGCAACAAGATCGGCACCTATCTGAAGGCGTTGGCCGCGCATGACACCGGTGTGCCCTTCTATGTCGGGCTGCCGTCGCCGACCATCGACTGGACCATCGCCGACGGGCTGCGCGACATCCCCATCGAACAGCGCGACGGCCGCGAGGTGAGCGAAATGACCGGCCGCACCGCCGACGGCCGGATCGCGACGGTGCGCGTCACCCCGGATGGCAGCCCGGTCGCCAATTACGCCTTCGACGTGACGCCGGCGCGGCTGGTGACCGGCCTGATCACCGAACGCGGCGTCTGCGCGGCAAGCCGCGACGGGCTGCTGGGACTTTTCCCGGAACGGCGCTGAGGCGCAAAGCGTCAGGGCTGGCGGTCGGGCAACAATCGCCGCAGCAACGGCCATCCCGGTGGCCGCGGCCGGTCCTCCGCGTTCTTGGCGTCGAGCCACTGGTCGGCCAGCTCGCGGACCTGCCAATCACCGAGAAACCGCTCGCAGTCGATGGCGGTATAAAGGCGCACGCGCTTCTTTCCCAGCCTTTCAAAATAGGCGAGTGTCCTTTGGCGGTCGATGTCTTCCATAGGCCCCAATGAAACGGAGATTGCGGACCGGCGACGCTGGATTTCACCCGGCTCCCCGGATAGTGGGTGACTCCCGCAAACAGTGCAACTGTCCGTTCGTCTCTAATCCATTCTCCGGAAGGAGAAGGCCCGGAAGGGGCGCCAGGGCCGTATCCGGCGGGCGGCCCGCCCGAAAAGGGCCGCCTACTCCGGTCGGGCGGCGCGGATACCCCGAAATGGTCACAGCAAAGGCCGCGCCCGCTCCCCAAACATAAACGTGACCGCCACGGGTCCGGTGACACGGTACCGGCGACGGTCCTTTTGTTTGCCGTGCCTTTGAAGGAAGAGATCGATGAAGACGACCATGCGGACATTCAACACCGGAGCGCTGGCGCTGATGATCGGTGCCACCCTGCTCGGCGGCTGTTCGAACCTGAACCATCGCGAGAACCGCGCCCTGACCGGCGGCGCCATCGGGGCGGCCGGCGGCGCCGTCGTCGGTGCCGTCACCGGCGGCAGCGCGGTCTATGGCGGCCTGCTGGGCGGTGCCGCCGGCGCCGCGGTCGGCGCCCTGACGGCGGATGACGGCAAGCACCGCCGGTAAGCGGTGACGGGAGCGAAGGCGAAGGGGGAACCGTCACTCCCGCCCTCTCCCCCGCTTATTCCTCGCCATACTCCTCATCCTCGTCCTCGAACTGGTCGAGGCTGAGCGAGCGGACTTCGGTGCCGGGGGGTGGCGCCGGCGGGGCGGACGGCGGAACCGGAGGGCGGGCGGCGGCGGGACGGGTGGCGGCGCGGCCGGGCGGCATATGGGCGTTGGGGCCCTTCAACGGGCTGTTCAGCGTGCCGCGCGGCCCGATGCTGGGCTCGTCGCCGAAATCGGGCAGCGGCGGGATACGGTCCATCACCCGGCGGATCAGGGCGGTGACCCGGTCGGCCCCGACGCGCAGGGCCTGCCCGCGCTCCCCCTCATAAAGCGGGTCGTCGAGGAACTTGCGGATTTCCAGGACGCCGCGCAGCTCCACGCCGCACATCTCATGGGTGCCGATGGGCAGGGCCTTGACCCGCGAGAAGCTGGCGAAGAAGGCGGCGCTGCCCTCGACGAACTGGACCACCATGCGGGCATGCAGACGCTCCAGCGCGGTGGTCATCGGATCGATCAGATCCTCCATCTCCTCCGGTGCCGCGTCCAGCCGTTCCTGGGTCAGCGCCGCCAGCGCGAAGAAGTCGCGCACCCGCCGGCTGAACCGGCGGTAGCGGGCCAGACCGCCGACCGACACCCGCTCGCGCGCATTCTGCGCCAGCTCCGCCGACTGCTTCAGCATGGCGTCGAGCCGCATCAGCAGCGTCGCGATCTCGCGCTGGCGCTGGGCCGCGCTGCGGCCGGGCGAGGGAGCCGGCGGGGCGGCCGGGCGGCGGGGGTGATTGGAACGCATCATGCCGGTACGGGGAGGCTCCTCTGCTGTCCGCGTGGTTTGTCAGCGGGCGGTGCGCACGGTGACGGATTTTTGCCCGCCTTCGCGCATGACCGTCAACTGCACCGGCGTGCCGACGCGCAGAAGGCCGATGCGGTTGCGGAAGTCGGTGGCGCTGCGGATCGGCCGCCCATCGACCGCGACCACCACGTCGCCGCTGCGCAGACCGCCGTTGTCGGCGGGCGACCCGCGTTCGATCTTGGCGATCAGCGCGCCCTCGTCGCCCTTCAGGCTCATGCTTTCCGCCAGATCGGGCGTCAGATCCTGGATGGCGACGCCGAGCCGGCCGCGCCGCACCTCGCCATATTCGCGCAGCTGCTCCATCACCGAGCGGACGATGCTGACCGGCACGGCGAAGCCGATGCCGACCGACCCGCCGGCCGGGCCGATGATGGCGGTGTTGATGCCGATCAGCTCGCCCTGGAAATTGACCAGCGCGCCGCCGGAATTGCCGGGATTGATCGAGGCGTCGGTCTGGATGAAATCCTCGTACCCCTCGATCTTCAGCCCGCTGCGGCCGAGCGCGGAGACGATGCCCGAGGTCACCGTCTGGCCCAGCCCGAACGGGTTGCCGATGGCGACGACGAAGTCGCCGACCTGCGAGCGGTCGGAGTCGCCGAGCGGCAGGGCGGTCAGCCCCTCGGCCTTGATCTGCAGCAGGGCGATGTCGGTGGCGGCGTCGCGGCCGATCAGCTTGGCGCGCAGGCGGCGGCGGTCCTTCAGCGTGACCGCGATCTCCTGCGCGTTCTCGACCACATGGTTGTTGGTGACGACATAGCCGTTGCGGGCGTCGACGATCACGCCGGATCCGGCGCTGACCTGGGGACGGGACTGCGGCATCTGGTCGGGCAGGTTGAAGAAGCGGCGGAAGAACGGATCGCGCAGCAGCGGATTTTCCGCCTGGGGCGCCTGGCTCAGCACCGAGATGTTCACCACGGCCGGTGTCACCTGCTCCAGCATCGGGGCGATGGTGCCGCCACCGACCGCCCCCAGCGGCAGGGCGGCCGCGGCCGGCGAGGCGCCGAGACCGAGGGCGTGACCGAGCCGGCCCAGCGCCGAGTCGGCGGGAGAGAGCGGAACGCCACCGGTCAGCGCCGCCATTCCGACCGCCGCCGCGAACACCACCGGACGCACCGTCCTCTTCATGGTCTCTTCCTTTCTTGATGGGAATTTCTTGTGGGACAGGTCATCGACCGGGCTGATTTGGGACAAATACGGAGGCGGTTCAAGTCCGTCCACCGCGGCCCCGCACCGGCGCCGCACCGGCGCCCCTGCCGCTCCCAGGGCCGCCCCCCAGGGCCCCGCCCCCGAGACCGCCCCCGAGACCGCCGGGTTGATGATAACCCGGCCACGGCGGAAACTCCCGGTAAAGAAATTTGATGCTATAGGACAAGCTGCGCCTCGCCCCGGCCTTGCCGGGACGGCGTGGCTGTCGAAAAACGGGTTGGGTATGATGGGCGGCGGGCCACTGCTCGAACTGACCGAGCAAGAATATCTACAGATGGAGGAGGCGCTGTCGCAGACCGCGCGGGGACGCGCGTTTCTACGCATGCGCGACCGGCGGGGCCGCGTCGTCGCCTCCGATGAATTCCACCGGCTGGTCGACAGGCTGGAGACCCAGGTCGACCGGCTGGGCGGCGCCTCGCCCAGCAGCTTCACCGCCCTCCTCCCCGGCGAGGATCCGCGCATCCAGCAGGAACTGACCGCCATCACCCAGGTGGTGCGCGAGGCGCGCAGCGACATCGCGGCGCTGAAGGCGACCGACACCGGCTCCAACCGGATCGAGGCGGCGACCGGCGAGTTGGACGAGATCGTCGCCGCCACCGAACGCGCCACCACCGACATCCTGAACGCGACGGAGAGGATTCAGGAAATCACCATGTCGATCCCGCGCGACGATGCCGATCTGGCCGAACGGATCGACGCGGTCGAGGCGTGGTGCATCGAGATCATGACCGCCTGCTCGTTCCAGGACATCACCGGCCAACGCACCACCAAGGTCGTCAACACGCTGCGCTACATCGAAGAGCGCGTGAACACGATGATCGAGATCTGGGGGGTCGAGCGGCTCGCCGCCGCCGATCAGCAGCAGGCGACGGGCGAGGTCTCCTCGCACCGCAAGCTGGGTGACACCCGGCCCGACGCGCATCTGCTGAACGGCCCGCAGCTTGGCGGACCGGAGGTCAGCCAGGACGCCATCGACGCCCTGTTCGGCAGCGTGCCCGGAGTGGCGGACAGGGCGGAACCGATGCCGACCGACATGCCCCCATCTCCTCCGCCTCCGCCTCCGCCTCCCCCGCCACCACCACCTCCCGTCGCGAAGCCGGCCCCACCGCCCCCGCCGCCCGCCAGTACGGGTGGCGATGGCGGCGGCGGGATCTCCCAGGCCGACATCGACGCCCTTTTCGCGTGACCGGCCATGGCACAAGACGGCAAATCCCGCATCCGCCTGACCCAGGACCAGCTCGACCGCGTGTGTGAGCGCCATGTCCGTTTCGCCGAGGGGCGGCCGAACGGCGCCCGCGCCAACCTGCCCTTCTTCGACCTGTCCGGCCTGTCCCTGGCCGGGCGCAATCTGACCGGCGCCCATCTGGCCGGCGCCATTCTGCGCGACGCCGACCTGCGCGGCACGGTTCTCGACCATGCCGACCTCTATGGCGCCGATCTGCGCGGGGCCGACCTGTCGGACGCGCGGCTGTTCCGCACCGACATGCGCGGCGCCAACGTGCGCGGAGCCAAGCTCGACGGCGCCACCATGGTGGAGGTCGACCTGCGCGACGGCAGCATGGTCAACCGCAACAGCGCCGGCGAGCTGAAGGTGGTCGGCTTCGACCCCGGTCCCGCCGACATGGCGTCCGCCCGGCTGACCAACGCCGACATGGCGCGGGCCAAGCTGTCGGGCAGCTTCGCGCGCGCGGCCGACTTCACCAACACCCGGCTGGCCGGCGCCCGGCTGGACCGCACCGACCTGCGCGACGCCAACTTCTCCGGCGCCGACCTGCGCGGCGCCGATCTCAACGGATCCGACCTGCGCGGCGCCATTCTGGAGGGCGCCAGCCTGGACGCGGCCGGGCTGGACCAGGCGATCCGCACCGACGAGCAGGCGCGGGCCGCCCGGCAGGCCGCCCCGCCGGCCCCGGCGCCCGAGCCCGAACCGGAGGACCCGGTCGCCGCCGAGATGCCGGCCCTGCCCGGCGACCAGCTCGACAGCATGCTGCGCCAGCACATGATCTGGCTGGGCACCAGCGGCAAGGAGGGCTGCCAGCTCGACCTGACCGGGCTGAACCTGGAGGGGGCGGACCTGACGGGCAAGATCCTGACCCTGGCCAAGGGAAGCGGCGCCCGGCTGCGCCACGCCAGGCTGAGCGGCGCCCAGTTGCAGGCCGCCCAGTTCGACGGCGCCGACCTGCGCTCCGCCGATCTCAGCCGCGCCGACCTGCGCGGGGTTAAGCTGGACCGCGCCATCCTGATCGACAGCCGGCTGGACGGCGCCAATCTCGGCATGCTGCTGGTCAGCGCCGGAGCGAAGGTGATGCGCGCCTCGCTGGTGCGGGCGAGGCTGGCCGGCGCCTCGCTGGCCCAGACCAACCTGAAGGGCAGCGACCTGACCCTCGCCGACCTGACCGGCTGCGACCGGTCGTCGGCGGTTCTGGAGGGCGCCATCCTGGAAGGGACGCGGCTGGGCGGCGCCTGAGCCGGCGGAGCGCTTTCTTTCGCGAAGCCGTTGATCGCTTTCAAATTTTTGTCACGCGCGCCAGTGGCGGGCGCCGGACATATCGGGGACGGCGGCGGCCACGATCCGGAAAAACGATTGCGCCGTAACGGCTTAGCGTCACGGGTGAGGCTTGACGCCTCCTCCGCCCGGTGGCACGCTGCTGACCAAGCGCGGCGCGGACCGACCATAAGCGCCCGCATCGATATGGGGGAACGTCAACGGTCATGACCAAGTCGGAACTGATCCAACGGCTGGCGGAGCGGAATCCGCATCTGTACCAGCGCGACATCGAAAAGATCGTCGGCACCATCTTCGACGAGATCACCGAGGCGCTGGCGCGTGGCGACCGGGTGGAGTTGCGCGGTTTCGGCGCCTTCTCCATCAAGAAGCGGGACGCGCGCACGGGTCGCAACCCGCGCACCGGGGAATCGGTTGACGTCGGCGAGAAATGCATTCCTTTCTTCAAGACCGGCAAGCAGCTTCGCGAGCGCCTGAACACGGACTGAACGCCGGTCCGGCCGCCGCGCGGCTGTCGTCCCGGCCGTCCCTCTCAAGGAACCTTCGTCTTGCGCCATCTTTCCTGGATCGTCACCGTTCCCGTGGCCCTCGTCGCGATCCTGTTCGCGATCTCCAACCGCGGCATCGCGACCCTGTCGCTGTGGCCGTTGCCCTTCACGCTCGACACGCCGGTCTATCTGGCCACGCTGATCGCGCTGGTGGTGGGCTTCCTGGCCGGCGGCTTCGTCGTCTGGAACAGCCAGCGCCGCCATCGCCGCCGCGCCCG
Source organism: Azospirillum sp. B510 (assembly GCF_000010725.1). NCBI lineage: Bacteria > Pseudomonadati > Pseudomonadota > Alphaproteobacteria > Rhodospirillales > Azospirillaceae > Azospirillum > Azospirillum sp. B510. The sequence continues at coordinate 214,763 of NC_013854.1, read as the reverse complement.
CCGCGAAAGCAACCGCGTGCTGTATCTGGAGCGTGAGCTGAAGGAGGCGCAGGCCCGCGCCGCCGCCGCCGAAAAGCGTCTGGCCGAGAGCACCCGCCCGCTGTCCGGCCCGGCCGCCGGCCAGGTTGGCGGCCAAATCGGTAGCGGCCTTCCGGTGCCGGCCGGCGAGGGCCGCGCGCCGACCGTTCACTGAGCGGCACGGATCGACGGGATCCCGTCCCCTTGGTCAGTGGGACGGGCGGAGTAACCGGCCGGCGGGAGGAGGTTCCATGCGCACCGTCAGCGGCGCCGAGCTTCGATCCGTTCTGCACCACCGCATGCTGATCGAGCGGCTGCGGCAAAGTTTCCGCGCCGGTGTCGAGGCGCCGCCGCCGCTCCGCCAGCGGGTCGAGACCTATGGCGCCAGCGACGCCGAACTGACGCTCGCCCCCGCCTGGCAGGTCAACCAGGCGATCGGGGTAAGGATCGACACCGTCTTTCCCGACAATGCCGGCAGCGACCTGCCGCGGACCCAGGGCGTCTATCTGCTGGTCGACGGCAAGACCGGCGTTCCGCAGGTGCTGATGGACTCGTCCGCCACGCTCGGCCGGCGCAGCGCTGCGGCCTCCTCGGCGCTTGCCGCCTCCTACCTGGCCCGCCCCGATGCCGAACGGATGCTGGTGGTCGGCACCGGCCCGCTGGCGCTGGAACTGATCGAGGCCTACACCGCCCTCCGCCCGATCCGCCATGTGCTGGTCTGGGGACGCGAGGCCCAGAAGGCGCGCAAGCTCGCCGCGCGGTTCCACCGGCCGAAATTCCGCATCGAGGCGACCGCCGATCTGGAGGGGGCCGTGCGCGGCGCCGAGATCGTCGTCTGCGCCACCGCGGCGCGGGAACCGCTGATCCACGGCGACTGGCTGCAACCCGGCCAGCATCTCGACCTGCTGGGAGGCGTGACGCCGGGGATGCGCGAGGCCGACGACGGCTGCGTCCGCCGCGCCCGCGTCTTCGTCGATTGCCGTGAGCGGACGCCGGTGACAGCGGGTGACATCGCGCAGCCGCTGGGCTCAGGCGTGCTGAGCCCGGACGACATCGCCGGCGACCTGTTCGAGCTCGGCCGTGGCGAACGGGCGGGACGGCGCTTCTACGACCAGATCACCCTGTTCAAATCGGTGGGCACCGCCCTGGCCGATCTCTGCGCCGCCCGGCTGGCAACGGAGATGGTGCTGCACAACGACTCGATCCGCTGAACCGTTCGGGCACCCGGGGCGGTCAACGCTGGCTTCACGGTGGCTTCACGGTGGCGGCGGAACGGCCATGTCCCGGAACAGTCGCCCAGTCTCGGATGACCGCCGCCCCACACCGAAGAAGTCACCACACGCCATACGCGAGTATTATTGCATCACCCCTCCTGAATTTTACTTGCGCCAGTGCGATTTTCTCCGGAGGATCGTCGCATCGGCACCGATCGCGGTGCCGGTTGCCGATTGTGCGGTCCCGAACTTTGCCGCGGCCCCCGCGGCGACGGGCGCGGTCGGCATATGCTTCAACGGTTCGTCGGGAACGATTGATCTTGACCGTCTCCGCCACCACCTCCTCCCTGGACGCCAGTTCCAGCCTGCGGGCGCCAACGAACCGGCTCGTGCTTGGCGCCGGTTTCATGCTGCTGTCGGCCCTGCTGTTCGCGATCGGCAACACGGGGGTGCGCTGGGCCGCGACGGTGATGGACCCGCTGGAGGTCGTGTTCTTCCGCAACCTGTTCAGCCTGCTGTGGATGCTGCCCTGGGCCCTGACGGCGGGGGCGCCGGCCTGCCGCGCGGTGCTGTCGGAACGGCGCCTGGCGCCCTATCTGTCACGGGCCCTGACCTCCCTCCTCGCCATGACGGCGTGGTTCTACGCCATCGCCCATATCGCATTGCCGACCGCGATCGCGGTCAGTTTCGCGGTCCCGCTGTTCGTCGCGGCGGGTGCGGCGCTGATCCTGCGCGAGCGGGTTCGGCCGCGGCGCTGGATCGCGGTCTGCGTCGGTTTCGCCGGTGTGCTGATCGTCTTGAGACCCGGGTCGACACCGATCGATCTGGCCTTCCTCGGGCTGTTCGTCCATTGCATCGCCGCGGCGGCGACCATCCTGCAGATGCGGCTGCTCAGCCAAAGGGATCGCTCCGCGGTGATCGTCACCTATCTCGGCCTGTTCGTGACTCCGATGGCGCTGGTGCCGGCGCTGTTCGTCTGGAGTTGGCCAAGTTGGAGCGTTCTGGGCGGGTTGGCGCTGCTTGGGGGACTTCTGACGCTGGGGCAATTGGCGATGACGCAATCGCTGGCTCTGGCCGAATCCTCGGCGGTGATGCCTTACGACTATGCCCGCCTGCCGTTCACCGCCGTCATCGTCTGGATCCTCTTCGGCCAGACCATGGATCTGTGGGGCTGGATCGGCGCCCTGGTGATCGCCGGCTCCGCCTTCTACAGCATGCACCGCGACGCGGCGGAGGAACGAAAAGCGGCGCGGCTGCGGCGCGACTAGACCCTTCCGCCCGAATCGTCTCCTTTGTCATCGCCGCCCGCTGTTTCAGCCGCCGCTTCAGCCCGCAGGGCCTCCTTCGCGCGGGCCCAATGGGCCGGTGTCAGGTTGGCGCGCACCATCTGCACGGCGGCGGCCAGCACCGCGGCGTCATCGGTGAATCCGATCCCCAGAAGCCAGTCGGGCACCACATCCACCGGCAGCACGAAATAGGCCAACGCCCCCAGCAGGATCGCCTTCGCCCGATAGGGTGTCGCCGGATCGGTCGCGCAGAAATAGGCGGCCAGCAGGTCCTCCAGGAAGGGGATGCGATGCAGGTTGGCGCGCAGCGTCCGCCAGAAGCGGCGGCGGACCAGCCGTTCGTCGCGTTCGACCCGGTCGGGATCCGGTACCGTCAACGCGTTGCCGGGGAGAGGGGAAATGGACGATGCGGTCATGGACGCTCGAACCCTTTCGAAGACTGCCGGATGGCCCGGCCGGTATCGGCAAGCCGATCGCCGGCCCCTGCCTTTTTCCATACGGTGTGGTATGGTCGCCCGGCCATCTGATAAACAACAAGTGCGATCGCGCCCTGTTGGACACAAGGCCGGCGTCATCTACGGACCGGCCGAAATTAAGGAGGAGACGCCATGAACATCCAGGGTCTGTCCGCCATCGTCACCGGCGGCGCCTCGGGCATGGGAGCGGCGACGGCCCGCCATCTGGCCGGGCTCGGCGCCAGGGTGACCGTGCTTGACGTCAACGAGGACGCGGTGCTGAAGACCGCGCACGAGATCGGCGGGCTGGGTCTGGTCTGCGACGTCACCGACGGCGCCTCGACCGAACGGGCGTTCGATCAGGCGCGCTCGGCCCATGGGCCGGCCCGCATCGCGGTCAATTGCGCCGGCATCGCCCCGGCCCAGCGCATCGTCGGCCGCGACGGCCCGATGCCGCTGGAGAATTTCCGCTCGGTGATCGAAATCAACCTGATCGGCAGCTTCAACATCCTGCGGCTGGCCGCGGCCGACATGGCGAAGCTCGACCCGTTGGAGAGCGGAGAGCGCGGCGTGATCGTCAACACCGCCTCGGTCGCCGCCTATGAGGGACAGATCGGCCAGGCCGCCTATGCCGCGTCGAAGGGCGGCATCGTCGCCCTGACCCTCTGCGCCGCCCGCGACCTCGCCCGCCACGCCATCCGGGTGATGACGGTGGCACCGGGGCTGGTCGGCACGCCGATGCTGCTGAACATGCCGCGGGAGGTGCAGGACAGCCTTTCCGCCACCGTCCCCTTCCCCAAGCGCTTCGCCAAGCCGGAGGAATACGCCCGCCTCGTCCAGCATATCCTGGAGAACGAGATGCTGAACGGCGAAACCATCCGGCTGGACGGCGCCATCCGCATGGCGCCCCAGTAACGGCATCGCACCTCGGAGATGGGAGCGGCCTTCCCGTCGGAACCGCTCCCTCCAGGGTCAGATGTCAGCCGTGGCCGCCTCGTCGGCCCGCTCCGCCTCGCCCAGCAGGTCGATCAGCAGGGTCGTGCAATGCTGCAAGCGCTGGTCGGCGGTGGCGGTCGCCATGTCGCGCCCCGTCAGCTCCTGCCATTCCCGCAGCATCAGCGCCAGATGTTTGCGGACGTGGTCATCCCGATCCAGTCGCCGCGTCGCCATGTCGCCTCCCCTTGTCTTCCGGTCCGCCGGACCAGCTGTCAAAGCCGGTGGGTCCGCCTGGTCGCGTCCGCCCGCTGCGTCTGCCCGGTTGCGCGCCCCACCCATTCGCGCCCTCTAAATAGGTAGCCATCCAGCCGATCAACAGCCGGGTCCCAGGATGGTCACAGGCCGGCTCCCGGCGATGCCGTCGCCATCACGATTCGGCCATGGCCGGTTGGAAAGCCGAGGCTTCGCCGCCCATCTCTGCTCCACGGGTCAGCGCCATCCACGCCGCCATCCATGCCACGGCGCGGACGGTCGACCTCCCACAACGATACACGTCGACCAACAAAAGGAAAGGCAACCGCTTCATGACCGATGCAACGGTGCGCGCCAAACTGCTGGGCCTGCCCGGCAGCCTGCGCAGCAATTCCAACTCGCTGGCCGTGCTGCGCGGATTGCAGGACGCCCTGCCGGCCGACGTCAGCATGGACATCCGTGACCTGCGCCTGCCGCTCTATGACCAGGACATCGACACCCCCGACGCCCCGGCGGAGATCCACGCCTTCCGTCAGGCCATCGCGGCGGCCGACGGCGTGGTGATCGTGACGCCGGAGTATAATTACGGCATGCCGGGCGTGCTGAAGAACGCGCTCGACTGGGCCTCGCGCCCCTACGGCAAGTCGGCACTGATCGGCAAGCCGGTGCTGGTCATCTCCAACTCGCCCGCCTTCACCGGCGGTGTGCGGGCGCATCAGCAGGTGAATGACACGCTGCTGGCGCTTCCCGCCAAGCTGCTGGGCGGTGCCCAGGTCGTCATCGGCGGCATCGGTGACAAGATCAAGGACGGCAAACTGGCCGACGACGCCGTGCTGAAATTCGCGCTGGGCGCCATCGACAGGATGATCGCGGCGCGGTGACGCCCAAAAGGACGGGGCCGGCACCCTGCGGCGCCGGCCCCGCCCCAACTCACACCCTGCGGTCGATATCAGTCGCGCAGGTTGCCGCAGGCGCGCTGGATGCGCTTGCAGGCCTCTTCCAGCGCTTCCGTCGAGGTCGCGTAGGAGATGCGGAAGTGCGGGGCGAGGCCGAAGGCCGAACCCTGGACGACGGCGACGCCTTCCGACTCCAGCAGGTAGGTGACGAAATCCTCGTCGGTCCCGATCACCTTGCCGTCCGGGGTCGTCTTGCCGATGGTGCCGGCGCAGGACGGATAGACGTAGAAGGCGCCCTCCGGCTTCGGGCAGCTCAGCCCCTTGGCCTGGTTCAGCATCGACACCACCAGATCGCGGCGCTCGCGGAAGGCCTCGGCACGCTCCTTGATGAAGTCCTGCGGACCGTTCAGCGCCTCGACGGCGGCGGCCTGGGCGATCGAGGTCGGGTTGGAGGTCGACTGGCTCTGGATGACGCCGATCGCCTTGATCAGCTCCTTCGGGCCGCCGGCATAGCCGATGCGCCAGCCGGTCATCGCGTAGGATTTCGACACGCCGTTGACGGTCAGCGTGCGGTCATACAGCGACGGCTCGACCTGGGCCGGGGTGACGAACTCCAGGCCGTCATACAGCAGGTGCTCATACATGTCGTCGGTCATCACCCAGACATGCGGATGCTTGATCAGCACGTCGGTCAGCGCCTTCATCTCGGCGCGGGTGTAGGCCGCACCCGACGGGTTCGACGGCGAGTTCAGGATCAGCCACTTGGTCTTCGGCGTGATCGCCTTCTCCAGGTCGGCGGGCTGGAGCTTGAAGCCCTGCTCGGCCGGGCAGGAGACGAAGACCGGCGTGCCTTCCGCCAGTTCGACCATATCCGGATAGCTGACCCAATAGGGCGCCGGGATGATGACCTCGTCGCCCTGGTTCAGCGTCGCCATCAGGGCGTTGTAGAGCACCTGCTTGCCGCCGACGCCGACGGTGATCTGGTCCGGCGTGTAGGTCAGACCGTTCTCGCGCTCGAACTTGGCGCAGATCGCCTTCTTCAGGGCGGGGGTGCCGTCCACCGCGGTGTATTTGGTATCACCGGACTCGATCGCCTTGATCGCGGCGGCCTTGATGTTGTCGGGGGTGTCGAAGTCCGGCTCGCCGGCGCCCAGGCCGATGACGTCGCGACCGGCCGCTTTCAGCTCGCGGGCTTTGTTGGTCACGGCGATGGTCGGCGACGGCTTGATGCGCGAGAGACGGGACGCGATAATCGACATGGCGGCGGGCCCCCTCAGGGCTATGGAGACGGTGTGGCGGAGGCGTCGTCAGGACGCCTGCCCCTCCGGGTGGAAGGCGCGAGGCGGGACCTTACTTCCGCTCCACCCCGGTTGCAAGGCCGGTCGGCCGGTGAAAACCGCGCTGTCCGGCGCTTTTTCCACCCTGTGGCCGCCGCTCCATAGCCGTGGCGCCCAGGATCGCATCCGCCCGCCCCACCCTGCAAATCACCGTCCCGCTCCGTCACAGACTTGTTCATTACGGTACAAAGCAATGCCATGACGGTACGCCTTCGTCATGGCCGCTTCACTTGACAGATTTGACGGAGCCGTGCGTAAGCTCCCGAGGGGGACAAATTCAAAGAAGGGATGAGATCCGTGTTTTCCCGTATCGTACTTGCGGCATCGACGGCGCTGATGCTGACCGGCGGCGTTGCTCTGGCCCAGGACGTGATCCAAACCCGGAAGGCCGGGTTCGATGACTTCAAGAAGGCGATGGGCGAGATCAAGGACGCGGTGGGCAAGAGCGACCTCGCGGCCATCGGCCCGTCCGCCGACCGCATCGACGCCTTCGCCGCCAGGATCCCCACCCTGTTCCCGCCGGGCTCCGACAAGGGCAAGACGGCGGCCAAGGAGGTGATCTGGGCCAACTTCCCGGACTTCACCGCCAAGGCGCAGGCTCTACAGGAGTCGGCGAAGGCGCTGAAGGTCGCCGCCGCCTCGGGCGACAAGGCCGCCACCGGCAAGGCGTTCGGCGCCGTGGCCGACGGTTGCAAGGCCTGCCACCAGCGCTACCGCTCCGAATAAGTGGCACTGATGACGGCAAAGGGCCCTTCCCCGCGCACCAGGGGGAAGGGCCTTTTCCTTGCCGTCCCCTACTTGAACACCGGCCGCGGCGTGGCCGGCGTGCTGGCCGGCAGCAGCGGATATTCGACGCGGGGCTGCTGGCCGGTCAACGCCGTCAGGAAGGCGGTGATCTTGTCGATCTCCTGGTCGGACAGGGTGGCGCCCAGCTGGCTCGACCCCATCACCGCCACCGCCTGACGCAGGTCCCACACCTTGCCCGAATGGAAATAGGGGGCGGTCAGCGCGACGTTGCGCAGGGTGGGGGCGCGGAAGACATATTCGTCATCGGCGGTCTTGGTGACGGCGAAGCGGCCCTTGTCGCCCGGCGGCAGGATTTCCGCCCCCGGCTTGGCGACGACGCCGAAGGGGAAGTAATCATGGCCGCCGACATTGACACCGTTGTGGCAGCCGGCGCAGCCCTTGTCGATGAACAGCTCCAGCCCGGCCTTCTGGGTGTCGGTCAGCGCATCGGCCTTGCCCTCCAGATATTGGTCGAAGGGGGCGGCGGGCGTGGTCAGCGTCGCCTCGAACGCCTCGATCGCCATGGCGACATTGTCGAAGCTGACGGGTGTCTTCTCGTTGGGGAAGGCATCGGCGAATTTGGCCTGATAGCCGGGGATGCTGTTCAGCACCGCCATCACCCGGTCGGGCGTGCTGTTCATCTCCACCCCGGCCTGGATCGGTCCCTTGGCCTGGGCCTTCAGGTCCTCCGCCCGGCCGTCCCAGAACTGGGCGACGTTCAGCACGGCGTTCAGCACGGTCGGCGCGTTGCGCGGCCCCTTCTGCCAACCATGACCGACCGAGGTCTCCAGCCCGTCGACGCCGCCCAGCCCGAGATTGTGGCAGCTGTTGCACGAGAAGATGCCGCTGGCCGACAGGCGCGGATCGAAGAACAGCATCTTGCCCAGCTCGATCTTTTCGCGGGTGACCGCGTTGTTGCGGACCACGGGCAGGGTGGCGGGCAGCGGCGTGAACAGCTCGCGCGCGCGGCCCATCAGGGCGTCGCCGCCGACGCCCGCCGGATCGGCGGCGGGTGCCGCGCCAGAGGTGGCGGCGAGAATGCCCAGGGAAGCGGCGGTGGCGACGAGCAGGCTTTTCAGCGCCACGGTCGGGCTCTGTCCGGTTTTCACATGCATGACTGGCGGTCTCCCGGTCGACCGGCCCATTCCACCGCAGCCCGAGGCCTCGCCCGGGCAAAGGTCAATCGATCCGGGAAACCGGGCCGGCTTCACTGGTTCATTGAGGTCTGGACTGGATCAATCTGGAATTATTCTAAACTAGAGACCGCAAAACCCCAGACGGCGCATTGCCGCACCGACCAACGGCATATGCCGCGACGGATCGCCACCCGGCCGGCAGCGGACAGCGTCAGCCGGCGGCGCGCAGCACCAAGAAGACCAGCCCGGCCGACGCCGCCAGGATCGCCAGGGCCAGCGCCGCCGGGGCGCGCCGCGGCTCGGTAAGGGCCAGACGCCCCGGCAGGGTCTTGCGGCCGGTGATCATCGGCCGGATCAGATTGTCCTTCTTGACCAGCAGATGGAAGAACACCGCCGCCACATGCAGCCCGACCAGCAGGAAGATGCCGTTGGCGAGCAGCCGGTGCAGCGAGCCGAGCAGCGCCACCACGGCACCGGAGACCAGCGGCACCAGCGGGCCATCGACCAGCACATCGTCGCTGGTGAACAGGCCGCTGCCCGCCTGCACCAGCAGGACCAGCAGCAGCGCCACCACCATCAGCGCCCCCAGCGGATTGTGGCCCAGGGTGAAGGCGGACTCCCCGCCCGCCCGCGACCGCTTCAGATAGTCGCGGATGGCCGCCGGCCCCTTCACGAAATCGGCGAAGCGGGCGGTCTGGCTGCCGACCACGCCCCAGACCAGGCGGAACAGCACCAGAATCAGAACTGTTTCCCCAGCCAACATATGAACGTCAAGCATACCAAGCTCGGCCGACAGAATCGCGACCGCCACCGCGGCGACCAGCGCCCAATGAAACAGACGGGTCGGCAGGTCCCAGACCCGCAGCGCACGCTCCTGTTTCTCCCGAGTCGCGGTATGACCACTTGCCATCGCTGGATCCTCGCAGTGTTCGGCCATGGTTACGGCCCTTGTCATCTGGAGAAAATGGACGGATTCTTTGTCCAGTTCCTGAAAAGGCCGTGGTTCCGTGGTGGCAAACCCGGATGGACGAGTCAACAGGCTTGAAGCGCGGCCCGGACGACGGATATGAGACTGCGACGCATCAGCCGGCCAACCGGCGCAAGAACAGCCATCCCCCTCCCCCGGTTACAAGGACCCCGTCATGCCCGACAAACAGCTCCTCCACCTCGTGTTCGGCGGCGAACTCGTGCGTCCGGACACCGATCAGTTCGTCGATCCGTCGAAGCTGCACATCGTCGGCATCTTCCCGAACTATGACGAGGCCTACAAGGCATGGCGCGGCGCCACCGGCCAGACCATCGACGACGCCCACACCCGCTATTACATCGTCCATCTGCACCGCTTCCTCGACCCGGCGGCGGACGATCACAAGCACTGAGCCCGCAAGGGACCGGCGGGTGGCTTCCCGCTATCGGGAACCGCCCCCGGCCTGCCGGCGTTCGAGCGGTCGATGACCGTCTATTTCACCTCCGACACCCATTTCGGCCATGGCGGCGCGCGCGGCCGCTTCCGCCGTCCCTTCGGGTCCACCGCCGAGATGGATGCGGCGATGGAGGCGAACTGGAACGCCACCGTCGGTCCCGGCGACGAGGTCTGGCATCTCGGCGACTTCGCCCTGCACATGAAGCCCGACGTCCTGGCCGCCCTGCTCGGCCGGCTGAACGGCACCAAGCATCTGATCGCCGGCAACAATGACGGCCCGGCGACGCTGGCGCTACCCGGCTGGGCCAGCGTCGGGCATTACGCCGAACTGGTCCTGGATGGTGTCGAGCTGGTGATGTGCCATTACGCCTTCCGCACCTGGAACGGCATGCACCGCAAGGCGCTGAACCTGCACGGCCACAGCCATGGCCAGTTGAAGCCGCAGCCCCGCCAGATCGATGTCGGCGTCGATGTCTGGAATTTCCGCCCGGTCACCCTCGCCGAGCTGACGGCGCCCCGCCCACGGAAGACCGCGCCGGCAAGGCCGACCTCGCCTTAAGCCGCCCCCAGCGCCACCCGCCGCAGCCGCTCCATCAACAGGCGGCGGGCGGCCTCGGCCGGCACCGGACGGCCGGTCAGCCAGCCCTGGACCTGGGTGCAGTTGTGGTGACGCAGGAAATTGGCCTGCTCGGCCTTCTCCACCCCTTCGGCGACCACATGCAGGCCCAGCATGTCGGCCATGGCGATGATGGTGGAGACGATGCCGGCATCCTCGCGCTCGTTCGGCACGCCGTTGATGAAGGAGCGGTCGATCTTCAGCGTGGTGATCGGCAACCGCTTCAGATAGCTCAAGGACGAATGGCCGGTGCCGAAATCGTCCACCGCCACCCGGATCCCCATCGCCTTCAAGGCCGCCAGCACCGCCAGCGCATGGTCGATATCCTGCATCACCGCGCCCTCGGTGATCTCCAGCTCGATCAGGCCGGGAGGCAGCCTGTGGCGATCGATGATGCGGCGGAAATCCTCGGCGCTGCGGTTGCGCAGATGCTTGGGCGAGATGTTGACGGCGACCGGCACCGGCTCCATTCCCGCATCCAGCCATTCGCGCATCTGGCGACAAGCCTCGTCCAGCACCCAGTCGCCCAGCGGCACGATGAAGCCGGTCTCCTCCGCCACCGGGATGAATTCGCCGGGGGGGATCATCAGCCCCTGCCCCGGCCCCTCCCCCGGCTTCTCCCAGCGCAGCAGCGCCTCGAACCCCTCCAGCGAATAGTCGATCAGCGATACCTTGGGCTGGTAATGCAGGCGGAACTGCTTCAGGGCCAGCGCCGCCCGCAGATCGCCGTCCAGCGCCAGCTGACGGCGCGCCTGCTCGGCCAGTTCGGGGCGGAAGAAGGCATGGCGGCGCCCGCCCATCCGCTTGGCGGCATAGAGCGCCGTCTCGGCGGCACGCAGAAGCGCCTGCGGGTCGTCCATCGCGGTGTCGCTGGCGTCATCGACGAAACTGTCGGTCGGATAGACGGCGATGCCGATGGCCGGGCGGACATAATGCTCGCAGCCCGGCAGGGTGACCGGGTTGTCGAAGGCGTCGAGGATGCGCCCGGCGATCGCCGCCGCCTCGTCGGCGTCGCGGATTTCCTCGAGGATGATGGCGAAATCGTCGATGCCGATGCGCCCGACCAGATCGGCGGCGCGGACCGAGGCGACGATCCGCCGCGCCACCTCCTGCAACAAGGCGTCCCCGGCCTGATGGCCGAGCGTGTCGGTGATCAGCTTGAAGCGCGACAGATCCAGGCACAGCACGGCGAAGGAGCGGCGGCGACTCCGGCTGCGCTCCACCGCCGCCTCCAGCAGCGACTCGATCATCGCGCGGTTGGGCAGGCCGGTCAGCCGGTCACGGGTGGCCAGACGCATCAATTCCCGCTCATGCCGCAGCCGCTCGGTCACATCGGTCAGCGCGCAGACGAAACCGCGCCGGCCCCGCACCACCAGCGGCGACAGGCTGAGCGAGGCGTCGATCCGCCCGCCGCCGCCCGCCCGCTCGATCTCCAGCGCCTTCTCCCGTACCGGCTCCGGGATCCTGTCCCGAGCCGCCAGCTCGGCCAGCAGCGATTCGATCCGCTCGCGGCCGTCGGCTGCGAACAGCCCGGACAGCGGCCGGCCGCGCAGTTCCCCGGCGGTCACGCCGAACAGGGAAACGGCGGCGGGGTTGTGCTCTTCGATCCGGCCCCGGCCGTCGACCAGCAGGATCGCCTCGCTGACATTGTTCATGATGCCGGCCAGCCGCTCGTCCCGTTCGATCAGCGAGATGGCGGCGCGGCGGCAGAACTCCATGGCGCGGGCCATCGCACCGAACTCGTCGCGGCGTTCGCAGCCCGGAATCTCGATGTCGGTGCGCCCCTCCGTCAGCAGGCGCATGCGATCCGACAGCGCCTCCAGCGGCCCGACCACCTGCTGCGACAGGAACAGCGCCCCCGGCCAGCTCAGCACCAGCAGAGCCGCCAGGAACAGCAGGAATCCAGACGCCTCGACCAGGAAATCGCGGTCGAGATCGCCGATGTCGCCGGCGGCGGCGATCGCCCAGCCCCAGGGCTCGAACCGCCCCTCCGCCGTCACCGCGCGGTCGATGGACGGCCAGCCCGCCGGCACGATGCCGTCGGCGAAGATTCTGACATGAAAGGGCTTGGCCGCCAGCGCCAGCAGGGCCGTCCGCGCGCGGTCGCGCGCCTCGTCGCCGGAGATCGCCCCGGACTCCGCGGACCGCTCCAGGTCGCGCAGCAGCAGGCCGGCCGAATCCACCAGCGCGGCGGCGACCTGCGCCCGCTCGGCGACCATGCCCTGCCGCAACAGATAGAGCGCGGGAATCGCCGCCATCAGGCAACCGATCAGGCCGATCCAGGTCAGCCAGCGAATCTTGCGGCGCAGCGTCATCAGGCTTGGCGTCGCCCTGTTAATCCGTCAGTCGAACGGATGGTTGGAACCTATCCTAAAGAAACTGACGGCTTCATTTCAATCTTGCAACGCAATTTTTCCACGCATGCGCAACAGATGCCCCCTAACCCGTTATAAAGGTTGCGGATCGCGACATTTTGTCTCGTCACGTCCCTGCCCGGCCGCCAGCCGCGGAAATGGGGATGGCGGCCGGGCATCGCTCGGAGCCCAGCCTCACCCCTGACCGGGATAGAGGCGCTGGAATCCTTCCGTCACCCGGGCGATCACCGCCGGGTCACGGTCACGCCAATAGCGCGGGTCACGCATCAGGGTGCGCAGTTCGCCCTCGCCCTCGCCTCCGCCGGGCCGGTTGCCCGCCATCGACAATGCCGCCGGCTCGCTGCCGGTCATCATCGCGTAAAGCGCCATGACGCCTTCGTAACTGCTCGCCAGACCTTCCACGGCGGCCGGCGGCAGGGTCTTGCCGGCCCAGGCCAGCAGCTGCCGCGACACCTCGCGCCAGCGTTCCTCGCCGCCGAAGCGGGCGACCAGCTTTTCGACCTCGCGCTCGGCCTGGAACTCGGCGGCCATCGTCTGGATCAGCGGAACCATCCGCTCGGCGGCGAGATCATAGAGAAGCTGCGCCTGATCCGGGGTGTATCCGGCCTCGAACAGGCGGCCGTTGATCTCGGGATCGGGCTGGAACAGGCCATGGTCGCAGGCGATGCTGTAGCCGTCCGGCGTTTCCGGTGCCCCCAGCAGCCGGCGAAGCTGCGCCGGGTCGAGAGCTGCCGGATTGATTGGGGGCGGATTGATTGGGGCCGGATTGATGGAGGCCGGATCGCCGGAAGCCGGTTCGACGGCAGCCGGCCCTGCCTCGGCCACCGGCTCGGCAGCGACGGCAGCCGGCCCCTGGCGTGACCGGCCCTGGGACGACAGGCGGCGCTCCAGCTCCAGATAGGATTTCAGCAGCGCGTCGACGCGCAGGGCGCCGGTCCTGGCATCGCGGAATTTCTCCGGAATCGGCAGCGGCGGCACCATGCCGACGGACGCGGCGGACTCGGGCAGCGGAATATCGACCATTGTCAGCTCCTGCAGGAAGGGGAAAACAGGTGGGGGCGGCGGCCGGTCAACCAGCCCGTCCGCGCGCGACCAGCGCGAGGATGATGGCGACCAGCTGGCGCTGCCCTTCGAGGTGACGGAGCGCCGCCTCGGGCGCGTCGGGCCCCAGGGCACGGTCGAGCGTCATCGCCCGCAGCATCGCCAGCACCCGCGCCCCGTCATCCCCGGCGAAGCAGCGGGCGAAGCTGGGCGCCGGATCGACGTTTGAAGCCATGGCGGGGTCCGGATCGGCGGAGAGCGGCGTCTCCAGCCACTCCCACCCCTCGCGCTCAGCCATTGGACGCTCCGATGCCGGGGGGGACGATGTCGGGAGCCGCAGCATCGACCACCGCCGGAACCGGAGGCGAGGCGGAGGGGAGGGGGGCGGCGGGGGTGGGAGCGGCGAGCTCCGCCCGCATCAGCTTGGCCGGCACGCCGAAGGCCTCGCCCAGCCAGTGGGCGGTCGCCGCCGCATCCACCACGGCCTCCGCCTCCGGCCCCAGCGCCTTGACGCTGTCCAGCCAGCGCAGAGTCGCCTGGACGTCGCGCTGGGCCTGGGCCTGGGCCAGCGGGGAGCGGTGCTGCAACTCCACCAGCCGGCCATCGACGGTGATGTCGGGAATCTCGCCGCGCCGGCGCAGGATCGACACCGCCCGCAACAGAAGCGGCGTCATCAGCTCGGCCTGAAGCCGGCCATAGGTGGCGCCGAGCAGCCGCGCCATCTCGACCGAGCGTTCCAGCACCTCGGTCGCGGTCATCCGCGCCGAGTCCACCGGCCCCAGCCGGTCGACCAGCAGCGCATGGCGGATGCGTCCGCGCAGATCGTCGAGCACCAGCTGCGACACGTCGAACCGTCCCGGATTGGCCAGCGGCGTCAGACCGGCCGATCCGACCGCCTTGGGGATGATGGTGCCCGGCACCAGCCGGATGGTGGAGGGGTTCAGCACCCCGTCATCATCCGCCTGCCAGATGCCGGTGACGGCGATCGAGGCGTTCTTCAGCACAAGCTCCACCACCTTGTTGGCGGTCTTGATGTCGGGCAGCGCCTTCATCACCGGCGACCGGCCATAGGTCTCGCCCGGCGCCTTCAGCCAGCGGAAATTGACGAAGGGCGACTGGGCGAACCGCCCCTGCGCCAGCCAGGAGGGGTCGGCCAGCCCGCTGTCCAGCACCACGCCCCAGCGATAGGCCGCGCCGTCGGGAACCACCGCCTCGACCAGGGGAAAGCGGTGGTCGGGATCCTCGGCCGCCCGTCGGCGCAGCTCGTCGGGCAGCCCGGCGCCGGGAAAGCGCTGGAGGATCTGCGCCAGCGTCGCCTCGCTGCGGCGGAAGGTGGCGTCGAGCCGGCCGTCCGGCCCCTCCTCCAGCACCGCGTCGGCCAACGGCACGGCGGTGAAGCGCAGGCTGGACACGGCGCCGGGCGCGGCCTCCTCCATCAGCAGGCTGGCGGTGCCGACGGTGACGAGGTCGAGGAAGGCCTGATGCACCTCCACCGCGAAGTTGGAGCGGTCGAAATGGGCCTGGATGATGCCTGCGGCACGGTCGAGCAGCGGAGCGATGCGGTCGCGCTCCGCCCCCGTCAGGTCGGGACCGGGCCGGAAACCGAACCAGCGCGACCAGGGCGGCGTCAGCTCCGACAGCAGGCTGGCGGCCAGCTGCTCCACCGCGTCGGGAGCGGTGCCATCGAACAGCCGGTTGACCCGGCGTTCGCCCGCCGTGCCGCCTCCGTGAAAAGGACGGCCATTGGGCAGGGCATGGTCGTAGCAGTCCTGCCAATGGCTTTCCCACACGCCGCGCCGCTCGCGGGCGCCACGATAGCGGTCAAGCAGGGCCTCCGGCTCCGACGGCTCCTCCTTCCGGCGGACGGACGGCTTCACGGCAGCGGATGTGGACATGCGCGCTCTCCTCCGGTCAGGTGCAGATGCAGTTGCCACGGGGTCAGCACCCGGCGGGCGCGCAGGCCGATCAGGCGCTTGACCGCCTCGACGCAGGTGAAGGGCCCCCAGGGGGCGGGGGCGGCCGGGCGGCGCAGCGGAGCGGCATCCACCGTCAACCCCTGGGCGCGGTACCAGCCCGGCAGGTCGAAGCCGGCCGGCAGGTCCAGCACCGCCACGTCGGTGAAGCCGGCCAGCGGATCGACCGCGACCCAGCGCCGCCCGTCGGTCAGCAGGGCGAGGCAGTGGCGGAATCCCGGCTTCAGCGGCCGCAGCCACCACAGCGGCGCCTCCCCGCGATAGACCACCCAGGCCGCCGTCCAGGACGTGGCTTGCGGGTGCGCCGTCATCGGGTGATGCCCTTGTCGCGCAGGGCCGGGGCGATGGCGGCGAAGGCCTCCTCCCACAGGACATGGGCGCGCTGCTCGCGGAAGCGCTCCGGCTCCGGCGCGCTCCGGCGGCGGCCGTAATGGACCAGCACATGCAGATGGTCGCGTTGAAGCTTCCGCATCCGGTACAGCCGGTCGACCACGCGCAGCAGGTCCTGCGGCTCGCAGGGCCGCGCGATCTGCCCGCAGCCGGCGACGACCCGCGCCCCAGCCGCCTTGGCGTCATGCGCCTGCACCGCCCAGTACCAGGCCTCCTCGGCCCCGGCGAAGGGCTCGCCGTCGACGCCGTAGGGCTCCGCCCTCGGCGGAACGGTCCGGGACCGGCGCTCGGCGGACAAAGGGGGGGCGGCCGGACTCAGCATGCTGGTCTCCTTGCGGCTTCGGAATTTGAAGGAAGGGAGGCGTCGGGCCGGGATCGCGGCCACACCGTCTGTTTGCGTTATGGTCCCGCCAATACACGCGGTCAACAGATTTATGAAAAAGTTCCTAGGGACGCTGTCGCCGGTTTATGAGATTATCGTCCCATGCTGAAACATACGGACATCTGGCGGGCCATCGACCGTCTCGCGGCACAGCACGGGCTCTCCGCCTCCGGGCTGGCACGGCGCGCCGGACTGGACCCGACCACCTTCAACAAGAGCAAGCGCACGACCAATGACGGGAAGCTGCGCTGGCCCTCGACCGAAAGCATCTCCAAGGTGCTGGACGCCACCGGCGCCTCGCTGTCGGAATTCGTCTCGCTGGTCGGCGATGGCGCCGGCACCGGCCCGCTGCAACGGGTTCCGGTGATCGGTTATGCCCAGGCCGGGTCGGCGGGCTATTTCGATGATGCCGGATTCCCCGCCGGCAGCGGCTGGGACGAGCTGCTGTTCCCCAGCCTGGGCGACCCGCACGCCTATGCCCTGGAGATTTCCGGCGACAGCATGGAGCCGGTCTATCGCGATGGCGACACCATCATCGTCTCGCCGGCGGCCCAGATCCGCCGCAACGACCGCGTTGTCGTCCGCACCAAGGGCGGCGAGGTGATGGCCAAGCAGCTGATCCGCGAGACGGCGACCAAGATCGAGCTGCTGTCGATCAACCGTGCCCACCCCGACCGCAGCATCCCGCTGGCCGACGTCGCCTGGATGGCGCGGATCATCTGGGCGAGCCAGTGAGGGTGGGGGCAAACACCTCCCCATCCGGCGCACGGTCCTAGGGAAATTTTCCTTTACCATTCACCCCGGCAGGCGCTACCGTCCATTCCATGGACCGCGCCGCCCGCCTGGACAGCCTTCACCGCAGCCATGACGGCCAGCCGCCGAAACCGGCGCTTCGCGCCGCCCTGCTCGGCGGCCGAGAGCGCGCCAACGCCCTCAAACGCGCGGCGACGCTCCGCCTGCATGGCACGCTCGCGGCCGAGGCGTGCTTCGCCGCCGCCCGACGCCGCCGCGGCCTGACCGCGGCGACCTGCCGGAGCGACGCGTGGCTGGCCCGGCTGGCCGCCACGCTGGCCCATCACCGTGGGGCGGCGGTGGCGCTGCTCGATCAGCGGAAGGCGTATTCCCAATAGAGCGCGCGGGCCCGCTGGAAGATCGGTCCCGCCGCCAGAGCGCGGTCCTCCACCCTGGTCACCGGCACGCATTTGGCGTGGTTGCCGGTGGAGAAGACCTCGTCGGCCTCCAGCACCTCCTGCGGGGTCAGCGTGCATTCCTCCACCGTCACGCCATCGCCGCGCAGCAGGGCGATGATGCGCTGGCGGGTGATGCCGTTGAGGAAACAGCCGTTCGGCACCGGCGTCCGCACCACGCCACCCTTGACGATGAAGATGTTGGAGGTGGCGAACTCCGCCACATTGCCGATGGCGTCCAGCATGATGGCGTTCTGGAAGCCGCGCTTGCGCGCTTCGGTCAGCGCCATGCCGGCGTTGGGGTAGAGGCAGGCGGCCTTGGCCTCGGTCGGGGCCATGGCCGGAATCGGCCGGCGACGGCTGGAGATGCAGACGGCGAAACCGGTCGGCTGCGGCAACGGGTCCTCATAGACCGACAGGACGAAGCGGGTGCTTTCCGGCGCCGGGGCGACGAAGCCGTCATCGGCGTAGAACATCGGGCGGATATACAGCTCCGCCTCCTTGGGGAAGCGGCGGATGCCGTCCCAGCACAGCTCCTCGATCTCGCCGGCGGTGACCATCGGCTCCAACCCCATCACATGGGCCGAGCGGATGGCGCGGGCGCAATGCAGATCCAGATCGGGAGCGACACCCTGAAAGGCGCGCGCGCCGTCGAAGACCGTCGAAGAGAGCCACAGCGTGTGGGACAGCGGTCCGACGATCGGCGGGTTTCCCTCCACCCACTCGCCCTGAATCCAGCTCCACGCCTGGCCTGCCATGCCGCCCATGATTGGTCCTTCCCTGGAAAGAAAATATATCCGTCCGCCGGGTGCCGCCGGTTGGCGCCGCCCCCCTGGTGGTTCGTCGTCGTTTGTGATCTCCCGTTGAGCATACCCCCCCGCCACGGCGGGTCAACCGGTCCGCGCGCAATCGTCCCGTGCGGGGGAGCGGATCGCGGCTTCGTCCGTTGACAGGAGGAGCGCCCGATGGCGAACCGACACAGACGGGAGAGAGACCATGCCCATGCTCACCCATATGCTCACGCCGATGACCACCCCCGGCCTCGCCGCGGCTCCCCCCACCCCATTTCCCCGCCCGCATGAGGATGTGCCGGTCGTCGACCTGCCGGGCACCGACAATCCCGACCTGCCCGACGCCGGCGGCCCCGGCACCACCGACAGCCCGGTCCCCGGCGAGGATCTGCCGCCGTCGCGTCCGACCGACCCGGACTTCGCCTGACGCCCCGTCTCCGGGCATCGGCAAACGAAAAAGGCGCCCCCGGAGGGGCGCCTTTTCCTTGTCGCGAAACGCGGTCCGCGATCAGCGGCGCACGACCATCAGCTTCTTGATCTCGGCGATGGCCTTGGCGGGGTTCAGACCCTTCGGGCACGCCTTGGTGCAGTTCATGATGGTGTGGCAGCGGTAGAGGCGGAACGGGTCCTCGAGGTTGTCGAGGCGCTCGCCCGTCATCTCGTCGCGGCTGTCGGCGATCCAGCGATAGGCCTGGAGCAGAATCGACGGGCCGAGGTAACGGTCGCCGTTCCACCAATAGCTGGGGCAGGAGGTCGAGCAGCAGAAGCACAGGATGCACTCGTAGAGGCCATCCAGCTTGGCGCGGTCCTCCGGCGATTGCAGGCGCTCGCGGCTCGGCGCCGGCGACTGCGTCTGCAACCACGGCTTGATCGAGGCGAGCTGGGCGTAGATGTGCTTCAGGTCGGGAACCAGATCCTTCACCACCGGCATGTGCGGCAGCGGGTAGATCTTGACGTCGCCCGGAACCTCGTCGATCGCCTTCAGACAGGCCAGCGTGTTCGTGCCGTCGATGTTCATCGCGCACGAGCCGCAGATGCCTTCGCGGCAGGACCGCCGGAAGGTCAGGGTGCTGTCGACCTGGTTCTTGATGTAGATGATCGCGTCCAGGATCATCGGGCCGAACTTGTCGAGATCGACCACATAGGAATCGACGCGCGGGTTCTGGCCGTCGTCCGGGTTCCAGCGGTAGATCTTGAAGGTCTTGGCCCGCTTGGCGCCGTTCGCGACATTGACGGTCTTGCCGACGCCGACCTTGGAGTTGGCTGGCAGGTTGAATTCAACCATGGCTGATTTCCTTTATCCGGCGGGCCTTAGTACACGCGGGCCTTGGGCGGGAAGACCTCGACCTCGTCGGTCAGGGTGTACATGTGGACCGGGCGGTAATCGATCTTCGTCTCGCCATTGTCCGCGACCCAGATGACGGTGTGCTTCATCCAGCCTTCGTCGTCGCGGTTCGGATAGTCCTCGCGGGCATGGGCGCCGCGGCTTTCCGGACGGTTCTGGGCGGAATGCAGGGTGGCGACCGCCTGGCCCAGCAGATTGTCCAGCTCCAGCGCCTCGACCAGATCGGAGTTCCAGACCAGCGAGCGGTCGGAGATCGCCATCTCGCCCTTCTTGGCATAGACGGCGTCGATCTTCTTCACGCCCTCGTCCAGGACCTCGCCGGTGCGGAAGACGGCACAGTTGTTCTGCATCGTCCGCTGCATCTCCAGCCGCAGGTCGGCCGACTTGATCGTGCCCTTGGCGTTGCGGATGCGGTCGAACCGCTCCAGCGCCTTGTCGCAGCTGTCGGGCTTGACCGAGGTGGCCTTGCCCGGCTTGACGATCTCGGCGGCGCGGATGGCGGCGGCGCGGCCGAACACCACCAGATCGAGCAGCGAGTTGGAGCCCAAGCGGTTGGCGCCGTGGACCGACACGCAGGCCGCCTCGCCGATGGCCATCAGGCCCGGCACCACCTGGTCCGGGTTCGAAGCGGTCGGCGACAGCACCTCGCAGTGAACGTTGGTCGGGATGCCGCCCATGTTGTAGTGGACGGTCGGCAGAACCGGGATCGGCTCCTTGGTCACGTCCACGCCGGCGAAGATCTTGGCCGTCTCGGCGATGCCGGGCAGGCGCTGATGGATGATCTCCGGCGGCAGATGCTCCAGATGGAGGTGGATGTGGTCCTTGTGCTCACCCACGCCGCGGCCTTCGCGGATCTCGATGGTCATCGAGCGGGACACGACGTCGCGCGACGCCAGGTCCTTGGCCGACGGGGCATAGCGCTCCATGAAGCGCTCGCCGTTGGAGTTGGTCAGGTAGCCGCCCTCGCCGCGCACGCCCTCGGTGATGAGGCAGCCGGAGCCGTAGATGCCGGTCGGGTGGAACTGCACGAACTCCATGTCCTGCAACGGCAGGCCGGCGCGCAGGATCATGCCGCCGCCGTCGCCGGTGCAGGTGTGGGCCGAGGTCGCCGAGAAATAGGCGCGGCCGTAGCCGCCGGTCGCCAGCACCACCATCTGGCCGCGGAAGCGGTGCAGCGTGCCGTCGTCCAGGTTCCAGGCGAGGACGCCCTTGCAGACGCCGTCCTCCATGATGAGGTCGAGCGCGAAATATTCGACGAAGAACTCCGCCTCATGCTTCAGCGACTGCTGATAGAGCGTGTGGAGGATGGCGTGGCCGGTGCGGTCGGCGGCGGCGCAGGTGCGGTAGGCCTGGGTCTTGCCGTATTGCGCGGTCATGCCGCCGAAGGCGCGCTGGTAGATCTTGCCTTCCGGCGTGCGCGAGAAGGGAACGCCGTAATGCTCCAGCTCGATGATCGCCGGAATGGCCTCGCGGCACATGTATTCGATGGCGTCCTGGTCGCCCAGCCAGTCCGACCCCTTCACGGTGTCGTACATGTGGTAGCGCCAGTCGTCCTCGCCCATGTTGCCGAGCGCGGCCGAGATGCCACCCTGCGCCGCCACCGTGTGGGAGCGGGTCGGGAACACCTTGGTGATGCAGGCGGTCTTCAGGCCCTTTTCGGCCATGCCGAAGGTGGCGCGCAGGCCGGCGCCACCGGCGCCGACGACGACGACGTCATAGGTGTGGTCGATGATGGTGTAGGCGGTCGCCATGGTCGTCAGGCTCCGATGAAGATCTTCACGACGGCCAGCACGCAGGCTGCCGCCAGGGCGAAGGACAGGAACTTGACGCCGATGATCAGCGCCATCTTCTGCCATTCGACATTCACATAGTCCTCGATGACCACCTGCAACCCCGACTGGGCATGGTGGAAGGTGACCACGGCGGTGAGGACCATCATGACGGCCGAGAAGGGCGACTTCATCCAGGCGACGAAGGCGGCGTGATCGGCGCCGAGATGGCCGATGACGCCGAAGACGAACCAGACGGTCAGCGGGACGAGCGCGATCGCGGTCAGGCGCTGCGACCACCAATGTTCGGTGCCATGCTTGGCGGAACCCAGACCGCGCGCGACCTGCAGCGGCGAGCGGAGGGTCTTGCTATTGGACGCCATGTCTTATTCTCCTCACCACACGGCCAGGCCGACGATCCAGGTCAGCACGGTCAGCGCTGCCGTCGCGATGAGCACGATCCGGTTGTTGCGGTCGGCATCGGTCAGTTCGAACGACTTGCCGGCGTCCCAGACCAGATGGCGGATGCCGTTGCACAAATGGTAATACAGCGCCGCCGACCAGCCGAACATCAGCAGCAGGCCGAAGAAGGAGCCGATGAAACCCTGGGCGCGCGCGAACGCCTCCGGACCGGCGGCGGCGGCGACCAGCCACCACACCAGAAGAAGCGTGCCCACAGCCAGCCCGACGCCCGTGATGCGGTGCGTGATGGACATGACTGCGGTCAACGGGAGTTTGTAGACTTGCAGATGCGGGGAGAGCGGCCGACCGCTGCCGTTTGCCATTGCGTCGTCCTCTGTTCGCGGCCGGGCGCGGCGCAACATGACGATTGCCGCGGCGGCTGGGTGGTGCGTGCAGTTTTGGGACGGCTGTCCCGTCCTGTTCGTTGGCGCAATGAATTACGCTCCCGCAGCAGCCGAGTCAACGGCGGGGGGTGGCCGAAAGTGCTGGTGTGACGATTTTGGCGCAGCGCGGGAAGTGGCTGAAAAGAAACGGCCTTCCGGTCCTGTGGTAATACCAGCATCAGCGTCCAGTCCCACCCCGACGCGCTTGCCCCACCGCTACTTGTCAAAGCGCCGCACGTTCTCCACCATCATCGAGTACATCTGAGTAATCAGTTCCGCCGGACGAAGACGGCCGAACGGAATGTTGTCCTTCGCCCATTCGACCAGTCCGGGTGGCGGCTTGACCGGCGCCACCTCGTAGCCCGCCTTCTTCAGCGCGGCGGTCACCGCCTTCGCCTGCTTGGCATAATCCTCGTTGAAGAAGGACTTGTCGGCGTCCTTGATCGCCTTGGCGATGATGTCCTCGATGGGGGTGGGCATGCCGATGCTGGAACCGGGGCTGTTTGGCGGACCGCCGCACCCTGTCACAGCACGGGTCGGCAGCGCAATTCCCCGCTGTCCGCTTGGCGAGGACGGCAAGCCGTCCGGCGGGACGCGATACCCCGAACGGCCACCACCGATCGGCCGCTGTCCGGAAGGTCGGTGGACAGGCCCGGCCGGCCGGGGTCAGCCTCCCCGCATGCCATGCGTCTCGGCGAAGTCCCGGCAGGGGGATAAGGAACCGGAATGGTGCGATCGACGGAAGCGGCGCTCGGTCTCGGGCCGGGCAGGCTGGAGCCCGGGGTTCTGGATGCCGCACCCAGCGGTTCCCGCGAGACGATCCCGTTCGCGGGGGCGGTATCGGTGCTGGTGCTGGCTCTGTGGAGCATTCCCAGGCTCAGCTTCGGCGATGGCGGCGTCCATGTCGCGATGGCCCATCTGCTGACGGTGCTGGCGGCGGGGACCGCCGACCCCATCCTGTCGCAGTATTTCACCCTCAACCTCCAGAGCGAGCCCAACTGGTTCATCTACCCGGTGCTGGCCGCCCTGCTGCGGGTCTTCGATCCCTATACGGCGGAGAAGATCCTGTTGACCGGCTATGTCATCGGCCTTCCCTACGCCTTCCGCTACGCGGTGACGGCGGTCAATCCGCGCAACGCGCCCCTGTCCTGGTTCGCCCTGCCCTTCGTCTTCTCCTGGCCGCTGAATCTCGGCCTGTACAATTTCATCTACAGCCTCGTCTGGTTGTTCGTCTCGCTGGGCTACGCCCTGCGCCACTGGCGGGCGATGACGCCGGCCCGCACGCTGACGATGGCCCTGCTGGGGCTGGTCACCTATTTCTCCCACCTCACCGCCGCCATCGTGCTGTGCCTCTGCCTGGGTGGATTCGGCGCATGGCTGCTGTGGTGCGAGCTGCGCCGGCCGGGATCGTCGGGATTGCTGGAGGCCGGGCCGCGCAGGCTGTGGGTACCCTTCGCCGCCTTCGCGGCAGCGCTGCTGCCGATCGTCGTGCTGACCCTGCTGTTCGCCCTGCGCAACACCGGACAGAAGGTGGAGTTCGGTCCCGACCTCTGGTACCGGACCAAGATGCTGGTCTACGGCAACGTCATCCTGTCGCACACCCGATGGGAGGGGGCGTTCGCCACCCCGGTGGCGCTGCTGCCCTTCGGGGCCGCGACGCTCCTCCTCTTCCGCCGCCGTCAGGGGGGAAGGGCCGCGCCGGGCCCCGTCCTGGGCAGTGTCCCGGGCCCTGTCAATGACCCGATGGACGGCATGCTGGCCGGGGCGCTGCTGGTCCTGCTCTTCAGCTACGCCATTCCCAACAGCATGTCGGGCGGCGGGCTGGCGGTGCAGCGCATCCAGATCTTCCCCTACCTTCTGCTGATGCTGTGGCTGGCGCTGGTCACCGACTGGAGGGCGCTGCGGCGGGTGACGGTCGCGGTCTCCGGGGTGGCGACGGCCGGGCTGCTGGCGATCAACATGGTGCACAACCATCTGAACAGCGGCTATCTGGCGGAGTTCGACGGCGTGGCCCAGCGGCTGGAGCCGGGACGGACCATGCTGCTGCTCGATTTCACCGGCTGGAAGGCCAGCCCGGACGGGCGGTATGACAGCTTCCGCCTGAATTTCGTCGGTCACCCGCAGTCACGCTTCGTCGCGACCCGTCCGCTGGTCGACCTGAACCTCTATCAGGCCTCGACACCGAATTTCCCGGTGCGCTACCGGACCGAGGCCGATCCCTACATCCACCTGCGCGGCAACGGCGCCAACCCGGAAAGCCCGCCGACCGACGAGTTCCTGATGGCCGGCACCCGCAGCGCCATCCAGGTCGATTATGTCCTGGTCTGGGGCCTGACGCCGGAGCGCGCCGCCATGGACGGCGCCGGCCTGGAGCTGGAGCAGCTGGACGCCGGCTATGAGCTTGCCGGCATCTCCGAGCATGGCTGGATGCGCATCTACCGGCGGCGGCACTGATGACGCCGGTGGCGATCCCCCCGGTCAGGACGCCAGCGCCGCGTCCTTCTCCGCGATGACGGCGGCGATGGCGGCGCGTTCGGCGGCGGTCAGGCGCAGGCTGGCGCTCTTCAACTGGCCGCAGGCCGCCATGATGTCCTCACCGCGCGGGGTGCGGACCGGGCTGGCATAGCCGGCATTGTTGACGATGTCGCCGAACAGCTGGATCGCCCGCGCGGTCGAGCGCTCATAAGGGGCGCCCGGCCATTCGTTGAAGGGGATCAGGTTGATCTTGGCCGGGATGCCTTCCAGCAGCTTCACCAGCGCCCGCGCGTCGGCCGGCGTGTCGTTCACGCCCTTCAGCATCACATATTCGAAGGTGATGCGCCGGGCGTTGGACAGGCCGGGATAGGTGCGGCAGGCCTCCATCAACTCGCGCAGCGGGTATTTGCGGTTGATGGGCATGATGATGTTGCGCAGCTCGTCGGTCACCGCGTGCAGGCTGACCGCGAGGTTGACGTTCAACTCCTGGCCGCAGCGTTCCATCATCGGCACGACGCCGGAGGTCGACAGCGTGATGCGCCGCTTGGAGATCGAGATGCCGTCGCCGTCCATCACGATCTTCAACGCCTTGGCGACATTGTCGTAATTGAACAGCGGCTCGCCCATGCCCATCATGACGATGTTGGACAGCATGCGCCCGTCGGGCGGCGCCGGCCATTCGCCGAGCATGTCGCGGGCCAGCATCACCTGCGCCACGATCTCGGCCGCGTCGAGGTTGCGCACCAAACGCTGGGTGCCGGTGTGGCAGAAGCGGCAGGTCAGCGTGCAGCCGACCTGCGAGGAGACGCAGAGCGTGCCGCGATCCTCCTCGGGGATGTGGACGCTCTCCACCTCCTGCCCGTCGGGCATGCGCAGCAGCCACTTGCGGGTGCCGTCGGCCGACTTCAGATCCGTCACCACCGTCGGCCGCGCCACGATGTGGGTGTCGGCCAGCTTCTCCCGCACCGGCTTGGCCAGCGTGGTCATCTCGGCGAAATCGGTGGAGCCGCGGTGATAGATCCAGTGCCAGAGCTGGCGGGCCCGGAATTTCTCCAGGCCGACGGCAAGCATCTCGGCTTCCAGCTCTTCGCGGGACAGGCCGACAAGGTTCTTGCGTCCGTCGGCATCGGTCGCCGGCAGAACGAAGGCGGAAGCATGATTGGAGGCGCTCATGGCCCCATTACATAGGGCCATGCGCGTTCGGAGTCAAAAGACCAAGTGAAAAAAGACCAAGCGCAGCGCTGCGGCGATCTGCGCTTCACGCCGCAGGCGTGATCAGCGCTTCACGCCGCAGGCCTCGTTGATGGCGTCATAGGCCTGGCCGACGCCGGCCAGGCTGTAGGTGTCGGTCGTCTTGGTGCCGCGGCCGGACACGCCCTTGACCACCAACTGCTTGCCGTTGCGCAGCGCCGTGGTCACGGCGCGGTCGCCGTCGGCATCGCGGGCCCAGGCGGTCTCGCCGTCGGTGAACAGCTTGAACTCCTTGCCGTCGATGCTGACCTCGGCCTCGCTGCCCTTCTTGAACGGATAGCCGACGATGATGCTGACGACGTCCAGGGCCTTCTCCGCCGGGCGGTGGGTGACCAGCGTGTAGATGTCGCCGCGCTTCGCCTTCGGCTCCGACTTCTTGGGCTGGCTGGAGATGTAGCAGACCTTCTGCCCCTTCTCCTCGAACAGGAAGGCGTTCCAGTCCTTGAAGGTGCCGAGATGGCGCGGATCGGCGGCGGCGGCCGGCGCGGCGGAGAAGAGGGCGGCGGCCAGAAGGGCGGCGACGGCAGAACCGGCAAAGGCGGCCCCGGCAGTTCGGCGGACGGCGTTGGGAAGCAACATCGGTCTTGCGTCTGCTCGTTGTTGGTCCGTGGGATGCGGGCGGACACTAACCCAAAGGGACGGAGCATTCCAAGGCCGGCGGGCCGGGGCCGGTCCATTTCTCACAGCCTGGGCCGCGCGCCGCGTGACATTTCCACCGACTTGGAGACAATGGGCACGCAAACTTGCCGCTGGCGCGGCGCCGGCTTCGCGCTATATCTGCGCCCGGAATGAACGCCCGGCATGAACGGGTTGGGTTGGCGACGGGGACTGGCATGGCCAAACTGCTTGTGGTGGACGACGACCCGGTCACGCGCAACCTCGTCCGCGCGATCCTGACCCGCGAGGGGCACGAGCTGACCCTGTGCGCCAGCGCTCCGGAAGCCATCGGCATCCTGTATGTCGAGCGGTTCGATCTCGTCCTGACTGACATCATCATGCCGGACCATGACGGCTTCGAGGTCATCCAGGCCGCCCGCTCCCTGCGCCCGGAGATGCCGATCGTCATCCTGTCGGCCATCGACGACAAGGTGCCGGCCGAGCTGACCTCCGCCGCCTTCGCCAAGCTGGGCGTGACCCGCGTCATCGCCAAGCCGGTCAATCCCACCCTGCTGGCGTCGGAGGTGGTGGCGGCACTTGTCGCCGGTTGAATGAGCCGGACAATGGGATTACTTTGCCGGATGCGCTTCACGCATGCGCAACCATCGAGATTCCCATGCGCCATGACGATGCACGGCCACAGACGGCCGGTCCGGTCGCCAAACCGCCGTTCAGGGTTCTGATCGTCGACCCCGACCCATCGTTGCTGGCCCTCGCCCGGTCGGCGCTCGACGGGCTCTCCATCGGCGGGGCCGGCGTCACGCTGACGGGCGCCGCCTCCGCCGCCGAGGCACGCGACGCCCTGCTGCGGCACCCCGACATCTCGCTGATCCTGTTGGAGATCGCGCTGGAGGAGCCTGACGCCGGGCTCGGACTGATCGCCTGTCTGCGGCACGAGCTGGGCAACCAGCGCACCCGCATCCTGGTCTGCACCAACCAACCGGACGGCGGGGCGGAGACGGAGGACGAGGCCATCGCCGCCAACGACATCGGCGACTGGCGCCGCAAGTCGGAGCTGACGCCGCACGCCCTGCGCGTCGCCGTCGCCGGCCAGCTGCGCACCTTCGTCAGCCTCCAGTCCCTGGCCGCCGGACGCAAGGGATTGGCGCGCATGCTGGTCGCCACCACCGGCCTGCTGGAGATGCGCACGCCCGACGTGCTGTTCCCCAACATCCTGCCGCGCGTGGTCGGGCTGCTCGGCATCGGCCATCACGCCCTGCTGTGCATCCAGGGCGACACGCTGCCGCGCGACCGCCGGATCCGCGTGCGTGCCGCCACCGGCCGTTTCGCCAGATGGGCCGGTGGGACCAATGGAAAGGATATCGAACTCGCGGAGATCGGCGAACCGCAGGTGGAGGCGGCGCTGGAGCGGCTGTCTCCCAGCAGCGAGACGATCATCGAGGCGGGCTTCTGCGCGCTCCGCCTGCGCGCCAATGTCGGGATCACCGGCATGATCTATGTCGAGGGCCGCAACGACGCCACCGCCCGCGACTGGCAGCTTCTGGAGCTGTTCCGCAACAAATGCTCCATCGCCTTCGAGAACGCGCTGCTGATCGAGGAGCTGAACAGCTCGCAGAAGGCCACCGTTCTGGCGATGGGGGCGCTGGCCGAATACAAGGACAACGCCGCCACCGGCCATCTCCAGCGCATCGAGACGCTGGTGGGCTCCATCGCCCGCGAGCTGTACCGGCGCGAGACGTTCCGCGACGAGCTGGATGCCGATTTCGTCGAGAAGGTCGGGCTGGCCGCCTTGCTGCACGATGTCGGCATGCTGAGCGTGTCGGACGAGACGCTCAGCATGCCCGGCGAGCTGACCGGCATCGACATGCAGATGATCCAGCGCCATACCGAGATCGGCCACCGCATCCTGGCCGAGGCGGCGGTGCCGCTGCGCGGCCGGTCGCTGCTGTCCATCGCGGCGGAGATCGCGCGCTACCACCATGAACGTTATGACGGATCGGGCTATCGCGAGGGGCTGAGCGGCACCGCCATTCCCATCGGCGCCCGCATCACGGCGGTGGCCGACGTGTTCGACGCGCTGATCACCCACCGCCAATACCGCAACGCCTGGGCGGTGGAGGACGCGATCTCCTGGATCGCCGAACGGGCGGGCCGCGATTTCGACCCCGATGTCGTCGATGCCTTCCTCCAGGTCGTCCGCCGCCTCCAGACCGACGATCCCGGCTGGTTCCCCAAGGCGGAGGACGGCGCGGGCATGCTGGGCGGCGCCATCGGCCGCAAGCTCCGCACCCTCTTCGGCCGCCGGTCGGAAACGATGTAGCCGCCATTTTGGCAGGATCTTCACGTTGGCCGGCATCCACGCCACTCCCCTTGCCGTCGTGATCCCCGCTACCCTCCATGGCTCATCCCGACAGCCGAGATCATGTCATGCTGGACCTGCGCCCCAACTGCGAATGCTGCGACCGCGATCTGCCGCCGGACGCGGCGGACGCCTATATCTGTTCCTTCGAATGCACCTTCTGCGCCGACTGTCGCGCCCGGCTGCCGGGGGAACGCTGCCCGAACTGTGGCGGCGAGTTGGTAAGGCGGCCGATCCGCCCGGCCGCGACGCTGGCGGGCAACCCGCCGTCGGCGGTCAGGATCGTGAAGCCGGATGGCTGCGCGCCGCTGTTCTGACACTCGGAATCGCCCCTGCTGTCGCTGGCGTTCGCCGCGCAAATCGGCCAGACTGAGACGATCGCCACCGACGCCATCATTCCAGGGGATCCGCCCCCGGACCGGGCGCAGGAACCGTCACCGCATGCTCACGCTCTACAGCTTCCCCACGCCCAACGGACACAAGGCCTCGATCCTGCTGGAGGAGCTGGGGCTGCCCTACGCCGTCCACCGCGTCGATCTGGCCCTCGGCGAGAACAAGCGGCCCGACTTCCTGGCGATCAGCCCGATCACCAAGATCCCGGCCCTGGTCGAGGATCTGCCGGGCGGCCGGATGCGCCGCCTGTTCGGGTCCGGCGCCATCCTGCTGCATTTCGCCGAACGCACCGGCCGGCTGCTGCCGGAGGATGAGGACGAGCGGGCGGAGGCGATGAGCTGGTTCATGCTGGGCGTCAGCGATCTCGGCCCGACCGCCATCGACATGCAGCGCTTCGCCGCCCGCTCCCCCGACCGCATCCCCCACGCCATCGACCTGTACAAGGGCGAGCTGATGCGCTGCTACGCCGCGCTGGAGGAACGGCTCGGCAAGGCGGAGCATCTGGCGGGCGAGTCCTATTCCATCGCCGACATCGCCTGCTTCCCCTTCATCGCCGCGGCGGCGGTGGCCGGCGGCGGGCTACTGGAGCGTTTTCCCAACCTGAAGCGCTGGCATGACGCCGTCGGGGCGAGGCCGGCGGTCCGGCGCGGAATGGCGGTTCCCGACATCAGCACCCCCGATTAGTCGTTCCGCCTTCGCAACGACAGTTTAATTTCAATCCCAACCAGCTCCCCCGAACGCCAACCGGCCGTTCCAACCAGATGTTAGAGACATGCCGATCAACAACCGCATCGCCGCCTTCCAGGACGACATGACCGCGTGGCGGCGCGACATCCACGCCCATCCGGAACTGGGGTTCGAGGAGAATCGCACCTCGGACATCGTCGCCGCCAGGCTGGAGGAGTTCGGCATCGCCGTGCATCGCGGCCTGGGTGGGACCGGGGTGGTCGGCACGCTGAAGGGCCTGGGCACCGGCAGCGGCCGGGCCATCGGCCTGCGCGCCGACATGGATGCGCTGCCGATGCCGGAGGCCAACGAGTTCGACCATGCCTCGCGCCATGCCGGCAAGATGCACGCCTGCGGCCATGACGGCCACACCGCCATGCTGCTGGGCGCCGCCCGTTATCTGGCGGAGACCCGCAACTTCGACGGCACCGTGCATTTCATCTTCCAGCCGGCCGAGGAAGGGCTGGGCGGCGCGAAGCGGATGATCGAGGACGGGCTGTTCCAGCGGTTCGACTGCGAACAGGTCTATGGCCTGCACAACTGGCCGGAACTGCCGGCCGGCCGGATCGCCGTGCATCCCGGCCCGGTGATGGCCGCGGCCAACCAGTTCGAGATCCAGGTGACCGGCCATGGCGCCCATGCCGCCATGCCCCACCGCGGCATCGATCCGGTGCTGGTGTCGGCCCACATCATCACCGCGGCGCAGAGCCTGGTCAGCCGCGGCACCAACCCGGCCGAAAGCGCCGTGGTGTCGATCACGGTGGTGGAGGCCGGAACCGCCGCCAACGTCATTCCCGACAGCGCGCGGATGCTCGGCACCATGCGCACCTTCTCGGAAGAGAACCACCGCCGCATCCAGGAGCAGTTCGGCCGTCTCGTCTCCAGCATCGCCGAGGGGCTGGGCGCCAAGGCGGAGTTGCGCTTCCGCCCCGGCTACCCGGCCACCGTCAACAGCGAAGCGGAAGCGCGCATCGCCGCGAGCGCCGCCGCCAGGGTGGTGGGCGAGGAGAATGTGGTCTGGGCCCCTGACCCGACCATGGCGGCGGAGGATTTCGGCTATATGCTGAAGGAGCGGCCGGGCGCCTATGTCTGGCTCGGCCATGGCGGCCATGGCGGACCGTCCTGCCGCCTGCACAACCCGCTTTACGACTTCAACGACGCGATCCTGACCACCGGCGCCAGCTATTGGGCGTCGCTGGTCGAGACGATCCTGCCGCGGAGCGCCTGACCGTCCCATGAAGATGCCGTTCCGTCTCCGCCTGATCGCGCTGCTGCTCCCGCCCTCGCTGCTGCTGGCCGCCTGCCAGAGCGGCGGCGGCACCGACGGCAATCTGCTGCCGGCCCAGGCGGAGGCCGGCAGCGTCTGGGAGGGCGACCGCAGCGGTGCGGCGGAGCGCGCCTATGTCGTCGCCCGCGATGCCGGCGAATGGTCGGCATTGTGGGCCAGGGTCGGCGAGCCGGCCCCGGCCTCGCTGCCCGGCGGACGGATGGCGGTCGCGGTCTTCCTCGGGCCACGCGACACCGCCGGCTACGGTGTGACCATCGACAGCGTGCGGCAGGCCGGAGCCGACCTGATCGTCGGCTATCACGAGATGGTGCCCGGCCCGGCGCAGGCGGTGGCGCTGAGCCGAACCAGCCCCTACGCCATCCGCCTGCTGCCCAGTGCCGCAGGCACGCCGAAGTTCGTCCGGGGGAAATGAGGGGGCGAGGGCGGTCGGCGGCGGACCGTCACCGCGGCATCTGCCAGGGCAACGGCCCGCCGACCAGCTTGCCCGCCTGATCGGGCGGCAGCGGGCGGGCGAAGTGGTAGCCCTGACCGTAATCGCAGGCCAGCGCCCGCAGCAGGTTGGCGTCGGCGCTGGTCTCGATCCCCTCGGCGATCACGTCGAAGCCAAGCAGCCGCGCCAGATCCATGATGATGCGGACGATGGCGCGGTTTTCCTCGGACTGATGCATCGCCGAAACGAAGGAGCGGTCCACCTTGAGACTGTCGATCGGCAGCTTGTGCAGGTAGGACAGCGACGAATAGCCGGTGCCGAAATCATCGATCGACAGCTTGATGCCCAGCGCCCGCAGATCGCGCAGCAGGCGGATCGACTGTTCCGCCTTGTCCATGACCGCGCTTTCCGTCAGCTCCAGCTTGATCCAGGACGGCTCCACCCCGGTCTCGCGCAGAACCTCGCGCACGACCTGGACGAAATTGGGATCCGACAGCTGGTGGGAGGATAGGTTGACGCTCATGAACAGCGGGGCGGAACCCGGCTCGCGGCGGTCCTGCCACTCGGCGATCTGGAGGCAGGCCTGCCGCAGCACCCAGGTGCCGAGCGACAGCACCAGACCGGTGCTCTCGGCGATCGGAATGAAGATGCCGGGCGGGATGTTGCCGCGTTCGGGATGGTTCCAGCGCATCAGCGCCTCGAACCCGGCCAACCCGCCGGTCACCATCTCGACGATCGGCTGGTAGGCGACCCAGAGATCGTTGCCGCTGACCAGCGCGCCGCGCAGATCATGCTCCAGCCGCACCTGCTCGACCACATGGGATTGCATCGCCGGGTCGAACCAGGCCTGCCGGCCGCCGCCCTGCTCGCGGGCGCGGGCGGTGGCGATCTCGGCATCGCGCAGCACGTCGTCGGGCCGCTCGTGACTCGGCGTCGCGACGGCGACACCGATGCTGGCGGACAGGAACACCGTGCCGCCGGAGCTGGAACGGGCGGAACGCACCACCGCCGCCAGATCGTCGATGGCGCTTTCCAGCACCGGCCGGTCACAGGCCCCGCCGGCCAGCATGGCGAAGGCATGGTCGCTGACGCGCGCGATCAGATCGAAGGCGGTGGCCCGCGCCGCCATCCGTTGCGCCAGGCCATCCAGCAGCTCGTTGGCGAAGCCCTGCCCCATGCTGCTGCGGATTTCGGCGAAACGGTCGATGTCCAGAATGACCAGCGTGAAGGGTTCGCCCATGCCGCTGTAATCCGCCATATGCTTCAGCAGCATCAGGCGGTTGGCCAGCCCGGTGACGGGATCGTAATAGGCGAGGCGGAAGAGGTCGTCCTGCATCTGCCGACGGTCGGTAACATCCTGCAGAATGACGAAGTAACCGCCGATGCTGCCGTCCCCGAGACGGTACGGCGCATGCATCCGCATCAGGTAGCGCTGCTGGCCGTCGGTCTGGGTGATCCAGCCCTCCGTCTGCACCGTCTCCCCCGCCAGCGCGCGTTCCGCCCGCGCCAGCGAGCCGCGCTGCAACTCCGGCCCCATGAACTGGCCAAGCGTGGTGCCGACCGCCTTGTCCAGCGTCGTTCCCACCATCTCCAAATAGGCGGGGTTGGCATAGATGTACCGCCGTTGCGTGTCCAACAGCGCCACCTTCACCGTCATCGCCTCGAGAATCTGACGCAGGGCATCCAGCCCGGGCACGCCCGAAGCAGCACCCGATAAAGCCTCGGCAAGCGCAGTGATTCGGGGATCTGGACTCATGGCGATGATAGAGCGGGGTACTCATCAGGAAATCGATACCCAACACTTACGCGAAGTGTCACCCATCCGTCAAAACCAAAGCTGCCTTAGTGCGGCATATCTTGGACATTTCTACAGGCGAAGCGGCAGACACAGCCAGACGTGACCAACAGCATATAATAGTATTCATTCAAGCCGGGGTTGCATATCTCCGGGATAGGCATCCGCTCTTTCCGCTCCGCTCGGAAACAAGCGTGGAATCACTTTCGTTCTCTGTCGTATCGGCCGCCCCTTGTGATTGCATCTGATATCCGGCGCACGATGAAAGGTCGATAAACCGTCACTCTTGTGCGATGCAGGAACGCGGGAACGGTATGGCTGTGCCCTGTAATGGAAAGATATGGGCGGACGGACACGGATTTATACTGCCATTGGAAGTGGGGGCAACACAGCCGAGGAGATCACCGGGCCCGGCTCAGCCCTGACCGTGGAAACTCCGGCCACGACGCCCCCCGACCGCAACGCCAAAAATCACATTCTGGGCAGGACTCACACCATGGCTATCAAGGATTTCCTGGTCGTCGTCGACGATACGCCCGCGTCCGCAGCGCGTCTCGACCTCGCGGCACGGCTCGCAGCCCGGTGCGATGCGCACCTGACCGCGCTCTATGCCTTCACCGACATCGTGCTTCCCGGCTACATCGAGGCGGAAATCCCACAGGAGCTGCGCGACAGCCGCCGCCAGTCCCGCAAGGAACAGACGGAGCGGATGACGGCGGCCTTCGACGACACGATCCGCCGCCACGGCCTGACCGACCGCTCCGAATGGCTGGTGCAGGAAGGTGACCCGACCATCAGCGCGGCGGTGCGCGGCCGCTATGCCGACCTGATCATGGTCGGGCAACCCGACCCCGACCGTGACCGCGACCAGCCCGTCGCCCAGCCGGCCGACCTTCTGTTCGAATGCGGCCGGCCGCTGCTGGTCGTGCCCTATGCCGGCCGCTTCGCCAGCATCGGCGAGCGGATCCTGATCGGCTGGAACGGCAGCCGCGAGGCGGCGCGGGCCGTCGGCGACGCCATGCCCCTGCTGGCCGCCGCCAAGCGGGTCGTGGTGATGGCCGCCAATCCGAAACCCGGCCCGAACGGTCTGGGCGACGAACCCTGCGCCGACATCGCCCGCCACCTGTCCCGCCACGGCTGCCGCGTCGAAGCCACCCATGTCGCCACCGACGTGGTCGAGCCGGGCGACACCCTGCTGAACATGGCCGCCGACGAGAGCTGTGACCTGCTGGTGATGGGCGCCTATGGCCGCTCGCGCTTTCGCGAACTGGTTCTCGGCGGCATGACCCGCTTCATCCTGCGGCACATGACGGTCCCGGTGCTGATGAGCCATTGAGGAGGCCTCGGCTGGCGAATGCCCCACCCGTGGGGTTAAGCGACCATCCGTCTCCCGAGTCCCTCCGCAACCGGCGCGAGTCGCCGCCCGAGGCCCCTTGGGGAAAAGCGACCGTCGCCCTTTGTCCACCCCGTCCCCCGTGGGGAAAAGCGGCCGAATCGTGGGGAAAAGCGGCGCGACTCGGGCTTTCCCCATGGGGAAAAGCGGCGACTCAACTAACAGGTCAAACAACTAACCGTCGAGTAGCCTGGTCGCCTAACCCCACATTGACTCCAGCGCCCGCCGCTCACCAGGATGCCACAACATCCGGGCGAGGGCGCGATGGGCGACATACACAGGCTTGTGATCGAGCATGGTCGGGACAAGGCCCGCGCCCTGGTCCGGCCCGAGGAGCGGACGCTGGTGGACATCGCCGCCGACATCCTGGCGGACGAGAACCAGCATCTCGG
This sequence comes from Azospirillum sp. B510, assembly GCF_000010725.1. Classification (NCBI taxonomy): domain Bacteria; kingdom Pseudomonadati; phylum Pseudomonadota; class Alphaproteobacteria; order Rhodospirillales; family Azospirillaceae; genus Azospirillum; species Azospirillum sp. B510. The sequence continues at coordinate 179,190 of NC_013854.1, read as the reverse complement.
CATCACCTACAGCGGCTTCTGCCTGACCAGCCTGCCGCACAAGAAGCTGGCCGACGACATGCCGTGGGAGAAGCGCGGCCATCAGGTGACGCTGCTGGTCGAGCCGGGCCGGCTGAAGGTGAATGGCCGGATGAAGCTGTTCGGCGTGCCCTATGGCGCGCGGGCGCGGATGATCCTGATCTATCTGCAGACCCAGGCGGTGCGCACCGGCCGGCGCGAGGTCGAGCTCGGCCGCTCCATGCGCGACTGGCTGACCCGCATGGGCATCAGCGTCGGCGGCGAGACCTTCCGCGGCTTCCGCGAGCAGTCGCTGCGCATCTCCGCCTGCACCCTGAAATTCTTCTGGGACGGCGAGGATGCCGACGTCTTCGAGAAGGGCGGCATCGTCAAGCGCGGCCTGATCTTCCACGATGATCTCGGCGACGACCGCCAGGGCACGCTGTGGAACGACGTGGTCCAGCTGGACGAGACCTTCTTCCAGGCCCTGCGCGACCACCCGGTCCCGTTGCTGGAGGAGGCGGTGCGGCAGTTGAAGGACCGCTCGCTCAGCCTCGACCTCTATGTCTGGCTCGCCTACCGGCTGCATTCGCTGAGCCGGCCGCAGCCGATCTCCTGGCCGTCGCTCTATGCCCAGTTCGGTGCCGGTTACGACCAGATGAAGCATTTCAAGCCGCGCTTCGTGCAGGCGCTGCAATATGCGCTGGCCGCCTACCCGGACGCCAAGGTCGAACCGGCAGACGACGGCGTCGTGCTCCACCCCAGCCGCCCGCCCATCGCCCGCCTGCTGGCCTGAGACCGTGGGGTTAAGCGACCGCGATGAGGCGATGTTTGCCGCGGTTGCACTCCCCCCAGACAAAGCGGTTCCCGGTCGCTTTCCCCCACACCCGCCAATCCATTGACCCACGTCATTGGGGTAGCCGCCTCTCCCCCCTAAGATCGCCCTCCGTTCCCGACCCGGAGACACCCGCCCTTGGACGCCCTGTCGCTGCTGGATGCCGGACTGAACCAGTGCGCCGTGGTCATCGACCGCGACGGCGGGCTGCTGCTGGCCCTGCTGACCGCCGGGCTGGTCGGCGGCACCACCCATTGCGCCGGCATGTGCGGCCCCTTCGTGCTGGCCCAGGTGTCGGCGCGGCTGGAGCGGGTGCCGCTGGCGGCGATGTCGGAGTTCCGCCGCCTGACCGGGGCCGCCGTGCTGCCCTACCATGCCGGCCGGGCGACGACCTATGCGCTGATCGGCGCGCTGTCGGCCTCGGTGGCCGGCCATGTCGGGGCGCTGCCGGGCCTGCGCTGGCTGTCGGTGGCTCTGCTGGCGCTGGCGGCGCTGTTCTTCCTCGGCTATGCCGCGCGCGGCGCCCTGTCCTGGCTGCCGAAACCGCGGTCGCCCGGTGAGGGCCGGCTGCGACGCTGGTGGAGCGACCGGGTATCCGCCTTCGCCCGGCCGCTGTTCGGCAACCCGACCGGCTGGCGCGGCTATGGGCTGGGGGTGGCGCTGGGCTTCATCCCCTGCGGCATGCTTTATGGCGCCGTCGCGGTGGCGGCGGCCAGCGGCAGCGCGCTCACCGGCGCCATCGGCATGATGGCCTTCGCGCTCGGCACGATGCCGAGCCTGCTGGCGGTGGGGTTGGCCGGGCATATCGCCGGCCGCACCTGGCGCACCGCCGTCGCCCGCGCCGCCCCGGCGATCATGCTGGTGAACGCCGGGGTGCTGGGCTGGATGGCGTGGAAGCTGGTCGCCTGAACCAGCCCCCCGTCCCGATCGGATCAGCCGGTTTCAGTGGATGCCGCAACCGCCGCCCTTCAGCGCGTCGCCCAGCGGAACCTGCCCGCTGCCGGGCTTCAGCGGCTGCTGCTGGCTCTCATGCGGCGACCAGCCGGCGAGATAGAGCACCTCGAAGGTCACCGGAATCCGCCCGTCCGGCTCGGCATAGAGTTCGGCATAGCGCCGGGCCGCGTCGAACAGCAGCCCGCGGCTGGCCGGCACCTTGCGCCGCGCCAGCACGGCGTTGGTCTCGCCCATGCCGCGCAACTCACGCATCAGGGCGAAGGCGTCGGAATAGGTGACGGTGATGACGTCGCTGTCGACCACCGGCAGGGCGAAGCCGGCGCGTTGCAGCAACCCGCCGGCATCCTTGATCTCGGCGAAGGGCGACACGCGGGGGGAGACGCCGCCCGACACCTCCATCTCCGCCTCGTAGAGGCAGCGGCGCAGCTCGGCCAGCGTCTGGCCGCCGAGCATGGAGGCGCAGAAGAAGCCGTCGGGCTTCAGCGCCTGCCGGATCTGCACCAGCGCGCCCGGCAGATCATTGACCCAATGCAGGCTGAGATTGCTGACCACGAGGTCGAAGCTGCCGGCGGCGAAGGGCAGGAACTCCTCGTCGGCTGCAATTGCGGCGGCGGCGATGGTGCCGCTGCCGGGACCGGCGGCGGCGCGGGCGAAGTCCGGCGACAGGTCGCAGGCGACCAGCCGTTCGATCCCCTTGCGGCCGTTCAGGATGCGTCCCATCGCCCCGTCATGGCAGCCGACGTCCAGCGCCAGCGGAAAGGGGCGGATCACGTCCTCCAGCCGGTCGGCAAGCCGGTCGGCGATCTCCTCGAACAGGAAGGCGTGGTCGGTGAATTCGGCGACGGCGCGGTCGCGGCGGCGGCGGACCAGCGCACGGTCGAAGACGGTCATGCTGTCGGGATTCGTCATGGCCGCACTATACCCCAGCCCGGCGGCGCGACAACCGTGCTACACTCGCAGGACAGCCACCATCTCCACGCCACCATTCTCCATCGGGACAGCCACGCCATGGGCATCGACGAGGCCATCGCCGTCAGCCACGAGGCGCTGATGGTCATCCTGAAGATCTCGCTGCCGCCGCTGGGCCTCACCGCCCTGCTGTCGGCGGGGCTGATGCTGGTCCAGACCGCCACCAACATCAACGAATCCTCGATCCAGCAGGACATGAAGTTCTTCGCCACCCTGCTGATCCTGTTCGTCACCGGCCCGGCGATCTATCTGGCGCTGCGCGACTACACCGGCGTCATCTTCGAACGCATCGCCATGTTGCAGTGACCGGGCCACGGCGATGCGGTCCCTCCCTCCCCTGGCCACCTCCCTCGCCGGACTGGGCCGCGCCGCCGCCGGTGCTGCGGGGCTGCTGCTGGACGCCCTGCTGCCGCCGCGCTGCCTCGGCTGCGGCGAGGCGGTGGACCGGCAGGGCGGCCTGTGCGCCGCCTGCTGGGTCACGCTGACCTTCATCGCCCCGCCGCTGTGCGCCCGCTGCGGCCTGCCCTTCGAGTATGAGGCGCAGGAGGGGGCGCTGTGCGGCGCCTGTCTGGCCGCCCCGCCCCCCTTCGCCCGCGCCCGCGCCGTCCTGGCCTATGACGACGGCAGCCGGCCGCTGGTGCTGGGCTTCAAGCATGGCGACCGCATCCATGCCGCCGGCTCCTACGGCCTCTGGCTGGCCCGCGCCGGAAAGGAACTGCTGGCCGACGCCGACCGGCTGCTGCCGGTGCCGCTGCACCGCGCCCGCCTGTTCCACCGCCGCTACAACCAGGCGGCCCTGCTGGCCCAGGCCCTGTCGAAACACAGCGGCGTGCCGGCCACCCCCGACCTGCTGCAACGCCGGCGCTCCACCCCGACCCAGGGCGGGCTGGACCGCCGGGGACGGCACCGCAACGTCAAGGGCGCCTTTTGCCTGCGGCCGGGCCAGTCGGTGGCGGGACAGCGGCTGGTGCTGATCGACGACGTGATGACCACCGGAGCGACCCTGGCGGAATGCACGCGGGTCCTGCTGCGCGCCGGCGCGGCGAGGGTCGACGTGCTGACGCTGGCGCGCGTGGTGCAGCGCTGACACCGGAAAAGGGCCGCGTCCGGCGAGGCTGACCGGCGTCGCGCGCGGGCCGCAACGTCTGGCGCCTCCCGTGGGTTGATCCTATAGTCTCCCCACATCCAACAGGAGCCCAGTGGCATGGCCGACGTCGTCATCTACACCACGCCCTTCTGTCCCTACTGCATGCGGGCCAAGAGCCTGCTCGACGGCAAGGGGGTGAGCTACGAGGAAATCGACCTCTACGCCCAGCCGGGACGCCGCGGCGAGATGATCGAGCGGGCGGAAGGCCGGACGACCGTTCCGCAGATCTTCATCGACGGCAAGCCCTATGGCGGCAGCGACGACATCCACGCGCTGGACCGCGCCGGCAAGCTCGACCCGCTGCTGGGCATCGCCGCATGAGCGGCGCCCCGCCCATCAATGGCGGCGTGCTGAAGGCCGCCTGCATCCAGGTCAATGCCGGGACGGAGCTTGAGCCCAACCTGCGGACGGCGGGCGACCTCGTCCGCCGCGCCCGCGACGCCGGGGCGGCCTTCATCGCCCTGCCGGAGAATGTCGGCTGGATCGTCCAGGGCCGCGACAAGACCATGCGGCGTGTCCGCAGCGAGGCGGAGCATCCCGGCATCCCCGCCTTCGCCGATCTGGCGCGGGAAACCGGGGCCTGGATCCTGGGCGGCACCCTGCATGTCCTGCTCGACGACGGGCGGGCCGCCAACCGCAGTTACCTGTTCGACGCCGGCGGGCGGATCGTCGCCTCCTACGACAAGATCCACATGTTCGACGTCACGCTGAAGGACGGCGAGAGCTACCGCGAATCGGCGACCTTCCGGCCGGGCGAGCGGGCGGTGGTGGCGTCGAGCCCGTGGGGCGGCATCGGCATGACCGTCTGCTACGATGTGCGCTTCGCCGCTCTCTACCGGGCGCTGGCCCAGGCGGGGGCGTCGATCCTGACGGTGCCGGCCGCCTTCACCGTGCCGACCGGCCGCGCCCATTGGCATACGCTGCTGCGCGCCCGCGCCATCGAGACCGGCTGTTTCGTCGTCGCCCCGGCCCAGACCGGCAGCCACGACCAGGGCCGCCAGACCTACGGCCATTCCCTGATCGTCGCCCCCTGGGGCGAGGTGCTGGCCGATGCCGGCACCGAGGTCGGCATCATCACCGCCGACCTCGACCTCGACCGCGTGGCGGAGGCCCGCGGCATGGTCCCGTCGCTGACCCACGACCGCGCCTTCACGGTGGAGCGGGTCGGGTAATCCCCTCTCCCGCCCCCCTCAGCGCCCGTCCTTCAGCGCCCGTCCTGGGTCAGCCGCAGCCACGCCATGGCGGCGGCCAGCGCCGTGCCGAAGGCGCCGCCGGGCCGCACCGGCAGGTCGAGGTCGCGGATCAGGCTGTCCAGCCGCAGATCGACCGCCTGTTTGGACAGGCTGCGGATCTTGCGGTCGTAATAGAGGCTTGACACCTCCGCCCGCTCGTCGGGCAAAGGCCGCCCGGTCAGGCGCTCCGCCAGGGCGACGGAGAAATCCAGATAATAGCCGACCAGCGGGCGGCCGCCGATGAAGGCGTGCAGCCGGTCGCCGGCCTCGGCCACGCCGATGTCGCCGCCGGGATGGAGCAGCAGGGCGCCGCCGGTCAGGATGCGGAAGCCCCGGATGCGGATGGCGGCGACGGCGACCGGCCGCGCCGTCCCCGGATCGAAGCTGGTCGCCTCGCAATGGATCGCGACATGCTCCCGGCGGTCGGCGCCATGGCCGCCATCGCTGTGATCGGAACCGCCCATCGCCGTCGCCTCAGTGGTTCAGTCGGAAATGGTGGGCGATCAGCTCCTTGAAGCTCTTCACCAGCGCCAGGCAGTCCTTGAACTGGTCGCGGTCGAGCTTGCCCAGACGGTCGGGGTGGACGAGATTGTCGATCGCCAGATCCGCCCCCTCCCCGCCATCCTCTCCGTTTTCCTCATCGGGCAGGTCGACGCGCGCCTTCAGCCGGATGGTCGACAGGATGGTGAAGGCCTCCACCAGATCGGCGGCCATCCGGCGCTCCAGCGCCCCCAGCTCGGCCAGCACCTGGATGCGTTCGACCGTGTTGGTCTCCGCCCGGTGCTTCTCCAGCGCCAGCGCCCGCACGCCGTGGACGATGGGGAAGATGCCGGCCTTCTTGATGTCCACCGGCTCCGCCCGGCGCCGTTCGAACAGGGCGGCGAACAGGCCGCTCGGCGTGTCGAAGGACAGGGCCGGCCGGGCGAAATGGGTGAAGAACATCTGGTTGTCCTGCAACCGGCCCAGCAGATACTCCTTGGCGTCCGCCAGCAGCGTGGCGTCGCCGGCCACCGGAGCGGCATCGTAGAAGATGGCGAGATTCATCTGCGCCGCCTCGTCCGGACGGTGGATCCAGCCGAAGATCGCGTCCTTGTAGCCGGCGAGCGGCCGCGTCCACTCCGGGTTCGACAGCATGATGTTGCCCGGACAGGGCGGATAACCGAAATCGACCAGATGACGGGTGAAGTCGGCGGCGATGCGCGGCAGATCGGGGCAGTCGAAGCCGTCGCGCAGGATCAGGCCATTGTCCTGGTCGGTCTTCAGCAGCTGTTCGCCGCGTCCCTCGCTGCCCATCACGATCAGGCAGCTGTTCGCCAGCAGCTCCGGCGGGGCCAGCAGTTCGAACAGCTTGCGGAAGATGCGGCGGTTCAGCTCCGTCACCAGATCGGCGATGACGGCGACCTTGACCCCGGTGGCGTGCAGCGTGCGGATCAGCTCGACCACCGAACGGCTGGCCCGCCGCAGGTCGGCGGGGTCGGCCGCGTGGTCCACCTGCACGCCGATGACCTGGGAATGGTTGGACAGCACCGCCAGCAGGTCGCTTTGCCCCAACAGCCCGACGATGGCGCCGGCCTCCGTCACCACCACCCGGCGCACCGCATGGCGGGTCATCAGCACCAGCGCGTTGAACAGCAGGTCGTCGCGGTCCAGCGTCAGCAAGCCATAGCGGGCGAGCGGCCCCACCGGATCGGTCACCGGCCGCCCCTCCAGCACCACGAGGTCACGCAGGTCGGTGCCGGTCAGGATGCCGACGGCGCCATCCGCCCCACGCACCAGCACGCTGCTGGCGCGGTTGCGCTTCATCGCCTCGGCCGCGTCGCGCAGGCTGGCGCCGGCATCGACGAACAAGGGCGGATGGAGATAGGCCTGCCGGATGCGGGCCATGGTCAGCGCCGCCATCTCGCGGTTGGAGCGCTGGGCGGCGAGATCGCGCATGCGCTGGGCGAAATCGCCGATGATGGCGGCGCCGAAGGCCGGATTCTCCGCCGCCAGCGCCTCCAGCGCCACGCGCGGGACCAGATGGCAGGCGCATTCGTCCGCCGCGACGAAACGGCGGCCGGCTCCGCCCGCCCCGCCATACAGCGCCTGGAGACCGAAGCGGTCGCCCCGCCCATGGACGGCCGCCAGTTCGCCGCCGCGGCGTTCCTGCACCGTCCCGCGCAGGACGACGAACAGCGAGTCGGTCGGCTCCTCCCGCGACAGCAGGACGGTATGGGGCGGGTAGAGCGCGATGTCCATCGCGCCGGCCAGCGCCGCCCGCTGCTCGTCGGTCAGCAGATCGAAGGGAGGCTGCCCGAAGTCGAAATCCGGACAGGCGGTCGGCATCGCGTGCTGCACGGGCAGGCTCCGTCGCGGGAGGGCGGGGCATGAAAAAAGCGCCACCGGATCGCGGCCGGTGGCGCCTTTCAGGATACACCCGCCGGGCGGAAGGCCGGAAGCGGGTGCGACATTTGGCGGCGTGGTTCGTTCACCGCACGGGCTGGAGCCTTTTCTTCCTGGGAAGGGATGCGGTGCGAGTCGCGATCCCTTCCCCGTTCTTCCCGCTCCGCCCGGTTACCCCATCGATATCAGCGGGCCGCTCAGTGGGCGGACGCACCCTCGGCGCCCAGGCCGGTCTGCGACCGGATATACTGGGCCTCGAAGTCCTTGCGCTCCTTCTGGGCCTGCGCGCTGTTGTCGGTGATCGAGAAGAACCAGATGCCGAGGAAGGCGAGCGGGATGGTGAAGGCGCCCGGGTTGTCGTAGGGGAAGATCGCTTCCGGATGACCCAGCACCGCCTTCCAGACAGTCGGACCCAGCACCAGCAGGACGATGGCGGAGATCAGGCCGAGCGCACCGCCCATGACGGCGCCGCGGGTGGTCATCTTGCCCCAGAACATCGACATCAGCAGGATCGGGAAGTTGGCCGAGGCGGCGATGACGAAGGCCAGACCGACCATGAAGGCGACGTTCTGGTTCTCGAAGGCGATGCCCAGGATGATCGACAGGATGCCGATGGCCACCGTGGTGATCTTCGACACGCGGATCTCGTCGGCCTCGTTGGCGCGGCCCTTGGCGAAGACCGAGGCGTAGAGGTCATGGGAGACCGCCGAGGCGCCGGCCAGCGTCAGACCGGCGACCACCGCCAGGATGGTGGCGAAGGCGACCGCCGAGATGAAGCCGTAGAACAGGTCGCCGCCGACCGCATGGGCGGTGTGGATGGCCGCCATGTTGGTGCCGCCGATGACGTTGGCCACCACCGCCTTGACGCCGGCCGCCGGGGCCGCGGTCAGGAAGGGATAGGCGTTGTTGGCGTCGGGAGCCAGGATCATCAGGATGGCGCCGAAGCCGATGATGAAGGTCAGGATGTAGAAGTAGCCGATGAAGCCGGTGGCGTAGAAGACCGACTTGCGGGCTTCCTTGGCGTCGGCGACGGTGAAGAAGCGCATCAGGATGTGCGGCAGGCCGGCGGTGCCGAACATCAGCGCCATGCCGAGCGAGATGGCGGAGACCGGATCGGTGACGAGCGCGCCCGGCGACATGATCGCCAGCCCCTTCGGATGGGCCTCGACGGCGGCCTTGAACATCGCCTCGGGGCTGAAGCCGAACTTGGCCAGGATCATGAAGGCCATGAAGGAGGCGCCGGACAGCAGCATCACCGCCTTGATGATCTGCACCCAGGTCGTCGCCAGCATGCCGCCGAAGGTGACGTAGCCGATCATCAGCACGCCGACGATGACGACCGCGACCATGTAGTCGAGGCCGAACAGCAGCTGGATCAGCTTGCCCGCCCCCACCATCTGGGCGATCAGGTAGAAGGTGACGGTCGCCAGCGAGCCGCAGGCCGACAGCGAACGGATCGGCGTCTGCTGGAAACGGTAGGAGGCGACGTCGGCGAAGGTGTATTTGCCGAGGTTGCGCAGCCGTTCGGCCACCAGGAACAGCACGATCGGCCAGCCGACCAGCCAGCCCACCGAATAGATCAGGCCGTCGAAGCCCGAGGCGTACACCAGGCCGGCGATGCCCAGGAATGAGGCCGCCGACATATAGTCGCCGGCGATGGCGAGGCCGTTCTGGAAGCCGGTGATGCCGCCGCCGGCGGCGTAGAAGTCCTTGGCCGACTTGGTGCGGCGGGCCGCCCAGTAGGTGATGCCCAGCGTGAACAGCACGAAGGCCAGGAACATCAGGATGGCCGACCAGTTGGTCGCCTGCTTCTGCACGGCGCCGCCGATGGCGTCGGCCAGGACGGTGGTGGGAAGCAGCGCGCCGGCGGCGGCCACCGCCGCGGCGACCGGGGTGGCGAGACGGGTGGTGGCGCGCATCACTTCGACTCCTCCAGGATCTGGCGGTTCAGCTCGTCGAACTCGCCATTCGCCCGATGCACGTAGATGCCGGTCAGGATGAAGGCGGACAGGATGGTGAAGACGCCGATGGGAATGCCCCAGGTGGTGACGCCGGAGCCGATCGGCGTGCCCAGGAAATTCCTTCCGAACGCCACCAGCAGAATGAATCCGAAATAAATGACCAGCATGGCGATCGACAAAGTCCAGGCGAAGGCGGAGCGTTTCGCCACCAGTTCCTGGAATTTTGGATTGTTCACAATCCGTTGCGCGTTTTGACTCATGTGCGTCCCCTCATCGAGTGCCGGCAATGTTCGGCGGTCCGCCAAGACACCGTCTTCCGAACCAGAGACAGCATCTTCTGAACCAGCGGGCATTTGCCGTCCGGGCCGTCGCGTCCGGGTTTCTCCCCGTAATTCGTACGCCCTTGACCTGCCCAATTGTTTGATACAGATCATTGTTGGATGCACCCCCTACCTTGGTCGATTCGAACGCGCCAATGGGAAGGCCGATCCTGAAAAGCCAAGGCTGGGCAAGGCGCTAGGCGCATGGGAAAAGGCGCGCCCGAGGGTGGGCGCGCCTTTTTGGAAGTCAGTGTTTCAAACGGTTTCGTTGGGAATCAATGGCCCCGCCACAAGGCCCGCCGCGCTGGCGTGCCGTCAGGAATCGCTGCGTGGAATCCAGGGGATGCGGTGGAATGTCACACCCTCGTCGTGGAGTTCGGCGACCTCCTCGTCCGACGCCTCGCCATAGATGCCGCGCGGGTCGGTCTCGCCATAATGGATGCGGCGGGCCTCCTCGGCGAAGCGGTCGCCGACATAGTCGCAGTTCTTCTCGACACTGCGCCGGACCTCGGTCAGTTGCCGCATGACCTCCGCCACCGCCTCGCGCTGGGCGTCGTTCAGGCCGGCCGGCAGGGCGGCGACCATGTCGGAGACGTTGGGCAGCGGCACCGGCACGGGGACCGGAGCCGCGGGGACCGGAGCCGCGGCGTTGGGCTGTGGCGCGGCCGGCGGGCTGTCCGCCGCGACGGCTTCGGCCTGCTCGCGGGCACGGTCGGCCGCCTTGGCGACGCCCTTGGCGATGCGCGGGGCCATCGGCGCCTTGCCGACGATGGTGTCGCCGCAGATCGGGCAGGCGATCTGATGCGCCGCCGCCTGTTCGTCATAGGCGGCACCGTTGCGGAACCAGGCCTCGAACCGATGGTCGGCCGAGCATCTCAACGCGAAGAGGATCATGTCCCCACTAGCCCCAAACTAACCCGCAGCTGGAAGGTGCGCCCCGGCGTGCCGGTCCGGGTTGCGGCGCGACTCGGGAATTTGCCCTAATTCAGCACGGCCGGGCCGCGCCGTCAAACGCCGCCCTGCTCAATTGTCCGTACCTCTTGTGATATCGTTCCGCGCGCCCCAAGAAAAGTCCGCCAAGGGAACTTCCATCATGCCCACGCCGCATCCGCTCTCGCCACCCTCCCCCTGGGTCGAGCGATTCGCCCCGCTGTTGCGGGCGGGCGGGCCGGTTCTCGACCTCGCCTGCGGCGGCGGACGGCATCTGCGGCTGTTCCGCCGGCGCGGCCATCCGGTGGTCGGTCTGGACCGCGACCTTGCCGGCGTCGCCGATCTGGAGGGGAAGGCGGGCGTCACTCTCGTCCAGGCCGATCTGGAAGGTGGCGACTCGGCGGGCGGCCATGGCCCCTTGAATGGTCCCTTGAATGGTCCCTTGCCGGCGGAGCGCCGTTTCGCCGGGATCATCGTCACCAACTACCTGCACCGGCCGCTGTTTCCCGCCATCCTGGCGGCGCTGGAGCCGGGCGGCGTGCTGATCTACGAGACCTTCGCCGACGGCAACGCCCGCTTCGGCCGCCCCTCCTCCCCCGACTTCCTGTTGCGCCGGGGCGAGTTGCTGGAGGCGGTGCGCGGCACGCTCCAGGTGGTGGCCTTCGAACAGGGCGAGATCACCCTGCCCAAGCCCGCGGTGGTGCAGCGGATCTGCGCCGTCGCCGCGGAGGATCCGCTGCCGCTCTGACCTACCCCTGCATCCTCACTCGTCGCCATCCTCCTCGACGGGCCTCTGCTCGCCGCGGATGCGGCGGCGGCGATCGGCCTTGCGCATGATCTGCTTGCCGTGCTTGTGCAGCGACGGCGGCTCCAGCGGGCCGCCGGGGCGCACCGGCCGTTCGGCGAAGCGGCCGAGCGAGATCATGCGATCATACATCACCAGCGCCCCGGCGACGCCGACATTGATGCAGAAGGACATCGGGATCTTCACCACATGGTCGCAGCGCTCCAGCAGGGCGGGCGACAGGCTGTCGCGCTCCGGCCCCAGCACATAGGCGGCGCGCGACGGGTGGCGGAAGCTGGGCAGTTCGACCGCATCGTCGGTCAGTTCCACCCCGACCAGCGCGCAATCCTTCGGCAGGGTGAAGTCGGCGACCCGGTCATGGATGTAGAGCGGCAGATGCAGCGTGGCGCCGGAGGTATCGACCAGCTTCGTCTCCCGCAGATCGGGTTCCGGATCGATGGCGAAGAAGAAGGAGGCGCCGAAGGCGTGGGCGGTGCGCATCAGGTTGCCGACATTGCCCGGCTTGCTGATCCGCTCCACCCCGATCCCGAAATAACCACGCATGAAGAACCCGCCGCTCCAGGTAAGGATATGACCGGGCGTGAGCTTGCCGCCACCACCCGCCCGAGGCAAGCTCGCCGGCATGAGCGCCGGGCGACGACGGGCCGGGCCGGCGGCTCAACTCCGCAAGCGCGATCAAGCGGCCGCCGGTTAGCATCGGCGGGACTGGAGGACGCCGACCCATGACCCATGAGACCCCCGAGATCCATGATCGCCTGTCCGCGCAACCGCCGGTGCCTTGTTCCGCCATCGCGGCCAAGCCCGGCACGCGGCTCGATTATGGCGACCGGACCGAACGGGTGGTGGCCTATATCGCCGACCATCTGGACGATCCGCTCGACCTCGAGCGGCTGGCGGAGGTGGCCTGCTTCTCGCCCTACCATTTCCATCGCGTCTACCGGGCGATCACCGGCGAGACCGCGGCGGAGACCCTGCGCCGGCTTCGCCTGCACCGGGCGGCCGGCGATCTGGTGCGCGACAGCATCGCCATCCCGGACATCGCCCGGCGTGCGGGTTACGGCAGCGTCGAGGCCTTCACCCGCGCCTTCGGGCAAGGTTATGGCGCGACACCGGCCGCTTACCGCAGGCGTGGGCGGCTCAATCCTCCAGTCCCGACCGGCCATCGAACCGCCAACCATCGAATGGAGGACAGCATGCACGAGGTCGAAATCCGCGATCTGCCCGCCCACCGCGTCGTCGGGCTGCCGCATCGCGGCCCCTACATGACCATCGGCGTCAGCTTCGACCGGCTCTATGCCTGGGCGTCCAAGCAGGGGCTGATCGGTCCCCACATCCGCAGCTTCGCCATCTACTACGACGATCCCGACTCGGTGAAGCCGGAGGAGCTGCGCTCCTTCGCCGGACTGATGCTGGATCTGGGAGTCGTGGAGGACGGGATGATCCGCGTGGTCGACATCCCCGGCGGGCGTCATGCGGTGGTGCGGCACCAGGGCCCCTATGCCGAACTGGGCGCGGTCTATCGCTGGCTCTATGGCGAGTGGCTGCCCAACAGCGGCCACGCGCCGGGCGACGCCCCCTGCTACGAGGAATATCTCAACAACCCGCGCGCCCTGCCGCCGGCGGAGTGGCTGACCGAGATCTGCGTTCCGCTCGCCGACTGAGATCACCCCGAGCGGACACGACCGGACGGCTGCCATCGGGCGGGCGCGGTGCTATGGTCGCCGCGCCCGTTCCCTATGAGCAGTCCCCCATGAGCATCGACGACCTGCGCGCCCAGTACGAAGCCTATCCCTACCCGGCGCGCAACCCGGCCGACGAGTCCAAGCGCCTGATCACCGGCTCGCCCAGCCATCTGGACGAGTTGGTCCAGCATGTCTTCGGCGGCCGGATCGACCATTCCAAGCCGCTGCGCGTGCTGGTGGCCGGCGGCGGCACGGGGGACGGCGCCGTCATGCTGGCGCAGCAGATGGCCGATGCCGGCAATCCCGGCCGCATCACCTACATCGACCTGTCCGACGCCAGCCGCGCCATCGCCGAGGCGCGGGCCAAGGCGCGCGGCCTGAGCAACATCGTTTTCCGCCGCGGCTCGCTGTTGGAGCTGGGCGAGGTCACGGCCGAAGCCGGGCCGTTCGACTACATCGACTGCTGCGGCGTGCTGCACCATCTCGACGACCCGGCGGCCGGCCTGCGCTCGCTGGCCGGCGCGCTGGCGCCCGGCGGCGGCATCGGCCTCATGGTCTACGCCCCCTATGGCCGCACCGGCGTCTATCCGATGCAGGAGGCGCTGCGCGGCATGACCGAGGGGCTGCCGCCGGCCGAGAAGGTGGCGCTGGCCCGCCGGCTGATCCAGGCGTTGCCGCCGACCAACTGGCTGCTGAACAACCCGCACATCAGCGACCACCGGCTGGCCGACGCCAACCTCTACGACCTGCTGCTGCACAGTTGCGACCGCCCCTACGGCGTGCCGCAGCTCGCGGAGCTGGCGGACAGCGCCGGCCTCGCCATCGCGACGCTGATCGACCCGCTGCGCTACGAGCCGTCGCTGTGGGTCAAGGACGCCCGCGTTCTGAAGCGGCTGGAGGGCATGGGCATGCTGGAACGCGCCGCCTGGACCGAGCGCGTCACCGGCGCCTTCACCAAGCACATCGCCTATCTGCTGCGTCCCACCGATGTCGACGCCGCCCGCATCCAGCCGGACGGGCCCGACATTGTGCCGATCCTGCGTGACATCGACGGCCCGGCGGTGGCGAAGGCGGTGCCGCCCGGCGGCGGCCTGGAGTTCGACCTGATGGGCGGCGTGGTCGCGCTGCCCCTGCCGCGGCTGGCCGGGCCGATCCTGTCGCGGATCGACGGCGGGACCAACCTGGGCGCCCTGCACGCCGCCATCGAGCCGACCGCCAAGGTGACCTGGGAGCAGTTCCTCACCCAATTCCGCCAACTGTTCGACGCGTTGGGCGGCCTGGGCAAGATGCATCTGCGCCGGGGCTGACCCCCCCCGCTCCCCCAAGCATGCGCAGCGGGGGAGAGGGGAACTGGCGGAGCGTCAGCCCTTGCGGACCAGCCCGCCGACCGGCTGGCCGTCGATGGTCAGCGAACCGGCTTCGGCCCCGACCGCCACCGTCTGGCCGTCCTTGATCCGGCCCTCCAGGATCAGGGTCGCCAGCGGGTTCTGCAACTCGCGCTGGATCACCCGCTTCAGCGGACGCGCGCCATAGACCGGGTCGTAACCGGCCTCGGCCAGCCATTCGGTCGCCGCCTCGTCCACCGTCAGCGTGATCTCGCGGTCGGCGAGCATCCTGGTCAGGCGGCCGAGCTGGATTTTGACGATGCCGCCCATATGCCGGCGGTCGAGCCGGTGGAACAGCAGGATCTCGTCCAGGCGGTTGAGGAATTCCGGCCGGAAATGGGCGCGGACGGCCTCCATAACCTCGTCGCGCACGGCGGCGCTGTCCTCGCCCTCCGCCTGCTCGGCCAGCGCCTGCGAGCCGAGGTTGGAGGTCATGATGATGACGACGTTGCGGAAATCGACGGTGCGGCCCTGCCCGTCGGTCAAACGGCCGTCGTCCAGCACTTGAAGCAGCACGTTGAAGACGTCGGGATGGGCCTTCTCCACCTCGTCGAACAGCACGACCTGATAGGGCCGGCGGCGCACCGCCTCGGTCAGCGCCCCGCCCTCCTCATAGCCGACATAGCCCGGAGGCGCGCCGATCATGCGGGCGACGGAGTGTTTTTCCATATATTCGGACATGTCGAGCCGGACCATCGCCGTCTCGTCGTCGAACAGGAATTCGGCCAGCGCCTTGGTCAGCTCGGTCTTGCCGACGCCGGTCGGACCGAGGAACAGGAAGGAGCCGATCGGGCGGTTGGGGTCCTGCAACCCGGCCCGCGCACGGCGCACGGCGTTGGACACGGCGACGATCGCCTCGTCCTGGCCGATCACCCGGCCGCGCAGCTTCTCCTCCATCGCCAGCAGCTTCTCGCGTTCGCCGGCCAGCATCTTGTCCACCGGCACGCCGGTCCAGCGGCTGACCACGGCGGCGATGTCGCCGTCCCGGACCTCCTCGTTCAGCATGCGGCTGCTGGCATGCTCCTCCGCGTCCTTCAGCGCCTTCTCCAGGCCGGGAATGACGCCATAGGCCAGCTCGCCCGCCCGTCCCCAATTGCCGTCGCGCTGCGCCGTCTCCAGTTCGGTGCGCGCCTTCTCCAGATCCTCCTTGATCTTCTGCGCGCCCTGGAGCTGGTCCTTCTCGGCCTGCCACTTGGCGGTCAGCTCGGCCGACTCCTGCTCCAGCTCGGACAGCTCGCGCTCCAGGGTGACCAGCCGGTCGCGCGACGCCGAGTCCTGCTCGCGCTTCAGCGCCTCGCGCTCGATCTTCAGCTGGATGATGCGGCGGTCCAGCTCGTCGATGGCCTCCGGCTTGCTGTCCACCGCCATGCGCAGGCGGCTCGCCGCCTCGTCGATCAGGTCGATCGCCTTGTCGGGCAGGAAACGGTCGGTGATGTAGCGGTTGGACAGGGTCGCCGCCGACACGATGGCGCTGTCGGTGATGCGTACGCCGTGATGGACCTCGTAGCGCTCCTTCAGGCCGCGCAGGATCGAGATGGTGTCCTCCACCGTCGGCTCCGACACGAAGACCGGCTGGAAGCGCCGGGCCAGCGCCGCGTCCTTCTCGATGTATTTGCGGAACTCGTCCAGCGTGGTGGCGCCGACGCAATGCAGCTCGCCGCGCGCCAGCGCGGGTTTGAGCATGTTGGAGGCGTCCATGGCGCCATCCGACTTGCCGGCGCCGACCAGCGTGTGCAGCTCGTCGATGAAGACGACGATCTCGCCGGCCGCCGCCTGGATTTCCGACAGCACCGCCTTGAGCCGCTCCTCGAACTCGCCGCGATATTTGGCGCCGGCCACCAGCGCGCCGAGGTCGAGCGACAACAGCTGCTTGTTCTTCAGTCCTTCCGGCACGTCGCCCTTGACGATGCGCTGGGCCAGCCCCTCGACGATGGCGGTCTTGCCGACGCCGGGCTCGCCGATCAGGACGGGATTGTTCTTGGTGCGCCGCGCCAGCACCTGGATGGTGCGGCGGATTTCCTCGTCGCGGCCGATGACGGGATCGAGCTTGCCGTCGCGCGCCGCGGCGGTCAGGTCGCGGGCGTATTTCTTCAGCGCGTCATAGCCCTGCTCGGCGCTGGCGCTGTCGGCGGTGCGGCCCTTGCGGATGTCGTTGATCGCGGTGTTGAGCGCCTGCGGCGTCACGCCGGCGGATTTCAGCGCGCGCGCCGACGGGGTGCCGTCGGCCATGGCCAGCGCCAGCAGGATGCGCTCGGCGGTGACGAAGCTGTCGCCGGCCTTCTCGGCGACCTTCTCCGCCTGTTCGAACAGGCGGGAGAGTTCGGGGGTCAGATAGAGCTGGCCGGCGCCGCTGCCCTCGACCTTCGGCAGCTTGTCCAGTTCGGCATCGACCGCCGACAGGGCCGCCTGGGGATCGCCGCCCGCCGTACGGATCAGGTTGGCGGCGAGGCCCTCCTTGTCGTCCAGCAGGGTCTTCAGCAGATGTTCCGGGGTCAGGCGCTGATGCCCACGGCGCACCGCCAGGGTCTGCGCGGCCTGGATGAACCCGCGGCTGCGCTCGGTGTATTGCTCGAAATCCATGATGCTCCCCTCTCTCCCGCCAACCGTCCGCGAGGCAGCCCGGCCGACTCGATCCCCCTGCCCGATCCACGCAACTGTGCGATCCGCAAGGATGCTGCCGAAGATGTAGGCAGGGCCGAAAGCCATGCAAGACCATCGGCGCGGAAAGGGTATCGGTGGGGAAACGCCGCCACGACCTCCTCCCGCCGGACCGCCTGGGATCGGGAAAAAGGGGTAGCGCCCGCCCCCACCGATTGCTCCCTACACCGCCGCGGTCGGCCGCGGTTAGACTGCCGGCATCGCGTCTGGCGACCATCCCGCCTGGCGACGGTTCCCCGTTCCGGATTTCATGATGACCGATCTGGCCGCCTCCGGTTCCCGCACCAAGCCCTCCCCCACCGACCAGCCGATGCCGCGAACCCCGACAGGGCGCCTGCTCCGTCTCGCCTGGAGACTGCGCGGGCTTTGGCACCGGGTGGCGCGGCCGCTGACCATGGGGGTGCGGGCGATCATCGTCGACGAGTCGGACCCGGCCAGCCCCCGCGTTCTGCTGATCCGGCACAGCTATGTCGATGGTTGGCACCTGCCCGGTGGCGGGGTCGGACGGGGGGAGACATTGATCGACGCCATGCGCCGCGAGGTTCGCGAGGAGGTCGGCTTGATCGCCGACCGCCCGGCTCAGCCATTCGGCATCTACGCCCGCTTCCGCAACGGCGCGAGCGACCATGTGGCGGTGTTCGTCGTGTGCAGTTGGAGTGGCAGTCCAAAGGCCGACGGAGTCGAGATCGTCGAGACCCGCTTCTTCCCGCTGGACCGGCTGCCGGCGGGGCTGTCGCCCGCCACCGGGCGACGGCTGGAGGAGTTTCTCGGCCGGTGCCCTGTCGCCGAACGCTGGTAGCCGTGGCGGAGGGTGGAGGCGGAGCGGGTGGTCGGACCAGCCATCCCCGTTGCCAAGGCGTGAGAAACATGCGCCGCATCGGTTGACAGGGGTGCCCGCGCCCTCTCATTGTGCAGTGCAATGAACGCCACAGTGACCGCCATCAGCCGCTACCCCGTAAAGGGCATGAGCGGCCAGGACCTGCCCGCCACCGAGCTGACCGCCGGTCAGGCGATCCCGCTCGACCGCAGATACGGGCTGCTTCACGGCCCGGCGGCGCTGGATGCGGAGACGGAGGGCTGGCGCCTGCCGTCGGATTTCTTCACGCTGGACCGTACGGAAAAGCTGGCGGCCCTGCGGACGGAGTTCGACGAGGCGACCCGGGCGCTGGTCGTCCGCCGCGGCGGGCGGCAGGTGTCGCGCGGCCGGCTGGACCAGCCGATGGGCCGCACCCTGCTGGAGCAGTTCTTCGCCGCCTATCTGGCCGGGATCGTCCCCGGCATGCCGCGCCTGATCGAGGCACGGCAGGGCGGCTTCGGTGACAGCGAGGAGCCGTCGGTCACCCTGCTGAACCTCGCCAGCCTGCGCGATCTGGAGGAACGGATCGCCAAGCAGCCGGTCGATCCCCGCCGGATGCGCGCCAATCTGCTGGTGGATGGCATCGCCCCCTGGGCGGAGCGCGGCTGGATCGGCCGGAGGTTGACGGTCGGCGCCGCGACGCTGGAGGTGGTGGAGGCGCTGGACTGCACGCCCGGCAACGATGTGAACCCGGATACCGGCGTCGCCGACCTCAACCTGACCAAAATCATGGAGCGCGGTTACGGCCACGCCCAGATCCTGCTGCGCGCCCGGGTGACCGGCGGCGGCCGGATCGCGGTTGGCGACCCGGTCGCGGCAGTTGGCGCAGCGGTCGGATAAGCTCAGGCGTTGACGGCCGCCCGCTCCTCGCCGTCGGTTTCGTCCTCGATGCCCGAGCCGTCCTCGTCACCGCCATAGGGGACGGTCTGCGGCTGATGGCCGTGCCCGTTGCCCGGCTGGCCACCGCGCTGGCGGTTTTCCGATTCCTGAATCTGGTTGATGATGCGCAGGTAATGCTCCGCATGCTGCAGGTAGTTCTCCGCCTGCACGCGGTCGCCCGACGACATCGCGTCACGGGCCAGCGCCTGATATTTTTCCTGCACCTGCCACGCATTGCCGCGAATGCGGACATCGGGGCCGTTGCTGTCGAAGGTCTGATGGCGCAGCGGAACATTCTGGCGCCGGCCGGCACCGCCGCCCCCGCCACCACCGCCGCCGCTGCCCCCGCCACCGCTGTTGCCACGACCACGCGAACGCCTGGAGTTCGGTCCCTGTCTCATTCGGCTCTTAAGGCCCCATGCAAGAGAAGCGCAGTCCCCGGAACGCTCCAGCGGCCTTCCGGCCTTCCGGCCCGGCCACCGAGCCCACCATGGACGATTTCCATGGGCCGCTCACGGGGTTCAAACGACGCGTCCGCATCACGTGCGGCAGGCCATCGCGGTCAGAGCTCGGCAGAAAACCATCCGAGTTTGTTGCTCCGCAGGCCATCGGTTCGCGGTCGTGTACCGCACACTACCCGCCAGAGCCCACCAATCCAACCGTTTTTTTGGATGGCCCGCCGCCTATGGCGCCATCCGCGCCCTGACGCAACGCTTTACCCCACCGAGGTCACACAGGATCGCGGTCTCGCCCATCCCCTGCGCCTCGACCAGCGCCGCCACATCCTCCGCCTGGCCCCACCCGACCTCGAAGGCGACCAGCCCGCCGGGGAGCAGCAGGCGCGGCAGCTCGGCGGCGAGGATGCGGTAGGGCTCCAGCCCGTCCGGTCCCCCATCCAACGCGCGGAGCGGGTCATGATCACGCACCTCCGGCTCCAGCGCGGCGATGTCAGCGCTGGGGATGTAAGGCGGATTGGATACCACGATATCGAAACGATCCCTGATATCCTTCGCCCAATCGCCGATCTGGAAGCGGGCGCGGTCCGCCAGCCCGTTCCGCTCCGCGTTCCCGGCCGCCGCCTGCACCGCCAGCGGGCTGAGATCGACGCCGACACCGGTGGCGTTCGGCAGTTCCGATAGCAGCGCCAGCAGGATACAACCTGTTCCGGTTCCGAAATCAATCAGGCGCAGCGGAGCCTTGCGATCGGGAATCGCGGCCAGCGCCGCCTCCACCACCGTCTCGGTGTCGGGCCGGGGTTCCAGCGTGTCGGGATTGAGGACGAGATCGATGGTCCAGAACTCCCGGTGCCCCAGGATGCGGCCCACCGGCTCCCGCGCGGCGCGGCGTTCAACCAGCGTCAGAACATGGGCGGCATCCTGGTCAGGGACGGGTTGTTCCGATTTCGTAATGAAATCCGTGCGGGTGAGTTTGAGCGCATGCTCCAGCAAATAGCGGGCGTCGAGGTCCGGCGTATCGACACCGGCCTCACGCAGCCGCGCCTCGGCCCGGGCGCGCAGGGTGCGGAGGTTCATGGATATACGCCCTCTCTACGCAACAGTTTCTCCCCTCCCCCGCTGGGCGGGGGAGGGACCTGGGTATCGCTCCGCGAAGAGCCTCACCCCAGCTCGGCCAGCCGGGCGGCCTCGTCCTCGGCGACCAGCGCGTCGACCAGCTCGTCCAGCGCCTCGCCGGCCATCACCTTGTCGATCTTGTAAAGCGTCAGGTTGATGCGGTGGTCGGTCACCCGCCCCTGGGGGAAATTGTAGGTGCGGATGCGTTCCGAGCGGTCGCCGCTGCCGACCTGGTTCTTGCGGTCGGCGGCGCGGGCCGCGTCCTTTTCGGCGCGTTCGCGGTCGTACAGCCGGGCGCGCAGCACCTTCAGCGCCTTGGCCTTGTTCTTGTGCTGCGACTTCTCGTCCTGCTGGCTCACCACCAGCCCCGTGGGCAGATGGGTGATGCGCACGGCGCTGTCGGTGGTGTTGACCGACTGGCCGCCGGGACCGGAGGAGCGGAAGACGTCGATCCGCAGATCCTTCTCGTCGATGTGGATGTCGACCTCCTCCGCCTCCGGCAGCACGGCGACGGTGGCGGCGGAGGTGTGGATGCGGCCCTGCGCCTCGGTCGCCGGGACGCGCTGGACGCGGTGGACGCCGGACTCGAACTTCAACTTGGCGAACACGCCGCGGCCGGTGATGTTCGCGGTGGCCTCCTTGTAGCCGCCGATGCCGGTCTCGCTGACGTCCATCGCCTCGAAACGCCAGCCATGCAGGCCGGCATAGCGGCGGTACATCTCGAACAGCTCGGCGGCGAACAGGGCGGCCTCGTCGCCGCCGGTGCCGGCGCGCACCTCCAGGATGGCGTTCTTCTCGTCCGCCTCGTCCTTGGGCAGCAGCGAGATCTGCACCTTGCGCTCCAACTCCGGGATGCGCTTGGTCAGGAGGTGGAACTCCTCCTCCGCCATCGACCTCATCTCGGGATCGGCACCGGAGTCGCCCATCATCGCCGCTATCATCTCCGCCAGATCGGCGGCCTCGGCGCGGCCCCTCTTCAGCTCGGCGATGGCCGCGGCGATCGGGGTGAGGTCGGCATATTCCTTGGACAGCCGGGCGAAATCGCCGGACTCGGCAAGGCCGGCCGCAAGCGTGTCGCGCAGCTCGTCATACCGGGCCATCACCTTATCGAACTTCTCGTCCAGGCTCACGTCGCTCGTCCTTATCCCGTTCGTTCTCTTCCAGTGCCGCGCCCGTCACCCTGTCCAGCCCGAACAGCCGGAACATCAGCCGCTCGGCGGCGGCCCGTTCGGCCAGACCGTCGCCGCTGCCGTCGGCGGCCAGCGCCCGCAGCGCCTCCGACGGGACGTGCAGCAGCCGGTTGACCAGCAGCCGCGTCGCCGACGCCGCATCCAGATCGGCGTGCCCGGCCAGCAGGCGCCGCCGCTCCGCCTCGAAATGACTGCGCAGCGCCGCCACGGCCGGCACCGCGGCGCGTTCCGCCCGGTCGCGGGCGAAGGCGGCCAGCGCCTCGTCCACGATCATCCAGGCCGCCTGGGTCGCCGCCTCGCGCCCGACGCGGCCCTGCAACGCCACCCGCTCCAGATCGCCCAGATCATAGACGAAGGCGCCGTCCATGCCGGCGACCGCCGGATCGACATCGGCCGGGATGGCGGCATCGACCACGAAGACCGGCCGGCGGCGGCGGCGCCTCAGCACCGCCTCCATCATCGGGGCGGTCAGGATATAGCGCCCCAGACCGGCCGCGGTCACCAGGATATCGGCGCCGGTCATCGCCGTCTCCAGATCGGTCCAGGGGGCGAAATGCCCATCGAGCCGCCGCGCCGCCGCTTCCGCCCGACGGTCCACCGGGGCCGCCACCGTCAGCCGCGGCAGGCCCGCCTCGCGCAGCCCCTCCAGCACCAGGGCGCCCATGTCCCCCAGCCCCACCAGCAGCGCGCCGCAGCGTCTGATGTCGCCGTGCAGGTCGCGCGCCACCTGGATGGCGGCGGCGGCCAGCGAGGTGGCGCCCTCCGCGATCGGCGTTTCGCTGCGCACCCGCTTGGCGGCGGCATAGGCGGCTTGCAGCACCGCCTCCAGCTCCGGCCCGGTCAGCCCGGCACCGGCGGCGCTGCGATGGGCGGCCTTCAACTGGCCCAGGATATGCGGTTCGCCGACGATCTGGCTGTCGAGCGAGCAGGCCACCGCGAACAGGTGGCGCGCGGCGTCGATGCCGGTGCGGGTGTAGAGCTGCGGCGCCAGATCGGCGGTGGCCAAGCCGGCGCGGTCGGCCATCAGTTCGGCGATCGCCAGCGCCGCCTCGGCCGGGCGTTCATGGACCGCCTGCACTTCCACCCGGTCGCAGGTGCTGAGCCACAGCGCCTGTCCCACGCCCGCGGCGCGCAGCCGGTCCAGCATGCCCGCCACTTCCGCCTCGTCGGTGGAGAGGCGGTCGCGGACGGCACCGGAGCAGGTCCGGTGGCTGGCGCCGATGACGAGGTAGGAGGTTGTGGTCACGCCTGGGGTCGCCGTCCCTGCCCGAATCGCGGGCAGCTTACTCCGCGGCGGGAGCCACGTCTTGCCCGCTCTCGGCTTCGGCCGCCGCTTCCGCCGCCGCCTTCGCCGCCTCGATCTCCGCCGCCTTCCTCTCGACCAGCCCGACCAGATGCTGGACGATGTCCTGGTCCTTCAGCCGGTGGTCGGTGACGCCGGACAAATAGACCTGATGGGTGTTGTTGCCGCCGCCGGTCAGGCCGATGTCGGTCTCCCGCGCCTCGCCCGGGCCGTTGACGACGCAGCCGATCACCGACAGGGTCAGCGGGGTGGTGATGTGGGCCAGCTTCTGTTCCAGCAGTTCCACCGTCTTGATGACGTTGAAGTTCTGCCGGGCGCAGCTCGGGCAGGAGATGACGGTCACGCCGCGCCGGCGCAGGCCCAGCGACTTCAGGATATCGTAGCCGACCAGCACCTCTTCCGCCGGATCGGCCGACAGCGAGACGCGCAGCGTGTCGCCGATGCCCGACCACAGCAGCATGCCGAGCCCGATGGAGGATTTCACCGTCCCGGCCCGCAGGCCGCCCGCCTCGGTGATGCCGATGTGCAGGGGATAGTCGCAGGCCTCGGCCAGTCCCTGATAGGCGGCGACCGCCAGGAAGGCGTCCGACGCCTTCACCGAGATCTTGAACTCGCGGAAATCATTGTCTTCCAGGATTTTCGCATGGTTCAGCGCGCTCTCGACCATCGCCTCCGGACAGGGCTCGCCATATTTCTCCAGCAGATCCTGCTCCAGCGAGCCGGCATTGACGCCGATGCGCATCGAACAGCCATGGTCCTTGGCCGCCTTCACCACCTCGCGCACCCGCTCGGCCGAGCCGATGTTGCCGGGGTTGATGCGCAGACAGGCCGCACCGCTCTCCGCCGCCTCGATGGCGCGCTTGTAGTGGAAATGGATGTCGGCGACGATCGGCACCTTGACCTGACGCACGATGTCCTTGAGCGCCAGCGCCGACTCGCGGTCGGGGCAGGAGACGCGGACGATGTCCGCCCCCACCCGCTCGGCCGCCTGGATCTGCTCCACCGTCGCCTTCACGTCGGTGGTCGGCGTGTTGGTCATGGTCTGGACCGAGATCGGCGCGTCGCCGCCGACCAACACGTTGCCGACACGAATCTGGCGCGATTTGCGGCGAAGGATCTGGCGGTAGGCGCGCACGGTCATCTCAGGTCAACCTCTGGACAGCGGAACGATCCGGGGAACGGGGGCCGGATGCCGCATCCTAGCGCAGCCGGCGTCAGGCCAGAAGTGCGCTCCGGCCCCCGGAATTCCAAGGGGGCGGGGTGGTGGGGCGCCGCCACCGCATGGCTGGCGCCCCACCACCCCGGCTTTCAACGCCGCACCACCCCGCGGGAGTCGATGGTGACATCGCGCAGCACCTGCCCGACCGACCCCAGCGGCGGGCTTTCGCCGCCATCGGCCATCACCACCAGACCGCCGGCGTTGCCGGTGCGGATCTTGACGTTCGGCTTGTCGGGAACGCGGAAGGTATCACCCGGCTTCAGCACGCGGGTGAAGACGATCTCGCTGCCGTCGCGCACCTGCAGCCAGCTTTCCTGCGTCGCCTTCAGGATCAGTTTCGCGTTGGTGTTCAGCGTGCCATAGACCTTGCCGTTCGCCGGCACCGTGGCCGTGGGAGCGGCCGGCGCCGTCGGCGGTGCGGCCGCGGCGTTCAGCGGCGTCGGCTCCTGCGGCGACGCATCCTCGTCATCCTCGGCCGGCGGGGCCGGCACGTTGACCATCCCCTGCCCGCCCGTCTGGTTGGCCGAGGGTTGAGTCACCGAGGGCTGCGGCGGTTGGGTCTGGGATGGCTGGGTCTGGGGCGGCAACGCGGCGACGGCCGGCGGCTTGGCGGCTCCCCCCGGCGGAGTCGGCGGCACGGCGGCGGCGGTCTGCGGCGGCTTGCCCGGCGCAGACGACGATGCCGCTCCGGACGCCGCCCCGGACGCCGCACCCGAACCCGCGGACGCGGAATTTGCCTGGGTCGGGTTTGCCGAGGAAGGATTTGCCGCCGAGGGAGTCGTCTGCGGGGCGGCGGAAGCGATCACCGGCGCCGGCACCGTCGGCTCCGCGCCCGGTTGCGGCACGGCCCCGGATTGTTCGGGCGTCTGCTCCGCCGGCTTGGTCGACACCCCGTCCAGCAGGGAGACCAGCCGATCCGGCAGGGTCGGCACGAGGTCGGCCACGGAGCGGTCGGTGGCCGACAGATAATACCAGCCGCCATAGACGATGCCGGCAAGCACCAGCGTGCCGAGCAGCAGCGTGCCGCCCGACGCGCGCCCCTCGGCCGCCGGCGTCGGGAGATACAGCTCCCGCGGGCGAACCGTGCCGGCCGCCTCCTCCTTGTAACGGGCGACGACCATATCGGGGTCGAGCCCCAGGCATTCCGCATAGGAGCGCAGGAAGCCGATGGCATAGGTGCTGCCCGGCAGTTCCTGATACCGCCCCTCTTCGATCGCCAGCAGGTACGGGTAGCGGATGCGCAGCATCGTCGCGACGTCGCGCAGCTCATAACCATGCGCCATCCGCGTCGCGCGCAGCGTCTCGGAGACGGAGGGGCCGGACGGGGCCGTATCGAAATCGTCGAAAACCTTGCGCTTGGCCATGGCTCGCCATCTGCTCGCAGCTTGCGCGCACACCGGAAGATGTGCGCAGCGGGGTCATCCGCGTGGATGCAACTTGCGAAATGGGTACGACATGCCGACCCCACGGCGCAACCGCAATGACCGTGGAATTGGGGGCCTGATCGTGACAAGTGGGCGGGACCGCCTCGCTCACCTCACTTCGAACAGCATCGGTTGGGAGTTGCGGTAACCAACGGCGGGATGCAGCCAGTCGGGTGGCGTGCCGCGGGACAGCAGGCCGCCGAGCGACAGGCCATCCGTCGGCACGCCGTAGCGCGGTTCCTTCGGTTGGCAAGACAGAACCCAGCGGATACCCAACCGGTCGATGGCCGCCCGCCCCTCCTCGGACGGGGCATCCCAGATCCGCGTGAACTGCGCCAGCCCGACCGTCCCGCGATGATAGAGCGCGCCGACGACGCGGACGTTTCTCGCCCGGAACAGAAGCTCCGGCGCATAGTTCGGAAAGACCAGGACCATCCCGACGTCATGATCGCGCAGCAGGGCGCCGACGTCGGCCAGCGGACAGGAAACGCCAAGATAGCGATCGTCGTTGGACAGGTCGTTGGCCGCGACGATGGAGGCCGCGACGCCCGTCGGAACGCACAGCGCGATCAGTCCGAGAACGAACATGGCCGGTTTCCTGACCGCATCGGACAGCACGGGATGGGTGCGCAGATACTCCATCCCGATCACCAGCCCGGCCGCGCCGGCGACGGCGGTGTAGACGGAGAACCGGATATGCAGCGCGCCCAGCAGGATGCAGGCGCCACCGCAGGCCAGGACATAGGCGGCGTCGGCGAAACCCGCGAGACGCCGCGCCACCAGCGTGGCCGCCACCGTGCCGAGAAGGCCCAACCCGCAATAGACCACGAATTCCCGCAGGTCGCCGACCGGCTTCATTTCGGAGATCCGGTTCCAGTCGAACGCTTCGGAGGCGGTCACCATCACCTCCGCCGGCACGCGCAAGGCATCGGCGAAGCCCATCGCCCAGCCGCCGCAGGCCAGCGCGACGCTGGCGACGAGCAGACCCAGGCGCGCCGGCATCCCGGCCGCGGCGCCGGCGGACATCGCCGCGGCCACCAGGGCGCCCGCCATCGCCGCGAAGACGAAAGGCCGCGACAGCCGGTCCATTTCCACCCCGGCCAGACCGCTCTCCGGCGGATCGAGCAGGATGAAGGCGGCCATGGCGGCGCACAGAACCATGCAGGCGACCAGCAGGGTACGCGCGATCCGTCGGCGTCCCACCGGCGTCGGGCCGAGAAGCCAGGCGACGCCGACCCCGCCGAACGCCATGACCGCGAAGACCAGGCTTTCGACGCTCAGCCAAGCCCCGACCGCCGTCGTCATCCCAAGCATCGCCGCCGCCCGGCCGGAGGGGCGCAGCCTTGCCCGCAGCGCGGAACCGGCGACCAGCGCGACCGCCGCGCCGAGCAGGACATGATGGTCCGCCACGCCGAACCGGCCGTAGGAGTAGAGCATCGGCGTTATGCTGACCAAACCGCCCAGCGGGGTGCGCGAGGTGCGCGTCGGCACCAGCGGCGCCACCGCCCAGCACAGCGCGACGGCCAACGCCGCCTCGCCCAGCGGGCCGACCATACCGGCAACCGCGGTCAGCGCGCCGTCCAGCCCGAGAAACGGACGGAGGAGCCAGACGAACGGAAACATCATCCCTTCGAGCAGATGGCTCCAGTGGAGCGACAGCGGGCCGCCGGAATCGGCGCCCGGAATCGACCACGCCATCTGTCCGGATTCGATGATGAGGCGCAGGCGGACAAGACGCATCCAGGTGTCGGGGTCGTCGATCGTCGAACCGTCGAAGGCGATCAGATGCGCCCGCGCCGACAGTGCCATCACCATGACGAAGGCCAGACCGCCGGCCATCGCCAAGTCCGCGGCGCACCATCCGCCGGTCTGGCCGAACCTGGTCCGGGGCGCCTCGGCGGAGCGGCGCCCCTCGCCCCCGTGACCGGCGCCGCCATCCGGGCGGGCGGGCGGCGGCACCGTCACGACGCGCTTCCCCCGAACAGGATGGCGAGGCGCATCAGCATGGCGGTGATCGCATCCATCGCCGGGGGGATGGCGACGGTCAGCGTCACGGCGATGATCCCGAGAAGGATGGCGTATTCGACGGCCGAGGTGCCGGTCCGGTCGGTCGCCAGCCGGACAAGTAGATTTGAATCCATGCTCGGCCCTCACTGAACAAGTTTCATGGTGGTGAGATCGGTTCCCACCTGCGTGAAGGCTTTGGCCAGGTCCTGCGGCAATGCGGCGTGGTAATGCTTTGACGGATCGCTCGCACAGTCCGACATCTGCTGTTCGTCGGTGTCCGATCCGTATGTGATGGTGTAAAGAACGACGTTGTGATCCTTCTTCGCCGCATTGCATATGGTCATCAGGTCGGCATCCGCCTTGCTGGCGTCCGCGACGGTCTGATAGGGGTCGGAGTAATAGGCGGTGTAATTGCGGCCGGCGATGTGGTTCACGCCGTCGGTCATCAGCACCAGCACTTTTTTCATGTAGGGAAGGTCGTAATCGAGCGGCAGGCTGGCGCCCGGCTGGTCCTTGGTGTTCCACAGCCCGCGCCAGCTCGGCGTGAGCATGCGCCAGCCCCACACCAGCCCCTCGCCGATCAGCGTGTCGCCACCGGCCACATAGGACTTGATCGCCTTGTCGGCGTCGCCGCGATTCGGCGACAGGGCGCTGCTCGTCCCCAGGGTCGACGCGCCGCAATACTGGATTTCAACGCCGTCGGTCGTCGAATCGAACTTGAACGTCTTCGGCGGAGCGTTGCTAAGCCTGCTGCCGTTGAGCTTCCCATTGACCGTCGCCATCGGACAGTTCGCCATTCCGCCGACGACGGGGGCGACGATGTCGGCCTTGTTCTTCAAGGCGCTTTGCAGAACATTGACCGCGCCGCTGTAATGGACGATGCCGACATACAGGTTCTTCCTGGTGTCGGCATTGCCGTACAGCATGTCGAGCAAGGCCTTGACCCCACCCCTGAGATCCTCCTGCGACCCTTTCATCGACGCGGAATTGTCGAGCACGATGACCAGTTCCATACCGCCCTGGTTGGAGGTCTGGGTGGTGAAAACGGCTCCGCTGGCCTTGGAGATGCCGACACTGCCGATGGTCGGACCGCCCAGCGTCTCGACCAGCGGGGCGAACACCAGCGGAAGCGTTGCGGTCACGGTCACGGTGAAGCCCTGGACGGTCGGTGGCGTTCCGCTGGTCGCCACCGAAAGGCTGGTCGTCGCCCCCATGGTTCCCGGCGGGAAATTGGCGTCGAAATAACTCTGGGCCAGCGCCTTCAACTGATCATTGGTGCTGACCTGGAAATTCTCGCGGGAAACCGCCAGCGTGGCCGCATCGGCCGCGTAATAGATCCGCGAGCTCACGAACTGCGCGCGCGCGAAATCGATGGCCACCCCCAGCATGCCCAGCAGAACCAGGAAGGACAGCGCGACCATGATGGCGACCGAACCGCGCCGGTCGGCGGCCACGGCGACCAGCGGCGCGAAGACCCTGGCTGGAGGAAGCGGTCGTTTCATTCCTGGTCTCACTGATGACAGCGCCCGGAAGACGGGGTCAGCTGGTGGTGATGGTGCGCAGATCGGTGGTGTAGCGTGGCCGGAAGACCGCCGAACGGGCGATGACCGGCTGGAAGATCGTCAGGGTGCTCCAGGGCCGGTAGCTGTAGAAGACCTCGGCGACGATGACGTTGTGCGCCGTCGGCAGCACCTCCCCGGCCGGCAGCGTCGCCTTCCCGTTGACCTTGCCGACGGACGTTCCGGCGCCCGGCGTCGTGAAGCCGCTGGCCTGCTGCCACAACACCGTCTGAACGGCGAAGGCATTCGCGGGGTTGGTGACGTACCACCCCACGCTCGACAGGATGACCGCGCCGCCGCCGTCGAGGCCGAGGTCGCCGGCCGTCACCGCCGCCGCCTTGAAGATCGTCTGGACGTTGCAGGGCGAGGTCGGGTTGACGGTGGGCGCGTAGATCGTCTGGCATTTCGTCGCGAGGTCGGCGGCCGTCACCGCCGCGCGGTCGAGCGCGGCGAGGGTGCGGAAATAGCGGGCGACATCCAGGGCGCCGACGACCAGCAGGAACAGCAGCGGCACCAGGATCGCCGTCTCGATCGAGACGGCGCCGCGGCGGTCGCCGAAGACGGACCGCCCGCCGGCCGGCGTCCGCGGGGGCGGCCACGGGAAGGGCGGGGGCGGCGTCATTCGTTCTTGACCACGATCTGGACGGAGAAATGCGCCTCGTCGTCGCCCGCCAGGCCCTTCCAGACCGGTGTCAGATAGGGGCGGCTGGCGGTGATGCGGTACAGCACGATATCCCCGCTGCCGCCCGCGCCGCTGGCGGCCATGTTGCCGTCCCATTTCCCGTTCTTGTTGATATCGGTGTAGGGCTCCCCGCTGTCCCAGGTTCCGTTGTGGTTGAGGTCGGTCCAGGGTTCGGGCGCGGGCAGGTCGAAGCTGGAATAGACCCACATGGTCACGAACACCTTGCCGGGATCGAAATAGCCGGCGGTGAGGGAGGTCACCAGGGCCTGGATCGCGTCCTCGCGGGTCTTGTAGCCGGTGGGAAGCACGCCCGTGACGCCGGCGCGCGACGCCTGCCGGGCGGCGAGCTCCAGGCAATTTCGGCTGAACTCCAGCATGCCCAGCTCGAACACGGCGATGAAGACCAGGATGATCATCGGCGCCACGATCGCGAACTCGACCGCCACCGATCCCTTGCGCCCCATGACGGGGATCATGACGGGGATCATGACGGGGATCGATGGTTTCGGCATGGACGGCGGCCTCACTGGACCCAGGTCCTGGCGACCTGGATGACGGCGGGACCGGCGACGATGATGAAGACGGCCGGCAGGATCAGCACCATCAGCGGCACGCTGATGAGCGCCGGCAGCCGGGCCGCGCGCTCCTCGATCGCCATCATGCGGGCATGACGCATCTCGGCGGCCAGCGTGCGCAGGGCCTGGGTCAACGGCGTGCCGTATTTCTGCGCCTGCAACAGCGTGGCGACCAGCGAGCGCAGCGCCTCCAGGTCGTTGCGCTCGGCCAGATTGCGCAACGCCTCGCGGCGGTCGGTCAGCACCCGCAGCTCGTCGGCGGTGATGACCAGCTCCTCGCTCATGGCGCGGGCGGCGAGCCGCATCTCCCGCCCGACGCGGGCGAGCGACAGATCGAGGCTGTAGCCGGCATTGGCGCAGATGATCAGCAGGTCGAGCGCGTCGGGCAACGTGCGCGCGATGGCGGACTGCCGCCGCTTGGCCAGCAGCGCGAGGATGCGCTCCGGCAGGATCGTTCCGGCATAGGCGGCGGCGATGATCGCCCCGAAGCGCGGGACGGCCCCGCCGGACACCAGATCGAATCCCAGCACCGCCACCATCGCCAGCGCAATCGCCGCCAGCCCGAAGACCAGCTTGGCGGTGAGGAACAGCGACACGGTTTCCGGATCACGGAAGCCGGCGTTGAGCAGACGCTGCCGGATGCGCGCCTGCTCGGCGGCGTTGGCCATCGCCAACGACCCGAGGATCCCGTGCGCGGAACGCAGCATGCGGGCCGCCAGTTCACCCGGACGGCGGACGGAAACACCGGGATCCTCGTCATCGGCCGCATCCACGAGAATGCCGGCCTGCCGGCGGGCCACCCAGTCCAGCCGCTCCCGGACGGAATCGCCGCCCCGCGCCGCCATGGCGGCGGCGACGGCGACGGCCGCCAGCCCCAGCAGGGCGAGGACAAGCCCCTCGGCGCCGGTGCCCGCCACCGCCGCGTACCACGAACCTCCCCAGCGGTCGTCCATGTCACGCCTCCGCCCGGGTCATGCGCCCGATGACGAACATGCCGAGGCCGAGGCAGGCCGCCGCCGCCGCCAGCAGCTTGTGCCCCAGCGGATCGGTGAACAGGTTCAGGACATAGGTTGGATCGACGGCGAAGATCAGGCCGCCCGAAACGAAGGGAAGCGAGGCGACGATGTTCGCCGACATGCGTCCTTCCGCAGTGAGCGCCTTGACCTTCAGCCGCATGTCCTTGCGCTTGCGCAGGATGTCGCTGAGATTGCCGAGCGTTTCGGCCAGTTGCCCGCCGGTTTCCCGCTGCACCACCAGCGCGACCACGAAGAAATCGAAATCCGGCAGCCGGACGCGGGCCGACGACTGGCGCAGGGCGTCCTTCAGATCGACGCCGATCGACACCTGGTCGGCGACGCGGCGGAATTCGGAGCGCACCGGCTCCTCGGTTTCCCGCCCGGCCGCGATGATGGCTTCGCTCACCGGAACGCCGGCGCGGCTGGCGCGGACCACCAGATCGATGGCGTCCGGCAGCCGGTCGAGAAAGCGGATGGTGCGGCGGTGGGTCAACATGCCCAGGATCTGCCGGCCGGCCCCCAGCCCGACGAGAACGGCGATGGCCAGGGCCGGCGGCAGCGAAAGCGCCCGCCCGGCCAGGAACAGGGCGACGGCGAAGGCGGCGACCGCGCCCAAGGCCGCCGGCCGGGCCGCCGCCCAGCCGCCGGCCGGCTCGATCAAAGCTTCCAGGCGGCGCATCAGGCCGTCCCGCTCACCGGCGCCCTCGTCGACGGACAGGAGGGTTTCCCCGTCGGCGACGACCGACACCGGCGCGCTCAGCGCCGTCAGGCGGTTCGACACGGCGCGGCGGCGCTCGGTCAGCGCGCCGCGCAGCACCAGCGCCAGCAGGATCACGCCAAGGATCAGCAGGAAGGCGCCGAGGCCCGGAGCCAGCGCCGCGAGGATCTCCGGCGTCATGGCGTCTTCATCGCCGCCATCAGCGCCTCCTCAAGGCCGTAATAGGCCGCTCGGCGGGAGAAATGCGGCCGGACGCCGGTGCTGACGAAACTGCCGATGACCTTGTCGCCAAAGGACGCGGCGTCATATTCGAAGACGTAGAGATCCTGGGTCGTGATGATGTCGCCTTCCATGCCGATCACCTCGGTGATGCTCTGGAGGCGGCGGACGCCGTCGCGCATGCGCTCGATCTGCACCACCAGATTGACCGCGCTGGCGATCTGCATGCGGATGGCGCGGATCGGCAGGTTGGCGTTCGACATCAGCACCATGTTTTCCAGACGCACCAGCGCGTCGCGCGGCGTGTTGGCGTGGACGGTGGTCATCGACCCGTCATGGCCGGTGTTCATGGCCTGCAACACGTCGAAGGCTTCGCTGCCACGGGTCTCGCCCAGGATGATGCGGTCGGGGCGCATGCGCAGCGCGTTCTTGACGAGATCGCGCTGGTTGATCTCGCCATGGCCCTCGACATTCACCGGACGGGTTTCCAGGCTGACGACGTGGGGCTGCTGCAATTGCAGTTCGGCCGCGTCCTCGATGGTCAGAACCCGTTCGCGCGGGTCGATCATCCGGGACAGCGCGTTCAGCAGCGTCGTCTTGCCCGAACCGGTGCCGCCGGAGATGACGATGTTGAGCCGGCAGGCGGCGGCGATCTCCAGCAGCTTGGACATGCCCGCCGACAGGTTCTCCTGGCGCACCATCTGGGCGAAATCGACCTTCCGCTTGGCGAATTTGCGGATGGAGATCACGCAACCATTCAGCGCGACCGGCGGCAGGACGATGTTGACGCGGCTGCCGTCGGCAAGGCGCGCGTCCACCGTCGGGCTCGATTCATCGACGCGGCGGCCGATCGACGCCGCGATCCGCTGCGCCACGTTGGTGGCGTGGGCGTCGTCGCGGAAGCGGCAGTCGGTCAGCTCCAGCTTGCCATGGCGTTCGACATAGACCTGATGTGGACCGTTGACCATGATGTCGGTCACCGTCTCGTCGGCCAGCAACGGTTCCAGCGGCCCCAACCCGAACATGTCGTCGAGGACGCGCGTGACGATCTGTTCCTGTTCGGCCGCGTTGATCGGCAGCCGTTCGGCCGCGGTGATGGCCGCGACGATCTGGACCATGTCGTCCTGCAACCGCTCGCGCCCGGTCGTCACCACCGCCGACACGTTGATTCGCGAGAACAGCTTTTCCCGGATCAGCAGTTCCATCGGATGGCGGTCGGCCACCATCCCGGCCGCGGCCGCCGTCTCCGAGGCGGCGGCGGCCGGGACCTCCGGTTTTTCCGCGGCCGGGGCCTGCTGAACCGAGGAAACCGCCGATTGAAGCTTGCGTCCGAACATGGAGGACCTCAGCGCCTGAGGAGACGGGCGATCAACGAGCGCTGGACCACCCGCTTGCCCATCAGGTCGTCGGTGATGCGCATCAGTTGATCGGTCGCCGGACAGCGGCGCTGCGCCAGCAGCTTGCCGGCGTTGTCGGCGAACATGGCGTGGCGGGTGAAGGGAATTTCGTGGTCGGCCCGCCGCCCGACCGCCTTCTCGAAATCGCGTCGGCTGATATCCGCCTGCGACGGCGGGACGGTGTGGCTCAGAACGAGGACCAGCCGCTGGCCGATGTCGTCGCGCCCGGCCATCTTCATGATCCGCATGACGTCGCGAACCGAGGCCACCGTGGGATTGGCGACCACCACGCGGATTTGCGCCTGCGACAGCAGATGCTGATAGATCGGGTCGGGACGCCGGGGAACGTCGAACATCACGTAATGGAACCGCTGTTCGAGATCCCTGATCACCTTGTCCAGCGACTGCGGCTCGTAGCGGGTGTCGTCGCCGAGCGGCTCCTCGGCGCTCAGCACCGACAGCCGTTCACCGTGATGGACAAGCGTGCGGTCGAGGAACACGTTGTCGATACGGTGGGCGTTCTTCAACGCCTCCATCATGCCGGCCTGTTTCTTCAGGCCCAGCATCAGGCTGATGGATCCGCATTGCAGGTCGAGATCGACCAGCGCCACCTTGCGGCCGATCTTGTTCGCCAGAAGCCAGCCGACATTGGTCATCACGGTCGAGGTGCCCACCCCGCCGCGCGCGCCGGTGACGGCGATGATCTTGCCGGTGCGCTGGCGGACGGCCCCGCCGGACTGGCCGCCAAGGGCGACGGAGATGCTGCGCCGCAACAATTCCGTCGTCACCGGCTTGACGAGATAGTCGGAGATGCCGAGATGCATGAGGTCGCGGAACAGGCCGATGTCGTTCTGCTGGCCGATCACGATCACGATCACGCCCGGCTCGCAGGCGTTGGCCAGCTCGTCGATGTCGGCCAGCGGCAGCCGGGAGCTGGAGACATCGACGATCAGCACCCGCGGCGGAGCGGCGGTTCCGAGATAGGAGATGGCGTCCCGGACGCTTCCGCGGCGGATGACCGTGAAGGTCATCACCTGCTCCTGGACGAGCATGCGCAGCGAATTCTCCGTTTCGCCGTCGGCGATGAAGGCCGCGACCTCCGCGGCACCGCTGCGCTTGGCCGGCTTGGCCGAAACCGATCTTCCGAGGATGGACATCGCGAGCCCCGCCCGTTCGCTTACTGGTTTCCGGATTCGGAGGCCGCGCCGGACGTCACGCCGGAATTGCCAGGCCGCGGCAGGCGGTTCGTCCGGTAACGGCCGACCGTATCCTCGGCCAGCGCGCCCGACGCCGGACCGGAGCGCTGCGGCTCGATCAGGTCGCGCGGGTCGGCGAGCATCAGGCCGAGATTGGCCGTCGTCGCGCAGCCGAGGCGCGGCGGGGGCGGAGGCGCCCGCCCCAGATCGAGAGGCGTATCGTTCTCCCGGTCAAGCAGCGTGTCGCGGTTGAGCGGCGGGCAGTCGGGCAGCACGGCCGTCGCCGTCTCGCGGCGCAACCGCAGCTCGTTGCCGACCGGGCGGTTGACCATGGACACCGAGATGCCCCGGCCAGGCACGCCGGCGGCGGTCAGCACCGCGATGACCCGCTTCACCACGCCGTCGGCGACCCGGTCGCCCGGGGTGAGCCGGATTCGGACGGCATAGGGATTCCCCTCCTCCATCACGAAGCGGCGCAGGCGCTCCACGCTGGCCCCGTCCAGCGGTCGCGCGCCGGAAAGCGGGGAGAGCGTGGTTTCCGCCGTGGCCACATCGACCGTCAGCTGTTGCTGGACGGCGGTGTTTTCCTGGTAGAGCGGCGTCGGCGTGCATCCGGCGAGGACCACCGAGGCCAGCAGACCGGCAAGTGACGCGATGGCGGACGGCGGGAAGGCGGGCGAGCGCATGGGATGCACCTCAATAGATGAAGCCGGCGGGGCCGTAATAGGAACCGGCCGGCTCCGGAAGGCCGAGAGCCTGCTGGCGACGCCGCAGAAGCTCCTCCACCTCGCGGTTCGGCTTGGTGCCCCGCTGCGGGATGACACCCGGACCCCGCTGGATCGGGTTCACGACATAGGGGGTGACGATGACCACGAGCTCGGTCTCGTTGTTGATGAAGCGGCGCGACCGGAACAGCTCGCCCAGCACCGGAAGGTCGCCGAGACCGGGGAATTTCTTCAGCGAGCTGCGGTTGCTGTTCTGCAACAGGCCACCGATGGCGAAGCTTTCGCCGCTGCCCAGCTCGACCGAGGTTTCGACACGGCGCACGGTCAGGGCCGGGATGGTCAGGCCGTTGACGGTGACGGCGCCGACATCCGTCAGTTCGCTGACTTCCGGACGGACCGTCAGCGCGATGCGGTCGGGCGCCAGCACCGTCGGCACGAAGTTCAGGGCGACGCCATATTGCTTGAACTCGACCTGGATCTTGTTGGAGCCGCTATCCCCCGCCGAGACCGGAATGGGGAATTCCCCACCCGCGAGGAACATGGCGGGCTTGCCCGACATGGCGACGAGATTGGGCTGGGCCAGCAGCGTCACCAACCCCTGGTCCTGCATGGCGTCGACGATGCCGGCGATGTTCGCCTTGCCGTTCGAGCTTTTGAGGATGCCGGCGAGCGACGAGGCGCCGGTGGCGGAGCGCTGGATCGCTCCGCTCGTCGCGTTGAGGAAATCACGTCCGAAGCCCGGCGCGATGGCGAAGTCGCCGATCTTGACCGCGCCTTCCCAGTTGAAGCCGAGCTCCTGGGTCACCGACCGCGCGACCTCCGCCACCTGCACACGCAGCGTGACCTGGACCGGGCCGGTCACCGCCATCTGGTTGACCACCTTGTCGTCCGGACGGGCGAAGCCGTTGACCAGCTCCATCACCGATTCGGCGATGGCGGGCGTCGGCACCTCGCCGGTGACGATCAGGCGGTTCGGCGCCGACGTCACGGTGACCGGCATGCCGGGGAAGCGCGCGGTGATCTGTTCGCGCAAAGGGGCCAGGCTGTGGATGACGCGGATGTCGCGGTGCAGCACCACCCGGTCGCCCTCGGTCAGCGCATAGACGGTCGTGCGCCCGGGCTTGCGCCCCAGCACGAAGATCACCGTGCCGGAGGCCGCCTGGACGTCGGCGATCTCGGGGTCGGCGACATAGACATTGGTGGCCGGCGCCGACAGCCGCACCATTTCGCTGGTGCCGACGTCGAGGGTCATCGTGCCGGCGGTGGCGCCGGTCTCGCCGGTTCCCGTCCCGGCCGCCCGAACCGGACCGGAAAGGGCAAGCGCCACCGCAAGCCACAGCAAGGCGGCCGCGATCCGGGCGGCGGGCAGCGGCGGTGTCCGGAACATGGGCACGGGGAAGCACTCCTGCATCTTGCGGGCGGGGACCGTGAAATGGGACGCGGTCATGGCGTGGAACGGGTCGTGCCGCG
Organism: Azospirillum sp. B510; assembly: GCF_000010725.1. Lineage (NCBI taxonomy): Bacteria > Pseudomonadati > Pseudomonadota > Alphaproteobacteria > Rhodospirillales > Azospirillaceae > Azospirillum > Azospirillum sp. B510. Next base: position 141,927 of record NC_013854.1, on the reverse strand, counting down.
GATGATGACGGGAACCGGCGGCTTCACGACCGTCGGCGCGTCGGGCGACGGCACGGGGGCCGCCGGCGGGCGCGGGGTGACGACCGACACGTCGGTCGCCCAGACCACCGACGCCTCGCCCTTCCTCCCGGCCTCGCCCTGGCCGTCCGGCGCGCTGGCGAGGCTGCGCAGGCTGAGCGTCAGCTTGCCGAGATTGGCCGCCACCGAGATCACCTGCGCCTGCTTGGCCGTCACCTCCAGCGTCACGGTGCGGGCCACGCGCGCGGTCTGTCCCGGCTCCTCGCCTTTCGGAAAATCGGTCCGCTGGTCGACGGCGAGGACGCGGAGATTGTCGAGGATCGTCTCGGTGGCGAGGCGGCGGGCCGCCCCCTCGTCGTTGGCCTCCTGGGTCAGCAGCAGGTCGACATGGTCGCCGGGAAAGATCAGCCCGGCGGTTCCCGACACCTCGTTCACCGCGACCGAGGCGGCGCGCATGCCGGGCGCCAGGACGGCGGCGAGAAAGCCGCGCTCGCGCGGCGAGAGAAGCCGGTCGCGCGAGATGATCTCCCCCGCCTTGACGGCGTCGCGCACCACGGCTCCCACCAGCGAATCGATATTGTCCTTGCCCTCGACCAGGGTTTCGGGCCGCAGCGCGTTTTCCGGGAAGGCTTCCCAGCGCACCGACATCGGTTGAAGGAAGGAACCGGCGGGGAGATCGGCCGCGGCGACGGCGATCCGCCGTTGCGGGATCTCGACGGCCGCTGGCGCGCCGCGCGCACCGACCGCGGCCTGCACCATCAGGCCGCCGACGACGGCCATCGACACAGCCGCTATTCCGAGGAACACCGTCCCGAGCTTCATCGACGTTCGAACCCCATGAGATGGCCGCCCCGGCCGCGGCCCACGCCCCCGGGCCCCCCGCTCAGCCGGGTGCGAGGAAAGGGATTGAAAGAAGCGCCGCCGCGCCGATGGCGACGCCGTAAGGAAGACCGTCCATTTCCCCGGCGCCTTCCCGGGAAAGGAGGCCCAGCCGCCGCAGCCCCCGCAGGGCAAGGGCGCCGAAGGCCATCAGCCCGCCGATCAGGGCCGTTCCCAGGAACAGGCCCGGCAGACCGGATAGACCGGTCCACAGCGCGGCCGCGGTCATCAGCTTGACGTCGCCGCCGCCGACCAGACCGGCGAGAAATGCGGCGAGCAGGATCGCGAAGGTCAATCCCGCCGCCGTCGCCGCCAAAACCGGATCGAACCGCCCGGGATCGGCGGCGGTGGCGACGGCGAAGAGCACCGCCAGCGCCAGCGAAATCCAATTCGGAATGGTGCGCCGACGGATATCGCTGACCATGGCCCAGGCGAACAGGCCGCACAGGACGACCGATAGACCCCAGTCCATGCGCCGGCGGTGATCAGGTCGGCGTCTTGGCGCTGATCTTGCTGGAGATCGCATTGAACATGCTGTTCAGATTGCCGCCGACAGCGGACACGCCGCCGATGATGGCGACGGCGATCAGGGCGGCGAGCAGGCCATATTCGATGGCGGTGGCGCCACGATCATCTTTGCGCAGACGGCGAAGAATTCCGAACATTTCATTTCTCCGGGTGGTCATGACGGAACGCGGATCTGCCGGCGCCACAATCAAGGCACATGCTGGTGACCCCGTATGGCATCCAGCCTAGGCGGATGGTCGATTACCATGTTGGAACACAGGTTATCAACGGATAATCGATTAATGTTTCAAGTCAATGTTATTTAATTTCGTGAAAACAGCGAGTCTTCATCGATTCATCATAAAAGCTTAACAGTCTTTGGCTATGAGCAGACTACAGACTCCTCTTACAAATCTATACAACATTAAGACTTCGAACATATCAGAATATTATATTCACATATGTCAAGTATTTGAAAATACAAAATATTCATATATCATAATTGTGCAATTAAAATCGCCGACACAAATCTTAAATCTATTGAGTCTATAATAGATTTTCTCGCAAAACCCCTTACGTCAACAAAAATTCTCACGGAAAGCAACTTTACGAAGCGTGGCTATATCTATATAAGGTGCGACTCAACATGTGTGACGGCGACGTCCTCCGTGCGGCGCCTTGATTCTCGTTTGGAGCTTGGGCTCGCGTCGTGCATTCCTCCAACTGCGCCCATATTTCCGATCTGAAACCCGGCGTCCGAGGTGTCGCATGGCCCATGTTCTGATCGGGCTTGGCGCGACCGGCGGTCATGCGCTGACGGCGTTTCGCAGGATCGCCGAGCAGGATGCCCAGACGGAGCAGCCTGTCGGCCCGGACGTCAGCTACCTCATCGTCGAGGCGGCGACCGATGTCGCCGGAGCGGCACCGATCTCCGACTGGCTGCGGTCCGGGACCTTCCTGCCCGAGGAATTCCTGCTCGTACACCCCAGCAGCCTGAAGCACGGCGCGCCGCGCATGCCCGGCCATCATTTCTCGCGCGCCCTGTACGAGCGCGTGGAGCGGGCGATGCGGGACGACGACGACCGCCATCTGGCGGCGCTGTGCGCCCAATCGCGGCGGCTCGGCCGGCTTCTGCTCGCCTGCAACGCCCCGTCCTTCATGGCGGCGCTCGACCGGGCGGTCGACGCGCTGCCGTCCCTCGGCGGCGCGCCCCTCACCTTCCACATTGTCTATGGCCTCGGCGAAGGGCCGGGAGGCGGGCTGATCGAGGCGGTCGCCGGCATCCGGATGCGCTGGCGCGACCCGAAGCGGGCGCGGATCGTGGTCTATGCCCGCATGCCGGACCCCGACGATTCCGGGGACGACACGGCGGCCGCGGCGCTGGCCAACGCCTATGCCGCCATGGTCGAGTTGCAGGCGATCGTCGCCGGCGAGATCGGCGCCGCGGATTTCACCTTCGGGGAGACGGGCGTCGACCAGCACGCGCCCCTGAACGCGGCCTACCTGTTCGGCGGAAGCCTGGAGAACGGCCAGCCGCTGTCGGCGGACGACGTGCATGAAGCCGCGGCCCAGTTCCTGCGCCAGCGGATCGCCATCGACCGGGGCGATGTCGATGGAAAGCGCCTGCGCCAGTTGGAGGATTCGGCGAACGGCTTCGGCGCCGGGCGCTTCCCCTGGTCGGACGGCGGCGCGATGACGGTGCTGGCCTTCGGTTCGAAGCGGCTGGTCTCGCCGGAGCCGGAAATCCGCGAAGCGCTGGTCCTCTCCTTCGCTCGCGCCGGGTTGCTGCAATTGCTGCACAACAACTGGCGCGACGGCGCGGGATTCGTCGATGAACCCCCGGAATCGCCCGGTGGGACGACCTGGCCCCGCGACGCGGAGAGCCGCTGGTTGATTTCCGAAGACCATCTGCTGCTGTCGCAGGCCTTCCTTCCGCAGGATCTCGCGGACAAGCGCTGGCGTTCGATCTCCGACGAATGGTCCTCCGTGATGGAGGGCTTCAAGGACATGGCGCGCCTGCAAGAGCGGCCGAAATGGCTCGATACCCTCATCGCCCTGTGTCATCGCCGCTATGCGGAGGATTTCAGGGGCGTCGGCGTCGCCAATTTCTATCGGTCGCGCTACATGGAAACGGTGTATATGGCCGCGATGGTGCGCGCGAGCATCGAGCGCGACCTGATCGACGGCTGGAAGGACGGCCGTTGGTCGCTGGGGGAACTGGCCGGCATCGTCGATTCCCTGATCGCCGCCCAGGAGGACAGGCTCGCCGCCATCCCGGAACGGGTCGCCCGGATCCGCGGCTCGGAAGACGAGACGCGCGCGCGGATCATCGGCGTCTTCCAGAAATGGGCCGCCCTGGGCCGGTTGGCCCGGTTGTCCGGCAAATGCGAGCAGATTCTCGACGAGTGCGTCATCCAGCTGCATGAGCTGAACGTGAAGATGACGCGGGCCGAAGCCTGGGCCTTCGCCGGCCAGCTGCTGCCAGCCATCCTGACGGAATTGCAGAATCTGAGGAGCATCATCGAATCGGTGACGCGCTCGGTGGCCGACGCCGTCAATGCGCTCGACCAGCGGCTCGACCGGCTGGGCGACGTACTGGAGGCGATGCCCAACGCCTATGCCCCGGTGGTGAGGCTGTTCAACCGCGACCGTGTGCGCGGCATCGCCGCCGCCACCCTGACCGACGAGCGCGTGCAGCGGCACCATGTGGCGACGATGCGCGACGCCATGATCGGCGATCTCGGGCCGGAGCAGGGCTTCCACGATCTGCTGGAGCGCTTCAACGGACCGAACCTGACCCAGACCATCCGCCAGATCGGTCAGGCCAGGATCGACGACGCGCACGCCAGCCATATGGGGGCGACCGGCGAGCGGGTCCTGCGCCTGACCGTGTTCGACCAGATCCGGGACATGTATGGCGGCGACCCGGCGGCGCTCCGCTCCTTCTTCGACACGATCCTGTCGGCGACCCATTGCTTCGCGGAACTGACCGAGCCGGCGGCGGCGCAGGCGCGGCGGCAGTTCGCCCTGCTGCCGCGCGGCGCCAAGCAGGAAGCGTTTTCCAAGCAGGTTCGGGCCGGAATCCGCGCCAGCGCCGGAAGCGAGATCGAGTTCCTGGAAACCGACCAGGGGCCATTCGAAATCGGGATCGTCACGATCCAGACCATCCCCTCCCTGTCCCGCTTCACCAACCTGGCCGCCTACGACACCGCCTATCAGACGCGCCTGTTCGCCGACACCGCCACGGCCTTCTACGACATGCACACGGTGAGCAACGCCACCGACCTGAAGCCCCTGACCGTCCAGGGCGGCGAACGCCAGAAGGAAAAGGCGGCGGGCTTCACCCTGCCGCATCTGCTGATCGGCGTCGCCCTCGGGCATGTCTTCCGCCGCAAGGGCGACGCCCTGGAACCGGACCGCTACCTGCTGGTGCCGAAGGATGCGGACGGCCTCGACGAGGAGCCGATCCTCCTTGGCGAGGATCTTCTCCAGTCCTGCGACAGGCTGGTGCCGTCGACCACGGCGCTGCTGTGCGCGAACAACACGCTGACCCTGTCCGCCGCGTCGCCGGAACAGCGCGAGGACTGGCTGCGAAGCGTGGTGTCGCTCGTCAATCGGGTCAAGGCGGATCGGGGCAATGACCCGGTCGACCCGATCTACCGCAAATTCGTGGATGCGGCCCGGACCGCCACCCAGATGATTAGGGGAGACCATCGATAATGGCCAACCGGATGGGGATGTGCCCGAACATCGGGAACTGCTCGGTCGCCAACAGCCGCACCCAGGTTCCGCTGACCGAGGAGGAGAATGCCGCCTGCCCCGAATGCGGGCGCCTGCTGATCACGGTCGCCGCTCCCGGCGGGAAAAGCATGGGGGGCGGGCGCGGCAAGCTCGCAGCGGCGGCGGCCCTGCTTCTGCTGGCCGGCGGTGCGGCGGCTTATTTCGGCGGGCTGGTCGGCACGCGGGAGCAGGCCTCGCCGGTGGCGGTGGCGGCATCGGCATCCCAGCCGGCACCGCAGCCGATGCCGCGTCCGGCCGCCCCCGCCACCCCTCCAGCGGTCTCCCAGCCCCAATCGGCTCCAGTCCAATCCGCGCCGGCCCGTTCCGAGCCGGCGCCGCCGTCCCAGCCGTCGAAGCCGGCCGACGGCGCGGCACCGGCGGCGGCACCCGCGGCGGCGCCCGCCCCCGCACCCGAGGCGCCGGTGATCCTGCGCATCTCGGGCTCGAACACCATCGGGGCGAAGTTCGGGCCGACGCTGGTCGAGCGCTTCCTGGCCTCCGAAGGCTATTCGGTGGTCGGCCGCCGCTCCCCCGTCGCCGACGAGTTGATCATCACCGCGACCCGCGATGGAAAGCAGGTGGCGGTGACCGTGGCGGCGCACGGATCGGCGACCGCCTTCAGCGATCTCGAACAGGGCAAGACCGACATCGGCATGGCGTCGCGCCCCATTTCCGCCGCCGAGGTCAACCGCCTGAAGACGCTGGGCGACATGACCTCGCCCTCGAACGAGAATGTCGTCGCGCTCGACGGGCTTGCGGTGGTCGTCCACCGCAGCAATCCCCTGGCCGCGCTGTCGACCGCCCAGATCCGGGATCTGTTCAACGGCAAGGCGACCGATTGGTCGCAGGTCGGTGGACGGGCGGGGCCGGTCCATCTGTTCGCGCGTGACCATAATTCCGGGACCTTCGACACCTTCCAGGCGCTGGTGCTCGGGAAAACGCCGCTGAGCGACAAGGCGCAGCGTTTCGAGGACAGCCGCGAACTGGCCAATGCCGTGGCCGCCGACCCCAACGGCATCGGCTTCATCGGACTGCCCTACATCGGCCCGACCAAGGCGCTGGCGGTTGCGGAAAAGGACGCCAATCCGCTGCTGCCGACGGTGTTCACGGTCTCCACCGAGGATTATCCGCTGTCGCGACGGCTGTTCCTTTATGTTCCGACCACCTCCATCAACCCGCTGGTCCTGAACTTCATCGAATTCGCGCTGTCCCCGGCTGGTCAGGGAATCGCGGCGGAAGTCGGATTCGTGCCGCTGACCATCGATTCGGACATCGTCACCTCGGTCCCGGAGACGGCGCCTGCATATTTCGGCGGAAAGCACCCAGCGGGAACGGCGGAAAGCGCCCGGGCAGAACGGTGAAAGCGCCCAGCCGTTTCGGTGAATTCGCCCACCCGTAGGAGTGGTGGTATCGGGGTCCGAACCAGCCTTTGGCATCCCCATGATCTTTCCACGGCACAGGCCAAGGAGGATCGGGATGCCCCGAGCGAGGTCGGACATGCGGCGGATCAGAGAAGTCCTTCGTCTGCGGGATGAGTTTGGCGCCAGCCAACGGCAGATTGCCGATGCCTGCCGGCTGCCGCGCAGCACCGTGCGCGATTACCTGGAGCGGCTACGGGCCTCCGGGCTGCAGTACGCGGATGTGCTGGGCTGGACGGACGTCGAGCTGGAGGAGCGGCTGTTCCCGCCTCCGGTCACGTCGGCGCGCCCGGTGCCCGACTGGCGGCACATCAGCCGGGAACTCGGCCGCCGTGGCGTAACGCTGCGGCTGCTGTGGGAGGAATACCTGGAGGTCCATCCCGGCGGCTATCGCTACACCCAATTCGTCCAGCATTTCCGGGCATGGCAGGGTGCTCATGCCGAGCCGCGTCTGCGCCGGGAACATCGGCCGGGGGCGGCGATCGAGGTTGATTACGCTGGGATGACGCTGACCGTCGGGCTCGGCGCTGAGGCGCGGCAGGCCCAGGTGTTTGTCGCCTGCCTGCCGTATTCGGGCTACGTCTATGCCGAGGCGACCTGGACCCAGCAGGCGGAGGAGTGGCTGGCCTCCCACACCCGGCTGTTCGAACATCTGGGCGGCGTGCCGGGCAAGCTGGTGCCGGATAACCTCAAGGTCGGCGTCAGCCACGCCTCCTTCTACGATCCGGCGATCAACCCGGCTTATCACGATCTCGCCCGGCACTACCGCACCGCCGTCCTGCCGGCCCGGGTGCGGCGCCCGCGCGACAAGCCCAGCGCCGAGAACGGCGTGCAGCAGGTCGAGCGGCGGGTGCTGGCCCCGCTGCGCGATACGCCCTTCGCCACGCTGGACGCCGCCAACGCGGCCTTGCGCGACAAGCTGGCCACCCTCAATGCCGCTCCCTTGAGCCGCCGGCCGCAGGACACGCGCGCCGGCCTGTTCGCCGCCGAGGAGCAGCCGACCCTGCGCCCCTTGCCGCCGGACCGCTTCGTGCCGGGCACCTGGGCGCGCCACAAGGTCCCGCCCGACTATCATCTCGCTCTCGACGGCGGCGTCTACTCGGTGCCCCACACGCTGATCGGCAAGACGGTCGACGTGCACAGCACCGCCGGCGTGATCAGCGTCTTCCTGCGCGGCAAGCGGATGGCCTGCCATGTCCGCCGGCAGGACGGCGCCACCGTGACGCTGGACGCCCATCGCCCCGCCAACCACCGGGCCGTCGCCCGCTTCACCCCCGATGCCATCCAGACCGAACTGGCCGCCATCGGCCCGGCCGCCGCGCTGCTGTTCGAACGCATCCTGGCCGGCGCCGATCACCCCGAACAGGCGGTGCGGGCCGGGATCGGCCTGATCCGCTTGGCGGCCACCCACGGCACCAGCCGGCTGGAGCAAGCCTGCCAGGCGGCGCTGGAGGCCAACGTCGGATCCTACCGCTACGTCCAGCGCTGGTTGACCGCTCCCCCGGCCACAACGGCGGACGCGGCCGGTGCCGGCGAGCACACCAATCTGCGCGGCCCTTCCTACTATCACTGACGGAGATACGATGATGAAGCACGTCAACCACGAGCGGCTGCGCCAGTTGCGGCTGTACGGCATGGCCAAGGGGTTGGAGGCGCTGGAACGCCTGCCCGATCGCGGCCAACTGGCCTTCGACGAGCAGTTGGGCACGCTGATCGAGCGGGAAGCGGCAGAGCGCGCCAACACCGCACTCGCCAGCCGACTGAAACGTGCCCGGCTGCGCCAGACGGCCTGCCTGGAGGACCTCGACCTGCGCACCCCGCGTGGGCTCGATCGCGGTGTTGTGCGCGAGCTGGCCACCGGGCGCTGGGTGAAGGAGAACCGGCCGGTTCTGATCACCGGCCCGACCGGGATCGGCAAGACCTGGCTGGCCTGTGCACTCGGCAACCAGGCGGCGCGGGAAGGCCACAGCGTACTCTACACCCGGCTGACCCGCCTGCTGGACGATCTGGCCACCGCCCGCCTGGACGGTTCGCTCGCCCGGCTGCTGCGACGGATCGCCCGGCTCGACCTGCTGATCCTGGATGACTGGGCGATGACCGAGCTGACCGCGCCTCAGCGCCTGGACCTGATGGAGGTGATCGATGACCGCCACGACCGGGCCGCAACCATGCTGGCCACCCAAGTTCCCGTGGCCAACTGGCATCGGCTCATCGGCGATGCCACCTACGCCGACGCCATCCTCGACCGCCTCGTGCATCGGGCCTACCGCATCGACCTGCATGGCGACTCCATGCGCCGCACCAAGGCCGATGCCGCCAGCGAAACCCCCGACACCTAAGGCCGGTGCTTGGCAACCAAACCCACAACCTTCATAACGTAAATCCAGGGTTCGGCCCCGGCTCCCACCAGCTTGCAATTCGGGTGGGCGCTTTCGCCGAAACGGTGGGCGCTTTCAACCGAAACGCCTGGGCGAATTCGCCGAAATACGCAGGCGCCGCGGGAGTACAAGGATCTGACGGCGAAGGCCCGCCGGCTGTCGGTCAATCTCCGCTTCCGCTCGGGGTCGTCGGCCCTCGACAACAAGGCCGTCCGCGACCTCGACCGGCTGGTCGATTTCCTGACGAAGCAGAAGCCCGACGAGCGGGGTGGCGTGGTGCTGATCGGCTTCACCGATGCCCAGGGTGCGCGGGCCGCGAACGTCACGCTGTCCCAGCAGCGCGCCCAGATCATCGCCGACGAGTTGCGCCGCCGCGGCGTCCAGGTTCAAAGCGTCATGGGTCTCGGCCCCGACCTGCCGGTCACCTCCAACGACACCGAGGAAGGCCGCGACAAGAACCGCCGCGTCGAGGTCTGGCTGCGGCAGCGGCTCTGATCGCCGCGTCTTCCCGGTCCGCCCGAATCGTCCCTTACCTTCCGGAGATGTCCATGGGGTGCCCTTCCCTGCCACGCGCCTCGACGGCGATCGCGATCGTCCTGATGCTGAGCGGCTGCGCCACGATGGGCGACAATGGTCTCGCGGCCGGCGGCCGGCAAGCCGAGACGCCACAGGTGCTCGCCACGCTTCAAGTGGCCGATGCCGCGCTGCGGCGTGGCGATACCGACGGCGCCGCGCTGCTGTACGAACGTGCCCTGCGGGCGGAACCGCAGAACATCACGGCGGCGCGCGGCTTGGCCGAGGCGCTGGAGCGCGGCGGCAATCTGGAGGGAGCGGCCGCGGCCAACCGCGCGGTTCTCGCCATCAATTCGGCTGACGTCGTGGCGATGCGCAGACTTGCCCGGCTCCAACTCGCGACCGGCCAGGCGAAGTCGGGGATCGACACTTACGCGCGCCTGCTGACCATTGACGGGACGGACGCCGATGCCCGCAACGGAATGGCCGTTGCCCGATGCATGACGGGGGCCTGCGACCAGTCGATCGCCGACTACCGCGGCATGCTGGAACGGCGGCCCGATGACCGGACACTGCGCAACAACCTGGGATTCACCCTGCTTCTGACCGGAGATGCCGCGGCGGCGGTATCGGTGCTGGAACCCTTCGCCAACGATCCGAAGGCGGAGCCCCGCCATCGGCAGACGCTGGCGCTCGCCTATGGGTTGGCCGGCCGGGAGGCGGATGCCGAACGTATCGGGCGGATGGATCTCGACGCGACCACCGTCAGCGCCAACCTGGACTTCCTGTCGAACCGGAACATGGCGGCGTCCGAGGCCGACGGCGCCGGCAAGGTCACGGCCCGCTCCAGGAGCGCCCGGACAGCGGCCTCGGATGCCTCACCCCGGCCGCGTTCGCCGCAAAGCGGCGGGGTGGACTGAAACAAGGGGGAAGGTCGGAGCGTCATCGGATCGCCCTCCGATTGGAATGGATAGATTGCCCCATTCCAGACCCGGTGATGCGCGGATGCGCCGCATTGAACTCGCAATGATGCCTATGACATACCGATCCCTGACGCTCTCCTGTAGAGGATGGGATGGGATCATGCCTCCACGTCGGTCGATGCGCAGCCTCGTCTTCGCGATGATCACTCCGGTGCTGCTGGCCGGATGCCAGACTTCCGGAGCAGGTGGTCAGAGCGCGGCCCAATCGGCTGGACAGGTTGCGGCCAAACCTTACAGCGCCGAGGACAAGGACTGGGGAATCGCTCCACAGACCACCATAAGGCAGGGCAATTACCACGCCCCGACCCCGGTCTCGCTGCCGGGGGCCAAGGTGGTCGCCACCCATGCCCTTGCCCAGTCGCTTCAGGGGGAAGGCAAGCCCGTCATCGTGAACACCCTCACCGGCCAATGGGTGAACGCGATCCCGGGATCGGTCTGGTTGAGCGGTGCCGGCTTGGGCAAGGACTTCAACGATGCGACACAGGCACGCCTGTCCAAGCGCCTGGATGACCTGACCGCCGGCGACAAAACCAAGCCGTTGGTCTTCTACTGCCTGTCGTCCGAGTGCTGGCTGTCGTTGAACGCGGCGCTTCGCGCCCAACGCATCGGATACACCAATGTCAGCTGGTTCCGTGGCGGGCTGGATTCCTGGAAAGCGGCGGGGCTGCCGGTTGAACGCATAGATCGCGATCAATGGTGACGGTCGCCGGATAAGGCGCCGGGCTTGACGCGCAATCGGTTCGAACGGAATCGTCTGGACCGTGAATCGCACGGAAAATCAAAAGGCCAGAGCCCCGCACCGTCTTCGGCCGTCATTGCGGCCAAAGCAAGAATCCCGTCCATTCAAGCATTTGATCGCGGAACTTCCCGGCTCCCGCCCTTGGCGGGAATGACCGCCAAGGGCGCGGCGGACGCACCGGCGCCGCATGGTTACGGGAAGCGGAAAGAGCCGGGCCGGCGTGGCTCCGGATCACACGCTGACCTCGTCCGTCCAGACCCGGAACTCCGTCAGCGTGTTGGGGCCGAAGGTGTGGGTGAGCGGCACATCGGCCGCGTCGCGTCCCTGCGCGATCAGGATGCGCCCGATCCGGGGAGCGTTGTTGCGCGGATCGAAGACATGCCAGCGACCGCCCAGATACACCTCCATCCACGCCGCGAAATCCATCGGCCCATAAGGCGGCGGCTGGCCGATGTCGCTGATGTATCCGGTGCAGTAGCGCGCGGGAATGTTCATCGCGCGGCAGAAGGCGACGGCGAGATGGGCGAAGTCACGGCAGACCCCACGCCTCTCGGCATAGGTCTGGGCGGCGGTCCGCGTCGGGCGCGAATGCTCGTAGCCGAATGTCACGTGGGCGTGGACGAAGTCACAGATCGCCTGAACCCGTGCCCAGCCCGGCGCGGTCCCCGAGAACAACCGCCATGCCTCGTCCGACAGCACGTCGGTCTCGCAATAGCGGCTCCCCAGCAGGAACAGCAGGGTGTCGGCCGGCAACTCGTCGACGCGATGCTGGACGGCGCCATACTCGACCGGATCTTGCGCCCCGCTGTCCCGGATGATGCTGTCGGCACTGATGGTCACGGCACCGGCGGGCGCGACCAACCGGCTGCACCAATTGCCGAAGCTGTCGCGATAGCCCTGGATCGGCGCCGGCACGCTGGTGACGATATGGTCGGGCCGCTCCAGATCGCCGACGCGGGAGTAATGCACGTTCAGCATCACGATCATGGGGGTGGGGGCGGGAAAGCTGAAATTCAGCTGGTAACCCAGGCGTATACGCATGAAGGCCCTCCGATGGAAAAGCGTGCCGGTGTCGACCCGAGGCCGACGGAGATCGAGGGAAGAGGATGGGCTTGCGGCGGGCGGGCCTCGTCCGTCCGGTTTGGCATGGTGTCGCCCGATCGTCGGCCGAGGCCGCCAAGCAGGAGGCGGCGGCTTGGAAACGGCGGCGTCCAAGGATGGGGGCCGGGGTGCGCCGGCCGACCGGGGCGGCGGTGCGACGCCCCGCTGCTTGCCTGCGGGACCATCCCATGGCTGAGGACGCCTTGGCTCCGGCAAGGCTGCTTCATGTTCCCAACACTGGGTCGTGCCTCGATTCGGCCATACCCATAGCCTAACGGCTTTCGCGCCTATTCCGTCACGTATTTTGTGGCATCGGCCCGCCGGCCCGGCGAGAAAGGCGGATAAAAAGACGGAGTTCCACCTGCCACCCTTCGCGCCGCCGACCGCTATCAGATGATCACGCCATGATCCTTGGCGAAGGTCTTCAGCTTGTCGCGCAGGCTGTGGTCGGCGCCGGTGTAAAGCCCGCTCATGTAATCCCGCAGGGCCGCGACGTCGAGCGAGCGCAGCATCGTCTTCACCGGCCCCACCGAGGGCGGCGACATCGACAGGGTGCGGAAACCGACGCCGATCAGCGCCATGGCGTCGAGCGGCCGGCCGGCCATCTCGCCGCAGATGCTGAGCGACACCTTGTGCTTCGCGCACTCGTCGACCAGCCGGCGCATCACGCACAGCATCGACGGCGCCAGCGGGTCGTAGCGGGTCGAGGTGCGCGGGTTGCCGCGATCGGCGGCGAACAGATATTGGGTCAGGTCGTTGGACCCGACCGACAGGAAGTCCAGCTTGGGCAGCAGGGCCGGAAGTTGCCACAACAGCGACGGCACCTCCAGCATGGTGCCGACGCGCAGGCGGCTGGGCGGCTCCAGCCCCTGGGCGGCCAGCCGCTTCAGCTCCAGCTCCAGCAGGCGGCGGGCGCCGTCGAACTCCGCCACCTCGGCGATCATCGGGAACATCACCGACAGCGGCCGTCCGGCGGCTGCCAGCAGGAAGGCGCGCAGCTGCTGGCGCAGCAGCGACGGATGGTCCAGTCCGATGCGCACGGCGCGCCAGCCCAGCGCCGGATTCTCCTCCTCGCCGCCGGTCATGTAGGGCAGCATCTTGTCGCCGCCGACATCCAGCGTGCGGAAGACGACCGGCTTGTCGCCGACCTCGTTCATGATGCGGGAATAGAGGTCGGTCTGCGCCTTCACGTCGGGATATGACGCCCGGACCATGAAGGGGATTTCGGTGCGGTAGAGCCCGACCCCCTCCGCCCCGCTGGCGGTCAGATGCGGCAAATCGATCAGCAGGCCGCAGTTCAGATGGATGGAGATCGGCACCCCGTCGCGCGTCACCGACGGGTGCTTGCGGATCTCCGCATACATCTGCTCCTTGCGGTGCTGCAACGCCACCGCCTCGGAGAAGGCCATCTGGATGTCTTCGGCCGGGCGGATGAAGACCTGCCCGTGGTCGCCATCGACGATCAGCTGGTCCAGCGGCTCGATCCGGTTCAGCGCGTCGGCCGCCTGCACCACCGGGATGTTCAGGGCGCGGGCGACGATGCAGACATGGCTGGCCGGCGACCCTTCCTCCAGCAGAAGCCCGCGCAGGCGGGTGCGGTCGTAATCCAGCAGCTCCGCCGGCCCCATGGAGCGGGCGACCAGGATCATGTCGTCCGGCAGGGTGGCGCCGTCGGCGCCGCTGGTCTTTCCGGCCAGATGTTGCAGCAACCTGTTGGTCAAATCCTCCAGATCCATCAACCGCTCCCGGATATAGGGATCGGTCAGATGGCTCATGCGGGCGCGGGTGTCATTCTGCACCTGCTGCACCGCCGCCTCGGCGGTCAGGCCGACGCGGATCGCCTCGCGGATGCGCGACAGCCAGCCGCGATCCTCGGCGAACATCCGGTAGGTCTCCAGGATGTCGCGCGGCTCGCTGAGCCCCGCCAGCGACGCCGCCTCCAGCAGATCGTCGATGGCGCTGTGCATGGTCTGAAGTGCTGCGTTGAAGCGCTCCAGCTCGGCGTCGGCATCCTCCGCCACCATCTGGCGGACGGTCAGCTGCGGCCGGTGGATGACGGCCAGCCCCATGGCCAGCCCGGCGCTCATCGCCGTGCCCGACAGCCGGGCCGGCAGCAGCACCGGATCGCCGGTGGTACTGACCTCCGCCGGGTTGACCAGCTCGCTCTGGGCGACCAGCTCGGCGACGACCATGGCGATGGTCTGGAGGGTTTCCACCTCCTCCTCGACATAGCGGCGGCGGTCCTTGTGCTGGATCACCAGCACGCCGCGCACCTTGCCGCCGCGCAGGATCGGCACGCCGGCCATCGACGGGAAGGGCTCCTCCCCGGTTTCCGGGCGGTAGGCGAAGCTGGGGTGGGAGGGCGCGTCGTTGAGGGCGAGCGGCCGCGCATGGCCGGCGATGAAGCCGACGATGCCCTCGCCCACCCTGAGCCGGGTATTGTGGACGGCGGTCTTGTTCAGGCCCTCGGTGGAGAACAGCTCCAGCACCTCGCCGGCGCGCAGCACATAGCAGGAGCAGACGTCGGCCTTCATCTCGGCCGCGATCAGCGTGACGATCTTGTCCAGCCGGTCCTGTCCCGACCCCGCCCCGGCCATGATGTCGCGCAGATGGGCGAGCAGACGGCGCGACGAGGCGCCGTCGAAACGGGGGTGCGATCCCCCGCCCATCCCGCCATCTCCGGCCGTCGTGTCGAGGGTGTCGGTCATCGCTACAGCGCTCCCACCGTCGGCTCCGCCAGTAATCCCAACGATGCCTCATCCATCGCCCGCCGTGCCAGCGCCGATTCGGCCTGGGCGATCAATTCGGCCAGGATGTCGACCACCGGCTGTTCGCGGGTGACCAGCCCGACGCTCTGCCCGGCCATCAGCGAGCCGGTCTCGACATCGCCGTCGATGACCGCGCGGCGCAGCGCGCCGGCCCAGAAATGCTCGATCTCCAGCATGCCTTCGTCGCGGCTCATCGCGCCGGCATCGACCTTGGCGATGACCGCGCGCTGGAACTCGGTGAAGCGCTTCGACGCGTCGTTCGCCAGCGCCCGCACCGGAATGACCGGAAAACGCGGATCGATCTGCACCGACGGCTGGGCGTCGCGGGCGGATGCCCGGATGAAGGCCTGCTTGAACTTGGGATGGGCCACGCACTCGGTGGCGCAGACGAAGCGGGTGCCGATCTGCACGCCGGCCGCCCCCAGCTCCAGATAGGAGAGGATCGCCTCGCCGCGGCCGATGCCGCCGGCGACGAAGACCGGGACCTCTCGCAGGTCGGGCAGGATTTCCTGGGCCAGCACGGTGGTGGAGACCGGACCGATATGGCCGCCGGCCTCGGTTCCCTCGATCACCAGCGCGTCGACGCCATGCTTCACCAGCCGCCGGCCGGCGACCAGCGTCGGGGCGAAGCCCATCGCCTTGGCCCCGCCATCCTTGATGCGGCGCAGGGTGGCGCCGGACGGCAGCCCGCCGGCGACGACCACATGGCCGACGCCCTGCTCGCGGCAGACGTCGATCAGCCGGTCGAGCGCCGGATGCATGTTGATCAGGTTGACGCCGAACGGCTTGGCGGTCAGCGCCCGGGTGGCGGCGATCTCCACCGCCAACTGGTCCGGCGCCATCGAACCGCAGGCCAGCACGCCGAAGCCGCCGGCATTGGAGATGGCGGAGACCAGATGCCGTTCCGACACCCAGCTCATCGCCCCGCCCATCACGGCGGTGCGGGTGCCGAGAAAGTCCCGGCCCCGTTGCCAGAGCCGGTCGAGACGGGATTGTTGCTGCCGGGAGTGGTCGGAACGGGGTCTGTCGAGACGGGACTGGGCCGGTCCTGCCGCCGCGTGCGATATGGCGTCGGTCATGGCCGGCCCTTTCCTGATGTTGCGGTCCCCGACACCCGGGCGCCACCTGCGCTCAGGCGGCGTCCAGGCCGTAGGCGGTGTGCAGGGCGCGCAGCGCCAGCTCCGCATACTCCTCGGCGATCAGGACCGAAATCTTGATCTCGGAGGTCGAGATGACCTGGATGTTGATGCCCTTGTCGGCCAGCGCCTTGAACATGCGCTGGGCGACGCCGGCATGGCTGCGCATGCCGACGCCGATGACCGACACCTTCACCACATTGGCATCCGAGACGATGCGCTTGTAGTTCAGGGTGGACTGGGCGTCCTCCAGCACCTTGACGGCGCGGGCCAGATCGGCCTTGCCGACGGTGAAGGTCATGTCGGTCGACTTGCCGTCTTCCGACACGTTCTGGACGATCATGTCGACGTTGACGGCGTTGTCGGTCAGCGGACCGAAGATGGCGGCGGCGACGCCCGGCTGGTCGGCGACGCCCACCAGGGTGATCTTCGCCTCGTCGCGGCTGTAGGCGATGCCGCTCACAACTTCCTTTTCCACGATCTCGTCCTCGTCAACAACCAGGGTTCCGGGAAGCGCGCTGCCGGCCGCCGCTTCGAAGCTCGACAGCACCTGCACGCGCACGCGGTGGTTCATCGCCATCTCGACCGAGCGGGTCTGCAACACCTTGGCGCCCTGCGAGGCCAGCTCCAGCATCTCCTCGTAGGTGATCTTGTCGAGCTTGCGCGCCTTGGTGACGATGCGCGGGTCGGTGGTGTAGACGCCGTCGACGTCGGTGTAGATGTCGCAGCGGTCGGCCTTCACCGCCGCCGCCAGCGCCACCGCCGAGGTGTCGGAACCGCCGCGGCCCAGCGTGGTGATGCGGCCCTGCTCCGACACGCCCTGGAAGCCCGCGACCACGGCGACTTCGCCGGTCTGCAGGGATTTTTCCATCTCGGTGGTGTCGATGGAGACGATGCGCGCCTTGCCGTGGGTGTCGTCGGTGCGGATCGGAATCTGCCAGCCGGCCCAGGAGCGGGCGGGAATGCCGAGCGATTGCAGGGCGACGGCCAGCAGGCCGGAGGTCACCTGCTCGCCGGACGCCACGACCGCGTCATATTCGCGGGCGTCGTGCAGCTTGTCGATGTCGTTGCAGTATTTGACGAGCTGGTTGGTCACGCCGGACATCGCCGACACGACGACGGCGACCTGATGCCCCGCCTTCACCTCTTGCTCGACCTTCCGGGCCACGTTCTTGATGCGGTCGATGTCGCCGACCGACGTGCCTCCGAACTTCAGGACGATCCGCGCCATACCTCACACCATGTCTGGCCGCCCGGTCACGATGTCTGTCGATCATGCGGGTCGGCTGAGCGCACCCCCGCTCCACCGTTGCCGGCGCGGGGCGGCGTATCCATACTCCGTCGATGGGAGCGAGGCAAGTTGCCCGCGCCCGTCCCGCCTCACAGTTTACGGATTTTCACCATGACCGCCTCCTCCTCCGCCTTCCCGCACGCGTCCGCAACCGTCTCTGCCGGCGGAACCGTGGATCCGGAGGATGTCGCCCGCTTCTCCGCCATCGCCGCCGAGTGGTGGGATCCGGCCGGCAAGTTCAAGCCGCTGCACCGGCTGAACCCGCTGCGCCTGACCTACATCCGCGACAGCGTGTGCAAGCGGCTGGGCCGCGACCCGCTGGCGCCGGCGCCGCTGGCAGGGCTGCGGGTGGTCGACATCGGCTGTGGCGGCGGCCTGCTGGCCGAACCGCTGGCACGGATGGGCGCCGAGGTGGTCGGCGTCGATGCCTCGGAGAAGAACATCAAGACCGCCGCCACCCATGCCGCCGAGACCGGCACCACCGTCGATTACCGCGCCACCACCGCCGAGGCGCTGGCGGCCAGCGGCGAGACCTTCGACGTGGTGCTGGCGATGGAGGTGATCGAGCATGTCGCCGACGTGGCCCTGTTCGTGAAGTCGCTGTCCGACCTGCTGGCGCCGGGCGGCGCGCTGTTCCTGGCGACGCTGAACCGCACGCCGAAATCCTTCGCGCTCGCCATCGTCGGGGCGGAATACATCCTGCGCTGGTTGCCGCGCGGCACCCACAACTGGCGCCAGTTCCTGCGCCCGTCCGAACTGAACGCCATCATCCGCCCCCACGGGCTGGGCATGCGCGACCTGACCGGCATCACCTACAACCCGCTGAGCGACGAATTCCGGCTGAACCCGCGCGATCTGGACGTGAACTATATGGGGTGGGCTGAACGGGGGTGAGGGGGAATGATAGTTGAAGGACTTTCGGTTTTGAAAGCCGATCGCCCTCAGTCCTCGTAAACCGCCTCCAGTGGAATGGCCAGGTCCAACGCGGCCAGCATGACCGGACCGTCGCGCACGACATCGACGGTCCAGCCGCCGCCGTCGCGGCGGTACACCTCCACCAGACGCTCGCTCTGCGAGACCAGCACGATCTCGCGCAGGGACGGGATCTTCTGGTAGTTGGTCCGCTTCTCGCGGCGGTCGATGGCCTCGGTGCTGTCGGACAGCACCTCGACGACCAGGACCGGGTCCTTGACGACATAGGGGTCGTCGTCACCACTGGAGCAGGTCGCGACGAGGTCGGGATAGTAGAAGGCGTTCGCCGCCTCGACGCGGACCTTCACGTCGTTGGCGTAAGCCTGACATCCACGGGCGCGGGCGGCCTGCCGCAGGGCGACGAACAAATTGCCGACGATGGTGGCATGACGGCGGCTCGCCCCGACCATGGCGAAGATCTCGCCATCGACATACTCGTGGCGGACCTCGGCGCTGCGTTCGGCGGCGAGGTAGTCCTGCGGCGAAATCCAGGGCTTGCGCTGTGCGTTTCCCATGGCCTTGGCCCCCGTCAAACAAGTCGGCTCGGTCCAGTGTAGCAGCCCGTCCGTCCCGACACTAATTGGTGTTGGAGCGCCAAAGAAAAAGGGCCGCGCACGAACGTGCAGCGGCCCTTCGGCATACCATTCCCCCTCACCGGCGGCCCGTCAGTTGGACGGGGTCGGCTCGTGCTGGGTCAGGAGCGCGTACATCGCGTCGCCCGACTGGGCTCCGCGCAGCTTTTCGCACATGGACTGGTCCCGCAACAGGCGCGAGACGCGGGCGAGCGCCTTCAGATGGTCGGCTCCCGCCTGTTCCGGGGCGAGGAGGAGAAAGATCAGATCGACCGGCTGCTCATCGATCGCGTCGAAATCGATGGGCCGCTCCAGGCGGGCGAAGACGCCATGGACGCGGTCCAGGCTGGACAGCTTGCCGTGCGGGATGGCGATGCCATGGCCCACGCCGGTCGTGCCCAGCCTTTCGCGCTCCAGAAGCACGTCGAAGATCGCCCGCTCGTGCTGACCGGTCAGCTCGGACGCTTTGCGCGACATCTCCTGCAGGGCCTGCTTCTTGTTGCCGGCCTTCAGGTTCGGGAGGATGGCGTGCGGAGAGATGAGGTCGAGCATGACGCTTCTTGACCAGGGAGAGGGGTCGGCGCCGTCAGGCGCCGGCCTTCTCCGCCGGATCGACCCAGCCGATGTTCCCGTCGGCGCGGCGATAGACCATGTTCAGGCGGCCGTGCGCACCGTTGTGGAACATCAGGGCGGGGGCCTGCGCCAGCTCCAGGCGCATCACCGCCTCGCTGACCGACAGGGTGGCGATGCTCGTCTCCATCTCGGCGACGACCATCGGATGGGCGGCGCCATCGGCCGCGGCCTCGACCTCCTCGTGATGCTCGTCGCCCTCGGCCTCCAGCACCCGGTAGCTGGCCGGGATGGCGGCGCCGTTCTCGGCGGCATGATGGTCGCGCAGACGGCGCTTGTAGCGGCGCAGACGCTTGGCCAGCTTCTCGCAGGCGATGTCGAAGGCCGGATAGGGTTCGGTGGCGTCGCCGGCACTCTGCAGGACGATTCCGCGGCTCACATGGACCTGGATATCGGCCTTGTACAGATGCGCGTCCTTGGTCAGGACGACGTTCGCCTCGATCGGCTTGTCGAAATACTTGCCGACCACGGCGTTCAGGCTGTCGGCCACATGGGAGCGCAGAGCGTCACCCACATCGAGCTGCTTGCCTTTGACGGAGAGTTGCATGGTGGAACGTTTCCAATATTGGTCCGCTGGGGACGGTGTAGACACGACGTTCTAAGATGCCGCATTCAAAGATGCTGATCCGCCGCTTGCGGGCCGGGACGATAGGCAACGGGCATCGGACTGTCAATCGAGCCCTCCCCTGACCGCCCGCCTACATGCGTGACATCTTGGCGCGTCGCCGCTGCACCGATGACGGTATTTTCATCGCTTCACGATACTTCGCGACCGTCCTTCGCGCAATGTCGATCCCTTCGGAACGCAGAATCTCCACCAGTTTGTCGTCCGACAGCACGTCATCCGGCTTCTCGGCGTCGATCATGGTCTTGATGCGGTGCCGAACCGCCTCCGCGGAATGGGACGCCTGACCGTCGGCCCCCTGGATGGCGGAGGTGAAGAAGTATTTCAGCTCGAACACCCCGCGCGGGGTCGCCATGAACTTGTTGGTGGTGACGCGGCTGACGGTGCTTTCATGCATGCCGATGGCTTCGGCGATGTCGCGCAGGATCAGCGGCCGCAGGTGCGAGACGCCATGGATGAAGAAGGCATCCTGCTGGCGGATGATCTCGCTCGCCACCTTCAGGATGGTGGTGGCGCGCTGGTGCAGCGACTTCACCAGCCAGTTCGCCGACTGGAAGCGTTCGGAGATGTATTCCTTGTCGGACTTGTTGCGGGCGCTGTCGGAGATGCGGGCGAAATAGCGGTGGTTGACCAGCACGCGCGGCAGCGTGTCCGGGTTCAGGTCGATCAGCCAGCCGCCGCCGGGATTGGCGCGCATCAGGATATCGGGGGTGACCAGCTGGGCCGGGGTGTGGTCGAAGGCCAGCGCCGGCTTCGGGTTCAGCTTGCGGATGTCGGCGACCATGTCGGCGACGTCCTCGGCATCGACGCCGCACACCTTCATGATGGCCGGCAGGTTGCGCGCGGCCAGAAGCTCCAGATTGTCGAGCAGCGCCGCCATCGCCGGGTCCAGCCGGTTCTTCTCGCGCAGCTGGATGGCCAGGCATTCCTTCAGCGAGCGGGCGAAGATGCCGGGCGGGTCGAAACGCTGGCAGGCGGCCAGCACCCGCTCCACCCGCTCCACCCCGCAGCCGAGCTGGTCGGCCAGCGCCCCGGCGTCGAAGCCGATCAGCCAGCCGGCCTCGTCCAGCATGTCGATCAGGGCCAGCCCGATCAACTGGTCGCCATGGTCGGGCAGGTCGATCTTCAGCTGTTCGGTCAGGTGGTCGCGGAGGTTCTTCTCGCTGGTCAGCGTCGCTTCGAGATTGCTGTCGTCATCGTCGAAGCCGCTGCGGCCGCCGCGCTCGCCATAGGAGCCGTAGACCTCGCTGCCGCCGTCCGAGCCGTCGGAAAAGCGGTCGTCGCTGTAGACATTCTCGAAATCGGTGTCGAGCGGCGCCTCCGACGAGGAGGCCAGCGTGTCCGAGGAGGTCATCTCCACCGTGTCGCGGGTGCGCCCGTCGCCCGGCGCCAGGGCCGGGCCGTCGTCACGCCCGTTCAGCCCGTCGGCGCTGAGCCCGTTCGCCTCCATGCCGCCGGGGCCGTCCAGCCCGCCCGGCGCCTCGCCGCCGCTCCCCTCTCCCACCGGATCGCTGCCGCCGTCGGCCGGGCCGCCGTCACGCTCCAGCAGCGGATTCTGCTCGATCTCGCGATCGACGAAGTCCGACAGTTCGATGTTCGACAGTTGCAGCAGCTTGATGGCCTGCTGCAACTGCGGTGTCATCACCAGTGTCTGGGCTTGTCGAAGGTCGAGACGTTGAGCAAGCGCCATGGCTGTGGAACCGGGACCAGTGGAAACGGAGGGCTACAGACTGAAGCGGTCGCCGAGATAGACCCGGCGCACGCCCTCGTGCGCCACGATCTCATCCGGCCGTCCCTCCATTAGTACCACACCGTCGTGCAAAATATATGCCCGATCGACGAGATCGAGCGTTTCCCGCACATTGTGGTCGGTGATCAGCACGCCGATGCCGCGGTCGCGCAGGTGGCCGACCAATTCGCGGATGTCGTTCACCGCGATGGGGTCGATGCCGGCCAGCGGCTCGTCCAGCAGGATGAAATGCGGCTGTCCGGCCAGCGCGCGGGCGATCTCCACGCGCCGCCGCTCGCCGCCCGACAGCGCCAGGGCGGGCGAGCGGCGCAGATGCGTCACCGAGAATTCGGCCAGCAGCTCGTCCAGCATCGCCTCCCGCGCGTCGCGGTCGCTTTCCACCACCTCCAGCACGGAGCGGATGTTGTTCTCCACCGTCATGCCGCGGAAGATCGAGGCCTCCTGCGGCAGATAGCCGATGCCGAGCCGGGCGCGGCGGTACATCGGCAGCGCGGTGATGTCCTGGCCATCCAGCGTGATCGTGCCGGAATCGGCGGCGATCAGGCCGGTGATCATGTAGAAGCAGGTGGTCTTGCCGGCGCCATTCGGGCCGAGCAGCCCGACCGCCTCGCCGCGCTGGACGCTGAGCGAGACGTCGCGCACCACCGGCCGCTTCTTGAAGGACTTGCCGAGATGCTGGGCCACCAGCCCTTCGGTGGGGGTGGCGGTGGCGGCACTGCCGCTGCCGGCGGGAGCGGCGCCGGGTCCGTTCACGGTCAGCACGGTCACGGCTTCTTGCCCGCCGGGGCGCCCGTATTGCCGGCGCCGGTCTTGCCACCATCAGTCTTATCGGCGGGAATCAGCAGGCCGCTGACCCGGCCGCCGGCGTCGCGGCCGGCGATGACGCGATTGATCTTGGTGTTCATGTTCATCTCGGCGGCTTCGCCGTTCAGCTGGTTGTCGCCGCGGGTGATCCGGACATTGCCGATCAGCACCGCGACATTGTCGGCCACCGAATAGACCAGCTTGTCGGACAGCGCCACGTCGGTGGGGGTGGTGACGATGATGTTGCCGGACCCGTCGATCCGCTCCATCTGGGAGGTGCCGTCCGGCATCTTCTTCAGCCGGCCGATCAGCACGTCGGCGCGCAGCCGGTCGTTGCCGCGCACCGCCACCGCGTCGCCGCGGGCCACGGTCAAATCCTGCGCCTCGTAATATTCCAGACTGTCGCGGGCGGTCACGACATCCTTGGCGGTGATCAGCTTCAGGTCCTTGCCGGTGACGACGGCGACCTGCTTGTCGACGTCATAGACGCCATGGTCGCCGAAAACCTGCTGGTTCGGGCTGACGACGCGGACATTGCCGTCGGCCACCAGTTGGAACACCTCGTTCCCCTTGCCGGGGACCTCGCGGTAATAGGCGGTCAGCACGTCGGCGAAGACGGTCGACTCGTTGCGCTTGGCCGAGGCGTTGCCGCGCGCCACATAGGCGCGGACATCCTGGTGCCATTCGATCGCCTGGTCGGCGTTGATCTCCACCGGCTGCTTGCCGCCCATGCCGGGCAGGCCCTGGGCAAGGGCGGGAGCGCCGGAAAGGAGACCGCCGGCCAGCAGGGCCGACAAGGTCAGGGCGGTACGGACTGGCGACCGTTTGGACGTCACGGCTTCTTGCTCCCGGGGCGTTCGGCGGCCTGGACCTCGGCCTTCGACTGGTTGAGGAAGACGACGTTCTTGCCACGGTCCGTCATGCGGAAACCGATGGCGTTGATCTCGCCCTGCGGGCCCTGGCCGGTCACCGGCTTGTCACCCCAGGCGTTGCCCTTGCGGATGTCGGCCTCGGCCTCGCTGGTGGTGAACTCGTTGCCGTCGTCGCGCAGGACATGGACGTTGCCGCGCATCAGCAGGATGCCGGTGGTCTGATTGTACCAGCCCTTGTCGGACTGCATGGTCACCCAGGTGCCGGTGGTCTCGGTCATCTCGGCGCGCGGGTCGTCCAGCAGGACGATGTCGGGCTGGTCGGTCGACTTGTCGGCCTTGGCCGCCACCAGCGAGAAGGGCTGGTTGTGTTCGTCCAGGCTGAAATAGCGCGGCTTCAGCATCTCGGTCTGCCCGGCGTCGGCGGTGATCCGGGCGCCCTGCGGGCTGTTCAGCGACGGCCAGGCGGCCAGCAGGGCCACCATCGCCAGCGCCGCCGCCGGCAGCACGAACTTCATGGCCGAGACGAAACGGCTGTAGATCCGGCTGACCGGGCGGGTGTCGCGCCGACGGTGCGCCCGCCGCGCCGCCTGCGGTGCCGCCAAGCCGGAGTCGCGGCCATCACGCGCCCGTCCTCCCGCCGATGGGCCAATCGCCGACAGAACGGGCGCCGACAGAACGGGCGCGGGAGCGGTGGGCTCGGTCGCGGTGTTGCCGGCCGCTGTGCGGTCGGGGCTGCGCAGGTCGTCCAGGCTCAAATCCTCGTCCCTCCGGCTCGGCGCTCGGCTCGCATGATGACCGGGACCACCATCAGGCCGCGCCGGCCCGCAGGCAATCGTGGATGTGCACGATGCCCAGCGGCCGGTCGGCCTCGATCACGAACAGGGTGGTGATCTTCTTGTCGTTCATCTCGCGCAGCGCCTCGACGATCAGCGCCTTCGGGCGGATGGTCTTGGGCCGCGGCGACATGATGCTGTCGGCGCGTTCGGCCAGAATCTCCGGCTTCAGATGACGGCGCAGGTCGCCGTCGGTGATGATCCCGACCAGCGCCCCGGCCTCGTCGGTGACCCCGACGCAGCCGAGCCGCTTGGCCGTCATCTCGAAGATGACGTCGGACAGCGGCGAGTCAAGACGGCACAGGGGCAGATCGTCGCCCTTGTGCATGATGTCGGTGACCTTCAGCAGGGCGCGTCCGAGCTGGCCGCCGGGGTGGAACTCGCGGAAATCGGCGGCGGAGAAGCCGCGCCGCTCCAGCAGGGCCACCGCCAGCGCGTCGCCCAGCGCCAGCATCATGGTGGTGGAGGTGGTGGGCGCCAGCCCCAGCGGGCAGGCCTCCGGTTCCGGCGGGATCACCAGCGCCACGTCCGACTGTTCGGCCAGCGAGGAGGCGGCGCGGCGCGTCATGCCGATCAGCGGGATGCCGAAGCGGCGGGTGTAGGCGATGATGTCGGCCAGTTCATGAGTCTCGCCGGAATTGGACAGCGCGACCACCGCATCGATCCTGGCGATCATGCCGAGGTCGCCGTGGCTGGCCTCGCCCGGATGGACGAAGAGGGCCGGCGTGCCGGTGGAGGCCATGGTGGCGGCGATCTTGCGGGCGACATGGCCGGACTTGCCCATGCCGGTGACGACGACGCGGCCTTCGATGCCCTGCAAAATGTCGAGCGCCCGCAGGAATTCGCCGTCGAGGCTGCCGGCCAGCGCGACCAGCGCGTCGGCCTCGGTCCGCAGCACGCGGACGGCGCAGGCGAGATCGCGGTTCTCCACCGGGCTGGACTCGGTCGAAGCGACCGGGCCGTCGGTCAGGCTGCCGGTCACGCTGGACATGATAACGCTGGTCAAGGCTGTCATGCCTTCCATTCAAGAGGCCCGGCGACGGGCCGTTCACCACCCTGCGCCCGCCCGGCATCATGACGGATCGGTGGCGGCGTGGTGCAGTATGCCCAGCCCGGCAGGCGGGGTCAAACCCACGCCCGAACCGGGACCCGGCGATCGATCGAAGTCTCCGCCCTCCAGGGACGGAAACTCCTTGCCCGCCACTTGAAGCGCCAAAGGCGTCCGCTGTCAGTGCGCCAAAATGTCCGGGGTTTCCCAGCCGCCGAGATCCAGCTCGCCGCGGGCGGGCAGGAAGTCGAAGCAGGCCTGCGCCAGATGGGTCCGCCCCTCGCGCGCCAGCATGACGTCCAGCTTCGCCTTCAGGTCATGCAGGTGCAGCACGTCGGATGCCGCGTACTTCATCTGGTCGGTGGTCAGTTCGGGCGCGCCCCAGTCGGAGGACTGCTGCTGCTTGGAGATTTCCACGCCCAGCAGATCCTTGCACAGATCCTTCAGGCCGTGGCGGTCGGTGAAGGTGCGGACCAGCTTGGAGGCGACCTTGGTGCAATAGACCGGCCGGCAGTCGACGCCGAGATAGGCCTTCATCACCGCCACGTCGAAACGGGCGAAGTGGAACAGCTTGGTCACGCCGGGATCGGTCAGCAGACGCTTCAGGTTCGGCGCCTCATACCGGCCGGGACGGAACTGCACCAGATGGACGGCACCGTCGCCGGCCGACAGCTGCACCAGGCAGAGACGGTCGCGATGGGGGTTCAGCCCCATGGTCTCGGTGTCGATGGCGACACAGTTGTCGCGGGCGCCGGCGGCGAGGTCGAGGCCGTCGGGGAGGTCGCCGTCATGAAGGTCGATGGGCATGGTCGGTTCCCGGGGTGGTCAGGCCCCCGGCCACGGACCCTAGAAACGACGAACGCCGCTCTGCACATTCTCTCCCTCGATCGAAGGAGCTGTGCATGCGGCGCAGCCGGGTAGAAAGAAATGGTGCCCAGGAGAAGACTCGAACTTCCACGACATTTCTGCCACAGGTACCTGAAACCTGCGCGTCTACCAATTCCGCCACCTGGGCTCGGTGCTCGGTGTGTGGGCGGTTGTTTAATGATCCGGCCGGGGGGCGTCAACAGCTTTTTTCCGGCCCCTTCATTTTTTTGTCGCATCGCGGGTTTTCGTCCCCCCGCCGGCGGGCGCGGCGATGCAGTCCCTAGATTGGCGGCGACCCTTTCGCTATAAGCATGCCCGCAGTTCCAGCGATCCTCTATATGGCGACACACAGTCGGACGACGCGCGGGGGGCGCGCGGCGGCGCGCGGAAAAGGCCGCCCGCGCGGAATCCCCGGTTCCGGCGCGCAACGACACGGGAGACGGTCGATGTCCTATCGCACTCAGGTTATCACGGTGTTCGGCGGTTCGGGCTTCATCGGCCGCCATCTGATCCGGCGCCTCGCCAAGTCGGGCGCCGTCATCCGCATCGCCACCCGCAATCCAGGCAAGGCCGCCTTCCTGAAAACGGCCGGCGCCGTCGGCCAGATCGTGCCCTTCGCCACCGACTGCGCCAAGGACGAGTCGGTGGCCCGCGCCCTTCAGGGAGCGGACGTCGCCATCAACCTGCTGGGCGTGCTGTTCGAGCGCGGAAGCCAGAGCTTCCAGGGCGTGCATGTCGATGCCGCCGCCCGCATCGCCCGGCTGGCGGCCTCGGCCGGCGTCGAGCGGCTGGTCCATCTCTCCGCCATCGGCGCCGACGCCTCCTCCGCCTCCGCCTACGCCCGCTCCAAGGCGGCCGGCGAGACGGCGGTGCTGTCGGCCTTCCCGGCGGCGACGATCCTGCGCCCCAGCATCGTCTTCGGGCCGGAGGACAATTTCTTCAACAAATTCGCCGCGATGGCGCAGAAGGCCCCCGCCCTGCCGCTGATCGGCGGCGGCAAGACCCTCTTCCAGCCGGTCTATGTCGGCGATCTGGCCGATGCCGTCGTCGCCGCGCTGGC
This sequence comes from Azospirillum sp. B510, assembly GCF_000010725.1. Classification (NCBI taxonomy): domain Bacteria; kingdom Pseudomonadati; phylum Pseudomonadota; class Alphaproteobacteria; order Rhodospirillales; family Azospirillaceae; genus Azospirillum; species Azospirillum sp. B510. Next base: position 114,383 of record NC_013854.1, on the reverse strand, counting down.
GACCGACGCCAGCCGCGGCAAGACCTATGAGCTGGGCGGCCCGCGCGTCTACACCTTCCGCGAACTGCTCGACCTGACCCAGAAGGACATCCAGCGCCACCGCCCGCTGGTGACCATCCCCTGGAACGCCGCCGAGTCGCTGGCCGGCTTCCTGGAAAAGGTCCCGGTGCTGGATCCGGTGCTGACCCGCGATCAGGTGGCGTTGCTGAAGCGGGACAACGTCGTTTCCCCGACCGCGCTGGGCTTCAAGGATCTCGGCATCGCCGATCTGGCGACCTGCGAGGTGATTCTGCCGACCTACCTGTCGCGCTTCATCGTCGGCGGCAAGTTCAGCGGCCAGACCGGCACCGCCCACTGACCGCCAACCCGCACCAGGCGCACACAGCTGCCGCCTCCCGAAAGCCCCGGCCCCCGCGCCGGGGCTTTCGCATTGGGGGGGGAAGGGAGGAGCGGGAAGGTTCCCCATGCCGGCGGGCATGGCACGCCTGCCGCGATCGCCGCTTGAAATCCCCACCGTCCGCCGTCATGTGGGCGGTTCAACCGAGGGGAGGCGGGCGCGGGCGATGACTGGGGCAGAGCATATCCGGGACGTTGCGGGACGGGCGATGGAACAGGCGTCCGCCGCGCGCTGGGCCACCGTCGCCGCCTTCTTCCTGAACGGCACCGTCTTCGGCGTGTGGGCGACGCAGATCCCGCTGCTGAAGAACCGGCTCGACCTCAGCCCGGCCGTGCTGGGGGTGGCGCTGCTCTGCCTTGCCGCCGGCGCCCTGACGGCGATGATCGCCAGCGGGCCCCTGCTGGGACGGTTGGGCAGCGCGCCGGTGACGCGGGCGACCGCCCTGCTGTTCGCCGGCCTGCTGCCCTTGCCGGCGCTGGTGCCCGATGTGGTGACGCTGTGCGTCGTGCTGGCCCTGTTCGGCGCCTCGGGCGGCACCATGGACGTCGCGATGAACGCCCAGGGCGCCCTGGTGGAGCGGCGCTTCGGCCGGCCGATCATGTCGTCGCTGCATGGAATGTGGAGCCTGGGCGGACTGGCCGGGGCCGGGCTGGGCGGGCTTCTGCTGCCGCTGATGCCGCCGGCGGCCCAGGCCGCCCTGGTGTCGGCCGGGCTGCTCGCCCTTTTCCTGGCCTTGCAGGGCCGTTTCCTGCCCGACCGCAACGCCGGCGGCGGCGGGCTGGTGCTGCCCGACCGCAAGACCCTGCTGCTCGGCCTGCTGGCCGCCATGGCCTTCATGGGCGAGGGCGCCATCCTGGACTGGAGCGCCATCCATCTGCGCGACGATCTGGGCGCGCCGGCCTCCGTCGCCGGCCTGGGGTTCGGCGTGTTCAGCGCCGCCATGGCGATCGGGCGGTTCAGCGGCGACCGGTTGCGCCACCGCTTCGGCGGGGCGACGCTGATGCGTGCCGGCGGGGTGCTGGCCGCGGCCGGACTGGGGCTGGTGCTGGCCGGCGGCCCCGTCCTGGACGGATTGCCCGTACTGGCGATGATCGGCTTCGGGCTGACCGGGATCGGCCTGTCGAACATCGTGCCGGTGCTGTTCAGCACGGCGGGGGCGGTGGACAGCGGCCATGCCGACCACGCGGTCGCCGCCGTGTCCACCATGGGCTATGCCGGCGTGCTCGCCGGTCCGCCGCTGGTCGGCTTCATCGCCGAGGCCACCAGCCTCGCCAGCGCCTTCGCGATGATCGCGCTGCTGGCGCTGGGAATGGCCGCCGCCGCGGCCCGTGCGGTGCCGCGGCGGACGGGTTGAGAGACTTACAGATAGAGGAAGGCCAGCATGCCGGTGCCGACGGCGATGCGGTACCAGCCGAACGGGGTGAAGCCGTAGCGGCCGACGAAGTCGACCAGGGTCTTCACCACCAGGGCCGCGGCGATGAAGGCGGTGACGAAGCCGACCAGGATCAGCAGGCCGCTGTCGAAGCTCATGCCCGACCAGTTCTTGTAGAGGTCGTAGACGGTGGCGCCGGCCATGGTCGGCACCGCCAGGAAGAAGGAGAATTCGGCCGCCGTCTTGCGGTCGACGCCCATCAGCAGCGCGCCGAGGATGCTGGCGCCCGAGCGCGAGACGCCCGGCACCAGGGCCAGGCACTGGCAGAAGCCGATCTTCAGCGCCAGCGGGGCGGGGAAATTCTCGATCCGGTGATAGCGGGGGACCGGCACCATGCGCTCCACCAGCAGGATGGCGATGCCGCCGACGATCAGCGCGATGCTGACCACGGTGGGGTTGAACAGCACCGCCTTGATGATGCCGTGCAGGCCGGCGCCCAGCACCATCGCCGGCAGGAAGGCGATGACCACCGCCATCACGAAGCGCCGGGCGCCGGGGTCGTCCTTCAGCCCCGTGGCGACATGCCACAGCCGCTGGAAATAGACCACGCAGATCGCCAGGATGGCGCCAAGCTGGATCACCACCTCGAACACCTTGCCGGGTGGCCCCTCGAATCCCAGCAGCTCGTCCAGCATGATCAGGTGGCCGGTGGAGGAGACCGGCAGGAACTCGGTCAGCCCCTCGATCAGCCCCAGCAGGGTGGCGTCCAGATATTGATCGATCATCATCGCGGCGCTCAAGCCTTCGGCACGGTTGGATGTTGCAGCGCTTATAGCAGGCGACGATCACGCTGGCGATGGCGAGGGGTCGGTACTCCGATGCGGGCGATAGTCCTTTTTCGGGACTAATTTTCTGTCGCGTTTTTGTGACGCCCCGCGCACCCCCATGCGCATTACAGCCTTGCGGAAGAAAAGGTCAACAAAGCGGACCTATCGGCTGTTTTGTGCTTTCGCGGGCCGATCGCATGCGTTATATGACGAGCGTCCGCCACTTCGCGGACGTTCGATTTCAACCCAGCCGGTCGGTAGAGGCGAATGCCGCAGCCCCCGGTCAGGCCCAGCAAGGCGATGTCCCCGAGAGAGACGGCGGGGCCGCGAAGCGAAGGAGCAGACGTCATGGCGAACCAGAAAATGTTGGGCTTCGTGCACACCGCGCAGAAGATGCCCGACAAACGGTCTGCCGCCGACCGCCGCCAGGACTTCGCCGAGATCTACGCCCGCTTCAGCGACGAGCGCGCGAACGAGCAGGCCAACCGCTGCTCGCAATGCGGCGTCCCCTTCTGCCAGGTGCACTGCCCGGTCTCCAACAACATCCCCGACTGGCTGAAGCTGACCGCCGAGGGCCGTCTGGAGGAGGCTTACGAGGTCTCCCAGGCCACCAACAATTTCCCGGAAATCTGCGGCCGCATCTGCCCGCAGGACCGGCTGTGCGAGGGCAACTGCGTCATCGAGCAGTCGACCCACGGCGCCGTCACCATCGGCTCGGTCGAGAAATACATCAACGACACCGCCTGGGAGAATGGCTGGGTCAAGCCGCGCAAGCCGGCCCGTGAACTCGGCCTGTCCGCCGGCGTGATCGGCGCCGGCCCGGCCGGGCTGGCCGCCGCCGAGGAGCTGCGCGCCAAGGGCTACGAGGTCCATGTCTATGACCGCTACGACCGCATGGGCGGCCTGCTGGTCTACGGCATCCCCGGCTTCAAGCTGGAGAAGGACGTGGTCGCCCGCCGGGTCCAGCGCCTGGCCGATGCCGGCGTCATCTTCCATTCGAATTTCGAGGTCGGCCGCGACGCCACCCTGGCCGAGCTGCGCGAGCGCCACGTCACCATCCTGATCGCCACCGGCGTCTACAAGGCCCGCGACATCAAGGCCCCCGGCTCGGGGCTGGGGAACATCGTGCCGGCGCTGGATTACCTGACCGCCTCCAACAAGGTCGGGCTGGGCGACACGGTCGGGGCCTATGAGGACGGTTCGCTGAACGCCGCCGGCAAGAAGGTGGTGGTGCTCGGCGGCGGCGACACCGCGATGGACTGCGTGCGCACGGCGATCCGCCAGGGCGCCACCTCGGTCAAGTGCCTGTACCGCCGCGACCGCAAGAACATGCCGGGCTCGCAGCGCGAGGTCGCCCATGCCGAGGAGGAGGGCGTCGAGTTCGTCTGGCAGGCGGCACCCGAGGCCTTCACCGGTGACGACGTGGTGACCGGCGTCCGCGCCGTGCGCATCCATCTCGGCGTCGCCGACGCCACCGGCCGCCAGACCCCGCAGGTGATCGAGGGCTCCGACTTCACCGAGCCGGCCGACCTCGTCATCAAGGCGCTCGGCTTCGAGCCGGAGGATCTGCCGGGCCTGTTCGGCTCGCCCGACCTGACCGTCACCCGCTGGGGCACGCTGCTGGTCGACCATCGCAGCAAGATGACCAGCCTGGACGGCGTCTTCGCCGCCGGCGACATCGTGCGCGGCGCTTCGCTGGTGGTGTGGGCGATCCGCGACGGCCGCGACGCCGCCGAGGCGATGCACGCCTACGCCCAGACCGCCGGCGCCAAGCTGGCGGTCGCGGCGGAGTAAGGCGCTCACGTCACCAAGCCGCTTGCCTCCTCCCCGACCCTCCCCCTCTTCAAGGGAGTGGGTGCCTTATGGGACGGCGGCGGCAGTCCCCTCCCCCGCGATCGGACCGGCCTTCGGCCAGCCGAGAGCGGGGGAGGGTTGGGGAGAGGGCAAGCCGCCCTCTCCACACCAGAACCACCGTCTACCCCAGGGGGCCTTCCCTTCGGTCCCCCAGGTCAACGTCCAGACTGTGAAAGGGTCGTTCCATGACCACCGAGTTGAACCAGGGTGAGCAGTTCGTCGCCGATTTCCGCGCCAACGCCGCGGCGCTGACCACTGCCCACGCCTACAATCCGGCCGACGAGCATGACGCCTGCGGCGTCGGCTTCATCGCCGCGATCGACGGCAAGCCCCGCCGTTCGGTGGTCGAGAAAGGCATCGAGGCCCTGAAGGCGGTCTGGCACCGCGGTGCGGTGGACGCCGACGGCAAGACCGGCGACGGCGCCGGCATCCATGTCCAGGTGCCGCAGAAGTTCTTCAAGGACCACGTCAAGATCATCGGCCATCTGCCGCCGGAGAACAATCTGGCGGTCGGCCAGGTCTTCCTGCCGCGCATCAGCCTGGACGCCCAGGAAGCCTGCCGCTGCATCGTCGAGACCGAGATCCTGGCCTTCGGCTATTACATCTATGGCTGGCGCCAGGTGCCGATCAACGTCGACATCATCGGCGAGAAGGCCAACGCCACCCGGCCCGAGATCGAGCAGATCATCATAGGCAACAGCAAGGGCGTGTCCGACGAGCAGTTCGAGCTCGACCTCTACATCATCCGCCGCCGGATCGAGAAGGCGGTGCATGGCGAGCAGATCAGCGACTTCTACATCTGCTCGCTGTCGGCGCGCTCGATCATCTACAAGGGCATGTTCCTCGCCGAACAGCTGTCCACCTTCTATCCGGACCTGACCGACGACCGTTTCGAGTCGTCCTTCGCCATCTACCACCAGCGCTATTCGACCAACACCTTCCCGACCTGGCCGCTGGCCCAGCCCTTCCGCATGCTCGCCCACAATGGCGAGATCAACACGCTGAAGGGCAACGTCAACTGGATGAAGGCGCATGAGACCCGGATGGAGCATCCGGTGTTCGGCGCCAACATGGGCGACCTGAAGCCGGTGATCGGCGTCGGCCTGTCCGACTCGGGCGCGCTCGACAGCGTGTTCGAGGTGATGGTGCGCGCCGGCCGCACGGCGCCGATGGTCAAGATGATGCTGGTGCCGCAGGCGCTGACCAGCTCGCAGACCACGCCGGACAACCACAAGGCGCTGATCGCCTACTGCAACTCCGTCATGGAGCCGTGGGACGGCCCGGCGGCACTGGCCATGACCGACGGCCGCTGGGTCGTCGGCGGCATGGACCGCAACGGCCTGCGCCCGATGCGCTACACCATCACCACCGACGGCCTGATCATCGGCGGCTCCGAGACCGGCATGGTCAAGATCGAGGAGAACCAGGTGGTCGAGAAGGGCCGCCTCGGCCCGGGCGAGATGATCGCCGTCGATCTCCAGGCCGGCAAGCTGTTCAACGACCGTGAGCTGAAGGACCATCTGGCCGCCCAGAAGCCCTGGGGCCATTGGGTGAAGAACACCACGCATCTGGACGAGCTGGTCAAGACCGCCGCGCTGAAGGGCGAGGCGTCGGAGATGGAGAAGGAGGAGCTGCGCCGCCGGCAGATGGCCTTCGGCCTCGCCATGGAGGACATGGAGCTGATCCTCCACCCGATGGCGGAGGACGGCAAGGAGGCCGTCGGCTCGATGGGCGACGACAGCCCGATCGCCGTGCTGTCGGACAAGTATCGCGGCCTGCACCATTTCTTCCGCCAGAACTTCTCCCAGGTCACCAACCCGCCCATCGACAGCTTGCGCGAGCGCCGGGTGATGAGCCTGAAGACGCGGCTGGGCAACCTCGGCAACATCCTGGACGAGGATGAGAGCCAGACCCGGTTGCTGCAACTCGACAGCCCGGTGCTGACCACCGCCGAATTCCGCGCCATGCGCGCCTATATGGGCGAGACGGCGGCGGAGATCGACGCCACCTTCCCGGTCGATGCCGATGGTGGGGGCGGCCCCGACGCGCTCCGCGACGCGCTCCGCCGCATCCGCCAGGAGGCGGAGGACGCCGTGCGCGGCGGCGCCAACCACGTCATCCTGACCGACGAGGCGATGGGCGCCGACCGCGCCGCCATCCCGGCCATCCTGGCGACGGGCGCGGTCCACACCCACCTGATCCGCTCCAACCTGCGCACCTTCACCTCGCTGAACCTGCGCACGGCGGAATGCCTGGACGTCCATTACTTCGCGGTGCTGATCGGCGTCGGCGCGACCACCGTCAACGCTTATCTGGCCCAGGAGGCGGTGGCCGAGCGCCAGCGCCGCGGCCTGCTCGGCTCGCTGTCGCTGGAGAAGGCGATGACGAACTACAAGAAGGCGATCGACGACGGCCTGCTGAAGATCATGTCCAAGATGGGCATCTCGGTCATCAGCAGCTACCGCGGCGGCGGCAACTTCGAGGCCATCGGCCTCAGCCGCGCCCTGGTCGCCGAGCATTTCCCGGCGATGGTCAGCCGCATCTCCGGCATCGGCCTGAACGGCATCCAGAAGAAGGTGCTGGAGCAGCACGCGCTGGCCTATGCCGGCGAGGCGCTGCCGCTGCCGGTCGGCGGCTTCTACCGCTTCCGCAAGTCGGGCGACCGCCATGGCTGGGAGGGCGGGATCATCCACACCCTGCAACAGGCCGTCACCAACGACAGCTACACCACTTTCAAGAAATATTCCGAGCAGGTGAACAAGCGGCCGCCGATGCAGCTGCGCGACCTCCTGGAGTTCCGCACCATCAAGCCCGCCGTTCCGGTGGACGAGGTGGAGAGCATCACCTCGATCCGCAAGCGCTTCATCACGCCCGGCATGTCGATGGGAGCCTTGTCGCCCGAGGCGCACGGCACGCTGAACGTCGCGATGAACCGCATCGGCGCCAAGTCCGACTCGGGCGAGGGCGGCGAGGATCCGGCGCGTTTCCGCCCGGACAAGAACGGCGACAACTGGAACTCCGCCATCAAGCAGGTGGCGTCGGGCCGCTTCGGCGTCACCGCCGAGTATCTGAACCAGTGCCGCGAGCTGGAGATCAAGGTCGCCCAGGGCGCCAAGCCCGGCGAGGGCGGCCAGCTTCCCGGCTTCAAGGTGACGGAGATGATCGCGCGGCTGCGCCACGCCACGCCGGGCGTGACCCTGATCAGCCCGCCGCCGCACCACGACATCTATTCGATCGAGGATCTGGCCCAGCTCATCTATGACCTGAAGCAGATCAACCCGGACGCCAAGGTCACGGTGAAGCTGGTCAGCCGGTCGGGCATCGGCACCATCGCCGCCGGCGTGGCGAAGGCCAACGCCGACATCATCCTGATCTCCGGCAACTCCGGCGGCACCGGTGCTTCCCCGCAGACCTCGATCAAGTTCGCCGGCCTGCCCTGGGAGATGGGCCTGTCGGAGGTGCATCAGGTCCTGACGCTGAACAAGCTGCGCCACCGCGTGCGGCTGCGCACCGACGGCGGCCTGAAGACCGGCCGCGACATCGTCATCGCCGCCATGTTGGGCGCGGAGGAGTACGGCATCGGCACCGCCAGCCTGATCGCCATGGGCTGCATCATGGTCCGGCAGTGCCATTCCAACACCTGCCCGGTCGGTGTCTGCGTCCAGGACGAGAAGCTGCGCGAGAAGTTCGTCGGCTCGCCGGAGAAGGTGGTCAACCTCTTCACCTTCCTGGCCGAGGAGGTCCGCGAGATCCTGGCCAAGCTCGGCTTCCGCTCGCTGACCGAGGTGATCGGCCGCACCGACCTGCTGCATCAGGTCAGCCGCGGCGGCGCGCATCTCGACGATCTCGACCTCAACCCGCTGCTGGCCCAGGTCGATCCCGGCGAGAACGCGCGCTACTGCACGCTCCAGGGCCGCAACGAGGTGCCGGACACGCTGGACGCCCGCATCGTCGCCGACGCCCGTCCGCTGTTCGAGGAGGGCGAGAAGATGCAGCTCGCCTACAACGCCCGCAACACGCAGCGCGCCATCGGCACGCGGCTGTCCTCGATGGTGACGCGGAAGTTCGGCATGTTCGGGTTGCAGCCCGGCCACATCACCGTGCGTCTGCGCGGCACCGCCGGCCAGTCGCTGGGCGCCTTCGCGGTGCAGGGCATCAAGCTGGAGGTGATGGGCGACGCCAACGACTATGTCGGCAAGGGCCTGTCGGGCGGCACCATCGTCGTCCGTCCCGCCACCAACAGCCCGCTGGAGTCCAACCGGAACACCATCATCGGCAACACGGTGCTGTACGGCGCCACCGCCGGCAAGCTGTTCGCCGCCGGCCAGGCCGGCGAGCGGTTCGCGGTGCGCAACTCCGGCGCCACCGTGGTGGTCGAGGGCTGCGGCTCCAACGGCTGCGAATACATGACCGGCGGCACGGCGGTCATCCTGGGCAGGGTCGGCGACAATTTCGCCGCCGGCATGACCGGGGGCATGGCCTACCTGTATGACCCGGACGACACGCTGCCGCTCTTCATCAACGAGGAGAGCGTCGTCTACCAGCGGATCGAGGTGCCCCATTACGAGGCCCAGCTCCGCGCCCTGATCGAGGAGCATGTCGCCGAGACGCAGAGCCGTTTCGCCGCCGAGATCCTCAACGACTGGCAGCGCGAACTCGGCCATTTCTGGCAGGTGGTGCCGAAGGAGATGCTGCACCGTCTGGCCGTGCCGGTGACCCTGCCGCGCGCCATCCCGGCGGAGTAAGGACTTGCCCTCTCCCGCCCCGCCCTCACCGGCGGGGCGGCGGGTGGATATGGGAACGGCGCGCCATCCGGCAGGACGGCGCGCCGTTCTTCTTTGGGCCGCTGGCTGTCAGGCCACCGGCAACAGCTCCCGTTCCATGACGATGCTGTCGAACTCGCCCCCTGTCGCCAGAACCGCCGACCGGCGGCCGACGGGATGGAAGCCGGCCTCGCTCACGGCGCGAACTCCCACGGTTCGGCCTTCGCCGCCGCGGTCCAGTCGCGCATCGCCGGCAGCGCCAGCACGGCGTCCATATAGGCGCGCGTCTCCGGTCTCACCGCGACGCCGTAGGTCTCCAGCCGGGTCACCACCGGGGCGAACATGGCGTCGGCGATGGTGAAGGCGCCGAACAGGAAGGGGCCGCCGAAGCGGCTGCGGGCATCGGCCCACAGCGCCTCGATGCGGGCGATGTCGGCGGCGGTCGCCTCGGTCATGCCCTCGCCCTTGCGGTCGCGCTTGAGGTCCATCGACATGGTGCCGCGCAACGAGGCGAAACCGGAATGCATTTCCGCCGATACCGAGCGCGCCACCGCCCGCGCCGCCCGGTCCGCCGGCCACAACCCGGCCTCGGGCGCCAGTTCCGCCACATACTCGCAGATCGCCAGCGAATCCCAGACGGCGAGCCCGCCATGGATCAGGCAGGGCACCCGCCCCGACGGCGAATGGGCGGCGATGCGGGCGGCGGTGTCGGGCTGGCGCAGCTGGACCAGGGTCTCGGCGAAGGCCAGCCCGGCCTGCCTCATCGCCAGCCAGGGGCGCAGCGACCAGGACGAATAGGCCTTGTTGCCCACCACCAGGGTCAGGTCGGTCATCGGGGAGCGCCTCTCGCGGGGGGGGAACAGGGGAGCGGGAGAATGCCGGATCGAATGCCGGATCGAATGCCGGCGCCCCCCTATCCTATGCCGACATGCGGTCTTGCGAAACCTGCGAGGCATGCACGACGCGGTTGCGTCCGCCATGCTTCGCCTCATAGAGCGCCATATCGGCCGCATGGACAAGCTCCGGCCATGGCTCTCCCTGCCGCGAGACCTGGGCGACGCCGATGCTGGCCGTCACCCCCAAGGGGATTCCCTGATACTGGAACGGGATCGCCTGGATGGCCTCGCGAATCCGTTCGGCGATCGTCAGAGCTTCGGAGACCCGCAGTTCCGCCAGGAACAGCAGGAACTCCTCCCCTCCCATCCGCGCCAGCACATCCTCGGGACGCTTCAGGTTGCGCAGCGTCGCCGCCACGGCGACCAGCACGGTGTCGCCGGCGGCATGGCCGAACCGGTCGTTGATCCGTTTGAAATGGTCGAGGTCGATATAGAAGATGGTGTCGCCCGGACTGAGATGGCTCGGCGCCATCTTCTCCAGCCAGCGCCGGTTGCCGATGCCGGTCAGGCTGTCCAGTTCCGCCATCAGCGCCAGCTTGCGCTCCGCCCGGTCGGTCGCGATGTTGTAGATCAGGATCGCGATGGCGAAATTGCCCAGGATCTGGACGAAGAACTCCAGAGCCAGCCAGGGCACGAAATCCGCGACGAAGAGGATGACCCCGGCGCCGAACAGGAAAGACAGGCCGCTGAGCGTCAGGACCGTTTCGAGCGGCAGGCAGGACGGCAGCTGTTCGACCCGCCGGAGCCGGTTCATGATCCGGGCCGCCAGCAGCAGGCAGAGCGCGGCGTTCAGATGAAAGATCGAGGCGCGGATGTGATTGTCCAGATGGAAGCCGGTAATCACGGCGGCGATCCAGAACGGAACGGGATAGACCGCCAGCAGATGCCAGGCGCGGGGCAGACGCCCCGACCGCAGGCGCTCCATCCCCAGCACCAGCAGGCCATGCCCGAACAGACCGAGCGTGAGGCTGCCCAGCGTCCAGACATGCTTGGGCACCATGGCCTGCTCGCCGAACCCGGCCAGGACACCCCCGACTCCCACCAGGGAAAAGGCCGCCGCCAGGGTGCCAAACCCCGAGGACGCCGCCCGCCGCCGCCGCGCGAGCAGGAACACCGCCGCGCCGACCAGAAGCGACGACTGGTACAGAAACAGCACGGTGGTGATGTCGAGCGTGATCATGGACGGCAACGGCGGTTGGTCGGATCAACCTTTATAGCTTGACGATCCTCTCTGGTGAACAAATTGATAAGGCATTGCTGATCAGTTCAAAACAGCCGATGGATTATTTCTTTTATATGAACAGATATCGGAGGCGATATTTTTGCCATGCCGCTCTTGGGTAGCACACTCATTTAGAGTAATTTTAATTTTCAATATGCCGTTATTCACTTTATTTTGGAACCGCAACTTGATAGTCAGACAACGAAATTCTGTTGATGGTTAAATTTTCCCTACCGCCATGGATGGAAAACACCGGGCCGGAAAGCGTTTCATCCTGTTCCACACCCCCTTTCCAGCGGGCGCTTCACGCGCCATCCTTGGGGATGGGCATCCGCATCGGATGCGTGAAGTGATTTCGTAGGAAGGATTCCCCGTCTTGCTCGCCACCCTGCTAGCCGTCGACGGCCCGGACACCGTCGCCCTCACCCCCGTGACCAAGGCCGGACTGGCCGACTGGCTGGCGGCGCAGTCGCCGGCCACCGCCTCCTGGGTCAAGGCGCTGGGCTTCACCGGCGAGGCCGGATCGACCGTCTTCCTGCCGGGACCGGACGGCGCCATCGCGCGGGTTCTGGTCGGCGTGTCGGCGATCGACGACCTGTGGGCCTTCGCCGGCCTGCCCGCTTCGCTGCCGGCCGGCTCCTACCGGATCGACAGCGAGATCGAGGGGGCGCTGGACGCGCGGGCGGCGACGCGGGCGGCGCTGGGCTGGGCGCTCGGCAGCTATCGCTTCGGCCGCTACAGGAAGCCGCCCGAGAAGGGCTTCGCCAGCCTGGTCTGGCCGGAGGGAGCCGATCACGGCGAGGTGGAGCGGGCGGCGACCGCGACCTATCTCGTGCGCGATCTGGTGAACACCCCGGCCTGTGACATGGGCCCGGCCGAGCTGGCCCAGGCGGCGCAGGATCTGGCGACCGAGTTCGACGCCGCGGTCGAGGTGATCGTCGGCCAGGATCTGCTCGACCGCGACTATCCCGCGATCCATGCCGTCGGCCGCGCCAGCCCGCGCGCGCCACGGCTGATCGACCTGCGCTGGGGCAACCCGGACCACCCGAAGGTGACCATCGTCGGCAAGGGCGTCTGCTTCGACACCGGCGGGCTGGACCTGAAGCCGTCGTCGGCCATGCTGATCATGAAAAAGGACATGGGCGGGGCGGCGCATGCGCTGGCGCTCGGCCGGATGATCATGATGGCCGGGCTGCCGGTGCGGCTGCGCGTGCTGGCTCCGGCGGTGGAGAATGTCGTCTCCGGCGACAGCTTCAAGCCGCAGGACGTGCTGAAGACCCGCAAGGGGCTGACGGTCGAGGTCGGCAACACCGACGCCGAAGGCCGCCTGGTCCTGTGCGACGCGCTGGCCGAGGCGGATTCGGAGAAGCCGGCGCTGCTGATCGATTTCGCCACCCTGACCGGCGCCGCCCGCGTGGCGCTCGGCCCCGAGCTGCCGGCGCTGATGTCCAACGACGACGCGCTGGCCAACGACCTGACCGAGGCGGGAACGGCGGTGGACGACCCGATGTGGCGGCTGCCGCTGTGGGCGCCCTACCGCAAGGGGCTGGACAGCAAGGTGGCCGACATCAACAACGTCACCACCCACGGCTTCGCCGGCGCCATCACCGCCGGGCTGTTCCTCCAGGAATTCGTCTCCAAGGGCACGCCCTGGGCCCATCTCGACACCTATGCCTGGAACGGCGGCAATCGCCCCGGCCGTCCGGAGGGTGGCGAGGCGCTGGGGCTGCGCGCCGCCTATGCGGTGATCGCCAAGCGTTTCGGCTGAGGCCACAGCCACCGGCCGTGAAAGGCGGGAGGACGGGGCGGGGACAGGCGAAATTTGTCCCCGCCCCGCCCTTCCACGGGGATGGAACGGCTCAAGGGATCGTATTACAAGAGAACAATCGAAAACCGGACGTGCAAGAATGAACCGCCAGCCGGCCCGGCCCTGAGGGCGGCGGGCGGCGGCGTTGTGGAGGCGGACAGATGGCGTTGAAGGTTCGTGAGGATTACCGGACCCTCACCGGCCCGGAAAAGGCCGCCATCATGATGCTTGCGCTCGGCGAGGAGCATTCGTCCAAGCTGTTCTCGCTGATGGACGACGAGGAGATCAAGGAACTGTCCCAGGTGATGGCCAACCTGGGCACCGTGTCGGCCAACCTGATCGAGCGGCTGTTCGTCGAGTTCGCCGAACAGATGTCGGCGACCGGTTCGCTCGTCGGCTCCTTCGATTCGACCGAACGCCTGCTGCTGAAGACCCTGCCCAAGGACAAGGTCGACCAGATCATGGAGGAAATCCGTGGTCCCGCCGGCCGCACCATGTGGGACAAGCTGGCGAATGTCAGCGAGTCGGTGCTGTCCAACTATCTGAAGAACGAATATCCGCAGACCGTCGCCGTCGTCCTCTCCAAGATCCGTCCCGAACATGCCGGCCGCGTGCTGACCCAGCTGCCGGAGAGCTTCGCGATGGAGGTCATCATGCGCATGCTGCGCATGGAGGCGGTGCAGAAGGAGGTTCTGGACGACGTCGAGCGCACGCTGCGCACCGAGTTCATGACCAACCTCGCCCGCACCAGCCGGCGCGACAGCCACGAGATGCTGGCGGAGATCTTCAACGGCCTGGACCGCACCACCGAGCACCGCTTCATGGCGGCGCTGGAGGAACGCAACCGCGACAGCGCCGAGCGCATCAAGTCGCTGATGTTCACCTTCGAGGACCTGTCGAAGCTCGATCCCAGCGGCGTCCAGACCATGCTGCGCACGGTGGACAAGCAGAAGCTGGGCACCGCGCTGAAGGGGGCGTCGGAGTCGCTGAAGGACCTGTTCTTCTCCAACATGTCGGAACGCGCCGCCAAGATCCTGCGCGAGGACATGGCCGCCATGGGTCCGGTCCGCGTCCGCGACGTCGACGAGGCGCAGATGTACATGGTGCAGCTGGCCAAGGATCTGGCCGCCCGCGGCGAGTTGGTCCTGGCCGAGGGCAGCGGCGAGAACGAACTGATCTACTGACCCGGACGCCCTACGGACCGGGAGCCGGGGCGCTCACAACTCCTGCGGGAGGATGACCGTCACCGTCGTGCCGTCACCGGGCCTGCTGTCGATGGCGAAACGGCCGGCGAGCGGACCGGTCACCGTGTTGAAAACCACGGCCAGCCCCAGCCCCTTGTGGCCCCGTCCGCGGGCGGTGGTGAAGAAGGCGTCGGTCAGGGTGGGCAGATGAATCGCCGGGATGCCGGCGCCACGGTCGCGGACGGTCAGGCGCCAAGCCGGAATCGCGTCCAGCGTCGCCGCCTCCACCTCGACCTCCGCCACGCCGGGGCCGCCGCCATAGCCGTGGGCGGCGGCGTTGGCGAACAGCTGTTGCAGCACCCGCCCCAGATGCTGGGCATAGCCGAGCCAGGGACAGGCGGGGCCGGTCGCGACCCGGATGGTCAGCGGCAGGTCCGGATGCTGGACGGCGAACAGGGCCGCCATCTCCTCCGCCATGCGGCGCAGGTCGAGCGCCTCCAGCGGTTCGGCGGTCTGGCAGGCGGCGATGGCGGAAAAGGTCTCCACCAGCTCCACCGCGCGGCCGAGATTGGCGCCGAGCAGGGCGGCGGGCTCGCGCAGCTCCTCGCTGGACAGCGGACCGCCACCGCAAGCCGCCAGATCCTGCAAGTGGCTGGCCGCGGTGACGCAGACGCCGAGCGGCGTGTTCAGCTCATGCGCCAGCCCGGTCACCGCCTGGGTGATGGCGCGCTGGCGGGCCAGCGCCGATTCGGCGATGCGGGTGCGGCGTTCCAGATCCTCGCGCACCACCCGCTCCGACACGTCGCGGATCATGCGGCTGAGTTCGCGCAGCAGCTTCGCCAGCAGGGCGGGCGACGGGGAGATCAGCGCCAGGAACAGATCGCGCTCCAGCTCGAACACCCGCACCGGGGCGGCGGCGATCACCGAGGCCGACCGGGAGCCGCCGTCGATCAGCGCCATTTCGCCGAAACAGTCGCCGGCGCGGCGGAAGCCGACCTCGACCTGACCGCCGAAGGGGTCGCTGCGCACCACCCGCACCGTGCCGTCGAGCAGCACGTAGAGCGAGCTGGCGCTGTCGCCCTCGCGCATCAGCATCGTGCCGGCCGGCGCGTCGAACACCCGCCCGCGGGCGGCCACCGCCGCGCGCTCCTCCGGCGTGAAGGCCTCGAACAGCACGATGCCGTCGAGGATCCCGCCGGGCGTCATGGTGCCGGTGGCTGCGCTGGTCATGGTTTTGGGATGCTCCGGATAGGCCCTATCCCGACAGCATAGACCAAGCGGCCGGGGCACCGCGACAGGTTACCCGATGCGGTCGCGAATCGGAAAGCCGCATTCGCGCGACAGGCGCGCCAGCAGGCCGCGCGATCCGGCCTCGCACAAATCCAGCACCTGTTCGAAGCCGTCGGGACCGCCGTAATAGGGGTCGGGCACCTCCCTCCCCTCCAGCCCGGCCGCGTCGTCCAGGAACAGGCGCGGCACCGCGCCGGCGCCCGGCGGGGCGATGCGCCGCAGCTCGTCCAGATGACCCTTGTCCATCGCCAGGATATGATCGAAGCGGGTGAAGTCGGCCGGCGTCACCTTGCGGGCGCGCAAGGCGGACAGATCGACGCCGCGGGCCAGCGCCGCCCGCCGGCTGCGCGGGTCGGGCGGCTCGCCGACGTGATAGCCATGGGTGCCGGCGGACCCGGCGGCGACGACGGCGCCCAGACCGGCTTGCCCGGCCAGATGGCGGAACACCCCCTCGGCGGTGGGCGAGCGGCAGATGTTGCCCGTGCAGACGAACAGGACCTTGACCACCCCTGACATGCCTCTTCCTTGTTTTGCGCGGCTTTACTTCCGGACGCGACGGGCGTACGCCGCAGCAGTCTTCCACATGACCGGTTTCCGAACCGCTAAGGGGATGCCATGCCCTCACCCGCGCTGACCAACCGCCTGCGCCCGACGGATTCCATCGTCATCCTGACCGGCGCCGGGATCTCCAAGGAATCGGGGCTGGACACCTTCCGCTGCGCCGACGGCATCTGGAGCCAGGTCGATCTGGAGGATGTGGCGACGCCGGAGGGATTCGCCCGCGATCCCGATCTGGTCCACCGCTTCTACAACGACCGCCGCCGCGGCCTCGCCGACCCGGCGGTGCAGCCCAACGCCGCGCACAAGGCGCTGGCCGAGCTGGAGCGGCGCTGGAAGGGCGGGGTCCTGCTGGTGACGCAGAACATCGACGACCTGCATGAGCGCGGCGGATCGACGGCGCCGCTGCACATGCATGGCGAACTGCTGAAGGCCTTCTGCCTGCATTGCCGCACGGTGGTGGAGGTGCGGGGCGACCTGTCGGTCCATGACCATTGCCTGACCTGTGGGCGCAAGGGCGGCATGCGGCCCGACGTGGTCTGGTTCGGCGAGATGCCCTATCAGATGGAGCGCATCCAGCGGGCGCTGGAGGAATGCGACCTGTTCGTCTCGATCGGCACCTCCGGCCATGTCTATCCCGCCGCGGGATTCGTGGCGGAGGCGCGGGCGTCCGGCGCCTATACGGTCGAGCTGAACCTGGAACCGTCGGAGGGCGCCTCCCATTTCCACAGCTCCATCCACGGCTTGGCGACCCAGGTGGTGCCGGCCTTCGTCCAGGATCTGTTGACGCTTGTCCGATGAGACCCGTCAGGGCGGCCCAGCCCTCGACCGCCTGTTCGCGCAGGCGCGCGCCTGCACGCTGTGCGAAGCCGCGCTGCCCCATGGCTGCCGCCCGGTCCTGCGCGGCGGCGCCACCGCAAGGCTGCTGATCGTCGGGCAGGCGCCCGGCGCGCGGGTGCATGCCAGCGGCATCCCGTGGGACGATGCATCGGGTGACCGGCTGCGCAAGTGGCTGGCGATGGACAGCACCACCTTCTACGACGAATCCCGCATCGCCGTGGTGCCGATGGGGCTGTGCTATCCCGGCACCATGCCGAAGGGCGGCGATTACCCACCGCGGCCGGAATGCGCCCCGCTGTGGCATCCGCCGCTGCTGGAGGCGCTGTCGGGCATCCGGCTGACTCTGCTGATCGGGCAATACGCCCAGGCGCGCTATCTGGGCGGGCGGCGCAAGGCGACGATGACGGAGACGGTGGCGAGCTGGCGGGAGTATGGACCGGCCTTCATCCCGCTGCCGCATCCGAGCTGGCGCAACACCGCCTGGCTGAACCGGAACCCCTGGTTCGACGAGGAGCTGGCGCCCGCCCTGCGCCGCCGGGTGGCCGAAGCGCTTGAGGGTTGAGCGGCCCCCGCCTGCTCGCCCCTGTTCCGCCTACTCCCTCGCCTCGATCCGCTCCATGTCGTCGTCGGAGAAGCCGAAATGATGGCCGATCTCGTGGATGAGGACATGGCGGACGATGGCCGGCAGTTCCTCCCCCGTCTCGCACCAGTAATCGAGGATCGGGCGGCGGTAGAGGAAGATCATGTCCGGCCCGCCGCGCAGGTCGGCGACGCTTTGCCGCGTCAGATCCACCCCCCGATACAGCCCCAGCAGGTCGAAGGGGCTTTCCAGCTCCATCTCCCGCTCGGTATCCTCATCGGGAAAATCCTCGACATGGATGACGAGGTTCCCGACCGGGGCGAGCAGCTCCGCCGGGATGGTGTCGAGCGCCTCTTCGGCCATGCGCTCCAGGTCTTCGACCGTGGGCGGAACCGTATGGGGACCTGAAGGTTTCCGTATCATGCCGCAGAAGGTAGCGAACCGCCGCCCGTTCGCCAAGACGGCGGGGGCGGCAAAAATGCGATGAAGGAAAGGGAGGTCATCATGTCCGATCGTCTTGTCGGCGCGCAGCGTCAGACGGCGCTGAAGGAACTGCACGGCTGGGCGGAGGTGCTGGAGCGCGACGCCATCCGCAAGACCTACCATTTCGCCGATTTCACCGCCGCCTGGGGCTTCATGAGCCAGGTCGCCCTGCTGGCCGAGCGGACCGGCCATCATCCCGAATGGTTCAACGATCTCGGCCGGGTCGAGGTCATCCTCTACACCCGCAGCGCCGACGCCGTGACCCCGGCCGACATCGAGTTCGCCCACCGGCTGGACCAGATGGCGCCCCTGCATGACCGTTGAGGCCGGCCGGCATGGGAGCAAACGCCCGTCCCCGGCGTTACCCCTGACCCGTTCAGCGCGGAGCCGCCGACCATGCCGAAGCCCCTGACCCTGTCCATTCCCCATTCGCTCGGCCGGGCGGAGGCCAGGCGCCGGCTGGTCGACGGCATGGGCGAGGCGCGGGCGCGCCTGAGCGCCCTGTCCGCCAGCGTCGAGGAGAGCTGGACCGGCGACCGCCTGGAGTTCCGCGTCGTGGCGCTGGCCCAGACCATCGCCGGCCATATCGACGTGCTGGACGACAGCGTCGAGATGGAGGTGCGGCTGCCCTGGGCGCTCGCCCTGCTGGCCGACCGGATCAGAAGCAAGGTCACGCGCCAAGGCACGCTGATGCTGGAGAAGAAGTAAGGATGATGGGAAATCATCGGCTGCCGATGCCCCCACCCCGCCCCTCCCCCGCTGGGTGAGGGAGGGAGTAAGAACTTGATTTAAAATACACTTATAGTCTCTCCCCTGCGAAGCGGGGGAGGTTGGGAGGGGGCATCGGCAGCCGACACCTCCCCACCCATCCTTACCTCCCCTACTCCTCCGACGCCTCTACCACCCGGCGGCGCGCCAGCGGATGGTGATCGTGCATGACCTTCCTCAGACGCTCCGTCACCACATGGGTGTAGATCTGCGTCGTCGCGATGTCGGCATGGCCCAGCATCTTCTGGACCGAGCGCAGGTCGGCGCCATGGTCGAGCAGATGGGTGGCGAAGGCATGGCGCAGGACGTGGGGGCTGACCTTTTCCGGGTCGATGCCGGCGTCGATGGCCAATTGCTTCAGCAGTTGGGCGAAGCGCTGGCGCGTCAGGTATCCTTCGGCGGAGATGCGTGACGGGAACAGGAAGGGGCTGTGCCCGCCCTCTCCCCCTGCCCCGCCCCCTCCCGCCCCGGTGCCCGGCGGAATGAAATGGGCGCGGACGGGAATGTAGGCGGCCAGCGCCGCCAGAGCCGGATCGGACAGCGGCACCATCCGTTCCTTGCCGCCCTTGCCGCGCACCAGCAGGCCGCGGCCGTCGCGCATGATCGCGGTCATCGGCAGGCCGACCAGCTCCGACACGCGCAGGCCGGTGGCGTAGAGCACCTCCAGCAAGGCCACCAGCCGCAAGCCCTCCGGCCCGCCGCGCGCCTCGGCGGTGGACAGCATGGCGCCGACCTCCGCCTCGCTCAGGATCTTGGGCAGCGGGCGGCCCTGCTTGGGGCTGTCGAGCGGCGAGGCCGGATCGTCGGAGCGGCGCCCCTCGGACAGCAGGAAACGGTAGAACTGCCGCATCGCCGACAACCGCCGCGCCACGGTGCGCGGGGCGCCATCCTTGCCTTGCACCGCCAGATAGGCCCGCAGATCCTCGGTCCCCGCCCCTTCCAGCGCGACGCCGCGCTGGGCCAGCCAGCGGCCGAGGTCTGCAAGGTCGCGCTCATAGGCCAGCCGCGTGTTCACCGCCGCCCCGCGCTCCGCCGTCAGCATGTCGAGGAAGGCATCCAGATGGGGAGAGGCGGCGAGCGGACGCGGCTTGCAGGGCCGGCCGCGCCGCTTGGCGCCCGCCCCGCCGGCGGTGGTCTTGCCGCCGGTGATCTTGCTGCCGGTGGTCTTGCTGCCGGTCATGGTATCGGCGTCATGGTGGTGGCGGGCTCCCCGGACATGCGGTCATTCGGCGGTCGAGAGCGGGGCGGTGGGGTCGACGATGGCGGCCATCGCCTCGCGGACCAGCGCGCGGGCGTCCGGCTCCAGCCCGACCGCCGTCAGGTTGGCCGCCACGCGGGCGGTGACGACGGGCGGCAGCCCGACCGGTCCGGTCTCTCCCAGCAGCAGCAGGGCGATGGTCACCGTCTCGCCGATCCGTCCGCCGGCCGCGGCCTCGCCAAGCCGCTGCCACAAGGCGGGATCGACACCGGCATCGCTGCCGCTCGGCGGCCCGGCGCCATCGGTGGCGGCCATCCACGCCTCGTCGGGAATCGCGACGCCGGTCGCCTGGAGAAGCGCCAACTGGCCGGCGACGCGGCTGCGGGCGACGCCGTCGGCGCCGCGCAGCACCTCGTCCAGCCAGGCGGTCAGCGCGCGCGGATCCCCGGCGCCCTGCCCTGTCGCCACAACCGCCAGCGGCCACAGCCAGGCGGTGTCGGCGCTCCGCCCGCTGCGCAGGGCCAGATCCTGCCAGCGCAGGGCCTGATCGAAACGCCCTTGCGCGTAATAGAGCCGTGCCGCCGCCGGGGCCAGCGTGGCGGCGTCCGCCGCCGGCGACACGCTGTCGAGCAGGCAGGCGGCGGCGGCGCCGACCGGCCCGGCGCGCAGGCGCGGATCGACCAGTTCCACCGCCAGGGTCGCGAGCGCCACCCGCCGCCGCCCCTCCATCGCCGCCGCCATCGCCTGATGGACCAGGGCGCGGGTGCGGGCGCCGCGATCACGCTGGGCGATGTCGCGCACCCGCAACAGCTCGTCGCCCACCGCCGGCACCTGGGCGTAGATGTCCAACAGTTGGCGGGCGTCGAGGAACAGGGAGGCGGCCGCCCGCTCGCCGGCGGCGGCGCGGGTGGCGGGATCGGTCGAGGGGTTGGTGGCGATGGCGGCCAGCGCCGGCGGGTTGTCCAGCGGCAACCGGTCGGGCGGAATGCCGATCCGTGCCGTGCGCATGGCGGCGAGCAGCAGCGCCGGCCCGCTTCCTCCCTCCTGGCCGTCTCCTTGCAGGGACAGCGAACGGACGGGCGGCGGGGCGGCACCGGCCAGCGCCTCGGCGACCAGCAGGAAGGAGTCGGACCGCCGGCCGGCGGCGCGCAGGCGCGCCAGCGCCTCGTCTGTGCCGGCGCGGTCGCCGACGCGGGCATGGCAGAACAGGGCCAGCCTGGTCCAATAGGCGGAGGCGAAGCCCTTGCCCCGCGCCAACGCACGCCCGCAATCGAGGCCGCCGCGCACCAGCTCCGCATCGGTCAGCGCCTTCGCCGCCGCCTCGTCCGCCGCCAGGGCCGTCGGCAGCAGCCCGGCCAGATCGGCCGCCCCGGCGGGATCGCCGAGCCGGGCCAATTTCTCGATGCGCAGGGCGCCGAAGCGGCGGGACGGCGGCGGTTCTCCGGTAGAGACGGCGGGAGACCCGGCGCTCAGCAGCAGCCGGCGCTCCAGCGCCTTGACGGTGGGGGACGGGGTATCGACAGGCAAGGCGGCGAGCAGGGGCAGAAGCTCCGCCCGGCCGATGCCGCGCCAGGCATCGCCGCCCAGCCCCTGCACGCCGCCAAGGGGGCCGGCCCCGTCCGGATCGGGCGCGCCCAGCGCTTCGCGCGCCACCGGTCCAGGCCGCGCCACCACCGGGGAGACGGCGGGGGGTTGGGCGACCGCGGGCGGATAGGGCGGCACGGTGACCCGGGTTGGGGTTGGGGTTGGGGTTGAGGCCGGAGGAGGAGGCGTGGACGGGGCGGGATTCCGGGCCGGGCCCTGCGCGGCGGCGTCAGGCGTCAGCCGGACCGGCGGACCGGCCAGCTGCGCCGCGGCGGCGACGGCCCAGCCGACCGTCAGCACCCCGGCCAGAAAGCCGGGCAGGACTCCGGCCGGAAAACAGGCGGGCGGCGGAACGGCCATCCGCCGGCCAACCCCGGCGGAGGGGCGGGATTCAGCGCGGGAAGCGCTCATCCGGCAGGACTTTCTCCACCGTTTTCGACGGAGCCGGCAGGTCCCACGAGGCGAGGAACACCGTGCCGCCGACGACCACCAGCAACAGCAGGACGAAGAGGATCGAGAGAAACCGGCTCATGGCACCAGGAACATGTTGTGTCGGGAAACGGAGGATCGAAGCGGAGGATCGAAGCGGATCCGCCACGCCCTGCGCCCGCAGGGCTTGGGACAAGCAATGGCTTTTCTGCTAAAGCATCCGCACCCCCGGCCAGGGCGCTGGCCGGCGACCGGGGGGCCGCTGCCGGGGCTCCCGCCATCGGGAGACCTGTCGGACGGCGGCGCAGTGTAGCCACAGGTCGGAGCGCCGCGCAACCCGTCCACCGGAACCTGGCCGGGACTTGTCCCGCGACAGGCCCACCGGACCGGGGCGCTTGTGCCGGCGAGCGTTCGGCGGGTATGAGTGTTGTCTGTTGCAGCGGTATGACGGCGGGCGGGGACGCCGGCATGCCGGCGCCGGAGAGTGCGGGTGGCGGATCGGGCGGATCGGAAGGATGTTATGGGATTGCGCAAGGCGATGACGGCCCAGGGTCCGGGCATGGGGGCGGCGGAGGATGCGAAGCCGTTGCTGCCGCGCACCGTGGTGCTGGTCGGGTTGATGGGAGCCGGCAAGAGCGCCATCGGGCGCCGGCTGGCGACGCGCCTGCATATGCCCTTCCGCGATGCCGACGCCGAGATCGAGGCCGCGGCCGGTTGCAGCATCGCCGAGATCTTCGCCCGCGACGGCGAACCGGTCTTCCGCTCCGTCGAACGCCGCATGATCACCCGCCTGCTGAAGGACGAGCCGGTGCATATCCTGGCAACCGGCGGCGGCGCCTTCATGGACCCGGAGACCCGGGCGGCCATCCGCCAGCATGGCGTTTCGGTCTGGCTGCATGCCGAACTGGACGTGCTGGTTTCCCGCACCGCCCGGCGTACCCACCGCCCCATCCTGAACCAGGGCGACCCGCGCGCCATCCTGGAGCGGCTGATGGAGCAGCGCTATCCCACCTATGCCGAGGCCGACCTGACCGTGGTCAGCGACGAACGCCCGCCCGACGTGACGGTGGAACTGGTGATCGACGCCCTGGAGGCGCGTTTCGGCGTCCAGCTTCCCCGCCGCCATGGGCCAGGGCCTGGGGCTGGGGCTGGACAGGGACAGCAAGGCCAGGACCACGGCCCCACCCAACGCATCGGCCGACCCGGCAAGGCCGATCCCCCCTGATCGACAGCCCCTGACCCGGATCGCCCCCCTCCTTCCCGAACCACCAGCCTCGCGGACCACCCCGATGACCTCCGTCAACGCCTCCATCCCGGCCGAACTCGACACCGTCCGCCTGGAGCTGGGCGCCCGCAGCTACGACATCCTGGTCGGCGACGGCGTGCTGGCCGACGCCGGCGAGCGCATCGCCGCCGTCACCCGCGGCCGGGCGCCCATCGTGGTGACCGACGCCAACGTGGCACCGCTGCATCTGGACACGCTGAACGCCGCGATGCTGGACGCGGGGATCGCGCCGCAGCCGGCCATCATCCTGCCGGCCGGCGAGAAGACCAAGGACTTCGACCATTTCCAGCAGCTGATGGACGACATCCTGGGCCGCGGGATCGAGCGGTCCACCATGCTGCTGGCGCTGGGCGGCGGGGTGATCGGCGACATCACCGGCTTCGCCGCCGCCACGGCCCTGCGCGGCATCGACTTCATCCAGGTGCCGACCACCCTGCTGTCCCAGGTCGACAGCTCGGTCGGCGGCAAGACCGGCATCAACAGCCGCCACGGCAAGAACCTGATCGGCGCCTTCCACCAGCCCCGGCTGGTGATCGCCGACACCGCCACGCTCGACACCCTGCCACGGCGCGAGGTGCTGGCCGGCTATGCCGAGGTGGTGAAATACGGCCTGATCCGCCAGCCCGACTTCTTCGCCTGGCTGGAGGGGAACGGCCGGCGCGTGGTGGACGGCGACAGCGACGCGCGGCGCCATGCGGTGACGGTCAGCTGCCGGGCCAAGGCCGACATCGTCGGGGTGGACGAGCGCGAGAGCGGCGACCGCGCCCTGCTGAATCTCGGCCACACCTTCGGCCATGCGCTGGAGGCGGCGACCGGCTTCGGCCAGACCCTGCTGCATGGCGAGGGGGTGGCGATCGGCATGGTTCTGGCCTTCGACCTGTCGGTCCGGCTCGGGCTGTGCCCGGCCGAGGATGCCCGGCGCGCCCGCGCCCATCTGGCCGATGTCGGGCTGCCGGTCCGCCCGGCCGACATCCCCGGCGTCACCTGGGACGTCGATGGGCTGGTGCGGTCGATGGCCAAGGACAAGAAGGTGCGGGACGGCCGCATCACCTTCATCCTGGCCGACCGCATCGGCAATGCCTTCACCCGCCGCGACGTCGACGCCGACGCCGTCCGCGCCGTGCTGGAGGAGGCGGTGACGCCGGCCTGACGCCCGAGTCGCGGACAATCCGTCTTTCGCACAATAGCCACGTCGGCGGTCGCCCGCCCATAGTTCCCCGACAAGACCGCGGCCATTCCGCCGCGGCATGACCGGGGAGGATGGGTGATGAAGGCGATGCTTGGCATGTCGGCTCTGGTAACGGCGGCGCTGCTGGCGGCGGCGCCGGCGATGGCGCTGGAGGTTCGCGAGCAGGCGACGATCAAGGCGCCGATCGCGCAGGTGTGGAAACAGATCGCCCCCTTCTGCGCCATCGCCGACTGGCATCCGGCCGTCGAGGGCTGCACACTGCGCAAGACCGCCGGCAGGCAGGAACGCGACATCGCGCTGAAGGGCGGCGGCAGCATCGAGGAACGGCTGACCGGCCTGTCCAACGCCAGGCACCGGCTGCGCTATGCGTTGCTGAACGGGCCGCTTCCGGTGAGGAACTACCGCTCCACCATCCGGCTGAGCGCGGTGGATGCCCACAACACCCGCATCGTCTGGTCCTCCCGCTTCGAGCCCAACGGCGCCCCCGATGCCGAAGCGCGCAAGGCCGTCGCCGGCATCTACACCAGCGGCTTCGACGGGCTGCGCAAGCGCCTGGAATCCGGCCAGTAACGGCTCCGCCGGCGAAGAGGACCCGGCATACTGAACAAGTAGACAACAATCAGTTACATTGACGATCAGCACAGAAAGCTGACAGGATCGGCATGCCGCGCTGGGGAATCGCGGTCGAGTGCATCGTTCGTCCACAAAACCTGCAATCATGAAGGAGATGGGACACATGCCGACACGCCGACTGATGCCTGATGTCATCAGGAACCAGGAGCTTTCCTGCCTGCCTCCGGGGGCCACCGTGCGCGACGCCGCCACGCTGATGGCGGAACGGCGCATCGCCGCGGTCCTGGTCACCGAAGGCCGCGCACTGAAGGGCATCGTCACCGAACGCGACATGACCACCCGCGTGGTCGCGGCCGGCCTCGACCCCGAAACCACCCCGCTGTCCTCGGTGATGACCGCCGATCCCGACACGCTGGAACCTTCGGCCACCGCGCTGGCGGCACTCGACCTGATGGAGCGGCGCCATTATCGCCACTTGCCGGTGGCGGTGGATGGCGAGGTCGTCGGCATGGTGTCGATCCGCGACCTGTTCGCGGTGGTGCGCACCCATCTGGAGGACGAGTTGCGCAGCCGCGAGGCCTATATGTTCGGCTCCGGCTATTCGGCGGAAGCGACGCTGGGTTGACGGCAAGATTGACCCATAGGTAACGCTGCATTGCGGCGGGGCCGGGTTGACCGGGCGCCCGGCCCCGCCGATAGTCCAGGGTGAGCCATTATTCCCGCTGAACTGGAACGCCCGATGTCCGCGCCCTCGCTGTCCGCCCCCGCCGCGCGCGAGCCGATCCACACCCGCCGCGTCACCTGCGAGGGCTTCCGGCGCGCCGACGGGCTGTGGGACATCGAAGGCCACCTGACCGACGTCAAGAGCTATGGCTTCCAGACGGATGAGCGCGGTCATGTGGAGCCCGGAACGCCGGTCCACGAGATGTGGATGCGCCTGACGGTCGACGACACGATGACCGTCAAGGCGGTGGAGGCGGTGACCCGGCACAGCCCCTACCAAGCCTGCGGCAGCATCACACCGGCATTCCAGGCGCTGGTTGGCTTGCGCATCGCGCCCGGCTGGACCAATGCCGTGAAGGCCCGGCTGGGCGGACCGAAGGGTTGCACCCATCTGGTCGAACTGCTGGGACCGATGGCGACCACCGCCTTTCAGACCATCTTCCCGATCCTGTCCCGCGAGGCCGCCGAGCGCGCCAAGGCGGCCGGAAAACGGCCGCGGGACGATGGCAAGCGGCCGGTGCTGCTGAACATGTGCCACATCTTCGACAGCAACGGCGAGGTGGCTCGCAAGACCTGGCCCGGCCATTATACCGGCCCGACAGCCGATCCCGAAAACGGAGACGCCGCCCACGAAGAGGCGGCGGAGTAGACTCGCTGTCCCGCGGAACCGCCCTGACGCCGCAGCGGCGCCGGTCAGGCGTCCAGACGGGGATGGGAGGAGCCGGCGGAACTGGACAATGCCGATCCCGGCGGGTATCCGCCCTCGGCGGCGACCGCGGCCTTGCCCCCGTCGGCCTCGTCGGCCGGCGGCAGGTCGAACGGCGTGCCGATGAACGGATCGCTGCCGCCATGGCCGGCGCGCATGTGCCCATCCTCCGTACAGGCGCGGCGGTAATAGGAGGCGATGAAGACGCGAACCGCGGATGTCAGCGTGACATCCGCGTCTTCCGGATTTATGCCCCGACGGCGCGCCTGTTCCTCGATCCGCTCCTTGATCTGGGTGCAGAGACGGTTGACGGTCAGACCCTCCCGACGGCCGATGTCCTCCAGAGCATCCCACATCGATGGTTCCAGCCGCATGCTCGTGCGGTGACCGCCGATCATGATGTTCTGGCTCCTCAGCGGTTCCACCCCCGTCTGGGAAGGAGTCGTACGCTTCTTTTTCGGCCCACGCTTCGCCATCCGCAGCCCCTTCCACGAAGCCGCCGGCGGACATGCGAAGTTTGTGTCCGCCACGGCGCGATAAATGGTTGCATATACTGCACTCTACTAAACGCACCAGGAAATGCAACCACGCTAACGTTTCTCATTGTTGCATCAATTCCAAAAATCGCGCCTTAGTTGCATGCATATGTATGTTATTTCGGCCACCCCTTCGCGCTATATTTGCGGAGCGATGATGATGCGCCGTGCCGGCGACCGGTCTTCCCGAAAAAGCCCCCGCTGTGCCGGCGGGAGGTGTCAGGCCCCCCCTTCGCCCGGAGCCTGGGTGGTCAGCCCCAGCGCATGCACCCGCTCCCGCAGCTCCTCGGCCAACAGGGCATAGACCATCCGCTGACGCTCCACCCGCGACCTGCCAGCGAAGGCGCCCGAGACGATGGTGACATGAAAATGGGTTTCCCCGGCGGCGTCCGCGCCGGCATGCCCCGCATGGCGGGCGGAGTCATCGACGACGTCGAGCCGGTCCGGCGCCAGTCCGGCGGTGAGCTTCTCGCGGATACGGGTGGCGTATTCCATGGCGGGGTCCTGCTGTCTTGGCACTGGTTCGGGATGGAATGGACGGGTGCCGGGAACGCGGTTCCCGGCGGTCCCATCCCTTCAGTCAGGAGATGGCGCGATCGACGCCCTGTCAAGCCGTTGTCAAGCGCCGGGTCCCGCGGATTGCGGATGACGGAAGCCTGATTCGGCGTGCTTGCCAGAGGCGACGGCTCTTCCCATACTTGGCCGATGACCAGGAACCGCACCCGCTCCAGTTATGACAGCTACGCCGCGCCGCGGGCGGCCACCCGTGTGTGCGACCATCCCGATTGCGTCGCCACCGGGGAGTACCGTGCGCCGAAGAGCCGCAGCAGCCTCAATGAATACTGGTGGTTCTGCCTCGATCATGTACGGGAGTACAACCGCGCCTGGGACTATTACGCCGGCATGTCCACCGACCAGATCGAGGCGGAGGTGCGGCGCGACACCACCTGGCAGCGGCCGAGCTGGCCGCTCGGCAAATGGGCGACGCAGGAGCGCTTCATCCGCGACCGCGTGGTCAACAGCTTCAGCTTCGAATTCGGCCATGACGCCGGCAAGACAAAGGACGAGGAAAAGGCGCACCGGCGGAGCCACGCCCGTACCGACGAGGAAAAGGCGCTGGCGGTCCTGGATCTGACACCACCCGTCGACTTCACGCGCATCAAGGCACGCTATCGGGAACTGGCGAAAAAGCACCATCCCGATGCCAATGGCGGCGAC
Organism: Azospirillum sp. B510; assembly: GCF_000010725.1. NCBI lineage: Bacteria > Pseudomonadati > Pseudomonadota > Alphaproteobacteria > Rhodospirillales > Azospirillaceae > Azospirillum > Azospirillum sp. B510. The sequence goes on along the minus strand of NC_013854.1, from coordinate 86,101 downwards.
AAGGCTGCGGAAGAACGCCTGAAAGAGATCAATCAGGCCTACAATACGCTGAAAGCCTGTTATGCTGCCTGAACCCCCGTTGGCGGGCCGGGTCAATCCCGCGGCCGCCGGACAACCGACACTCGCTGGAACGTAAGAAACCACCCATGGCTTCCCAAGGAGCGACCCAGGCCAGCTCGGCCCTGTTCGACCACAAGCCCGACACGACGGTCTCGGTGCGTGAGGTCTTCGGCATCGACAGCGACATGCAGGTGCCGGCCTTCAGCCAGCGCACCGAACATGTGCCCGACCTCGACAGCGCCTACCGCTTCGACCGGGACACGACGCTGGCCATCCTCGCCGGCTTCGCCTACAACCGCCGCGTCATGGTCCAGGGCTATCACGGCACCGGCAAGTCGACCCACATCGAGCAGGTGGCGGCCCGGCTGAACTGGCCCTGCATCCGCGTCAACCTGGACAGCCACATCAGCCGCATCGACCTGATGGGCAAGGACGCCATCGTGCTGCGCGACGGCGTGCAGGTCACCGAATACCGCGAGGGCATCCTGCCCTGGGCCCTCCAGCATGCCTGCGCCCTGGTGTTCGACGAGTATGACGCCGGCCGCCCCGACGTGATGTTCGTGATCCAGCGCGTGCTGGAGGTGGAGGGCAAGCTGACGCTGCTCGACCAGAACCGCGTCATCCGCCCGCACCCGGCCTTCCGCCTGTTCGCCACCGCGAACACCGTCGGTCTGGGCGACACCACCGGCCTCTATCACGGCACGCAGCAGATCAACCAGGGCCAGATGGACCGCTGGAACATCGTGGCGACGCTGAACTACCTGCCGGTCGATGCCGAGGTGAAGATCGTCCAGGCCAAGGTCGCGTCCTATGACGACGCCAGGGGCCGCGACAGCGTGGCCTCGATGGTCCGTCTCGCCGACCTGACCCGCGCCGGTTTCATCAACGGCGACATCTCCACCGTGATGAGCCCGCGCACGGTGATCACCTGGGCCGAGAACGCGAAGATCTTCAACGACGTCGCCTTCGCCTTCCGCATCACCTTCCTCAACAAGTGCGACGAGGTGGAGCGACCGACGGTGGCCGAATACTACCAGCGCTGCTTCGGCGTCGAGCTGCCGGAGACGGGGGTCCAGGCGACCCTCGTGTGATCTCGTGCGTTGCGCCCTGTCCCTCGGTAAGGCCGGGGCGCGGCATACGAGGCTTCACATGGATCGGAACGGGCGGCATGGCCGGGCGATGACCTGCGAGCGTGGTGCAAGCCCGGCTTGGTCCGTTCGCGCCGTGCCGATCCCGCCAACCGCGCCGTAACTCTCCCAAGAACAAAGACGCCCCCGCGATGACCACCCAGAACGACACCCCCGTCGAGGCCTTCAAGCGGTCCACCACTGCCACGGTGCGCGCCATGTCCCGGCGGGCGGAGGTCCAGGTCGGCTTTTCGTCCGATCCGCCGGGGGTGGCGGGCCAGCGGGTGCGGGTGCCGCTGCCGGCGCGCGACCTCAACCCCGTCGATGTCGCCAAGCTGCGCGGAGCGGCCGATGCGGTGGCCTTGCGGCTGCGCCATCACGATGCCACGGTGCATGCGCACCGCATGCCGTTGGGCGATGCCGCCCGCCAGGCCTATGACGCGCTGGAACAGGCGCGCTGCGAGGCGGTGGGCAGCCGCGACATGGCCGGCGTCGCCCATAACCTGGAAGCGGCGCTGGAGGATCGTTACACCCGTCAGGGCTTCGACCGCTTCGAGGATCGCGGCCAGGTGCCGCTGTCCGAAGCCCTGCGGCTGATGGCGCGCGAGGTGATGACCGGCGCCCCGCCGCCGCCCGCCGCCACCCATGCCGTTGATCTCTGGCGTCCCTGGGTCGAGGAGCGGCTGGGCCGGGACATGAAGGGGCTGGCGGCCCATGCCGGCGATCAGGAGGCCTACGCCAAGGCCGTCCGCCGCCTGCTGGCCGATCTCGACATGGAGGTCGGCCAGGAGGCCGACCAGGAGGAGGAGGACCAGCAGACCCAATCCTCCGAGGACGAGGAGTCGCCCCAGCACGGCCAGACCCGCGGCCAGGACGAGGACCAGTCCGACTCCGAATCCATGGCCTCGTCGGAGATGCAGGACTCGTCGGAGGCCGGCGACAGCGCCGAGGACGGCTCCGGCGAGGAAGGCGACATGGAGATGGGCGAGGGCGAGGGGGCGGAGGAGCCCGCCGGCCCCGGCCAGCCCTGGCGCAACGACGCCAACCGCCGCAACGAGCCCGATCCCAACGCCTACAAGGCCTATACCACCCAGTATGACGAGGTGGTCGACGCCGCCGACCTCTGCGACCCGGCGGAGCTGGAGCGGCTGCGCCATCTGCTCGACCAGCAGCTTCTGCATCTTCAGGGCGTGATCTCCAAACTGGCGAACCGGCTGCAACGCCGGCTGATGGCCAAGCAGCAGCGTTCCTGGAGCTTCGACCTGGAGGAAGGCATCCTCGACGCCGCCCGGCTCGCCCGCGTCGTCGCCAACCCGGTCCTGCCGCTCTCCTTCAAGAAGGAGAAGGAGATGGACTTCCGCGACACGGTGGTATCGCTGCTGATCGACAATTCCGGGTCCATGCGCGGCCGGCCGATCTCCATCGCCGCGATGAGCGCCGACATCCTCGCCCGCACGCTGGAGCGCTGCGCGGTGAAGGTGGAGGTGCTGGGCTTCACCACCCGCGCCTGGAAGGGCGGCCAGGCCCGCGAGGCCTGGGTCGCCGGCGGCAAGCCGCCCCATCCCGGCCGGCTGAACGACCTGCGCCATATCGTCTACAAGGCCGCCGACATGCCGTGGCGCCGCGCCCGCAAGAATCTGGGCCTGATGCTGCGCGAAGGCATCCTGAAGGAGAACATCGACGGCGAGGCGCTGCAATGGGCGCACAACCGGCTGCTCGGCCGGCCGGAACAGCGCCGCATCCTGATGGTGATCTCCGACGGCGCGCCGGTGGACGATTCGACCCTGTCGGTGAATGCCGGCAATTATCTGGAACGCCATCTGCGCCAGACCATCGAGCAGATCGAGACCCGCTCGCCCGTCGAGCTGGTGGCGATCGGCATCGGCCATGATGTCACCCGCTATTACCGCCGCGCCGTGACCATCGTCGATGCCGAACAGCTGGGCGGCACCATGATGAACAAGCTGGCCGAGCTGTTCGACGAGGACGACCGCCGCGGTGGCCGCCGCACTTGGCGCTGAGGTAAGGAAACTGGCCGGGGTATTTCCAGCTTTGTCAGTGACTTGGCTGGTAATATCGCCTCGGTTCAGAGCGTATCCTTACCTGCCAACGCTGGCTTGACGCCCTCATCCGGAACCGGCACCGACGGAAGAGGCGGTGATGGCGCGGGATTGCCCCCCGCCTTCGCCGCCTCCTTCCTCTCCTCCTCCAGCACGAGACGCCAGAGTTCGGTCATGCCGGTGCGGCCGCGCAGCGACCGGCCGCCCTGGCGGACCAGCGGGACGGCGTCCTTGCCCTTGGCGGCGGTGACGCCGCTGGTCAGCACGATCACCTCGGACTCGCCCTGGAGCGCCGCCGACAGCTCCTCGATGCGGGCGGCGACATTCACGGTGTCGCCGACGATGGTGTAGTTGATCCGGCTGTCGGAGCCGATGTTGCCCACCACCACCGGGCCGCTGTGCAGGCCGACGCGGACATGGATCGGCGCCCGGCCGTCGGCGACGCGGCGACGGTTGTCGGCGCGGATGGCGTGGTGGATCGCCAGCGCCGCGCGCAACCCGCGGACGGCATGGTCCTCCTGCGCCTCGGGCGCCCCCCAGAAGGCCATCAGCGAATCGCCGATGAATTTGTCCACCGTGCCGCCCTCCGCCTCGATGCAGGCGGCGAGCAGGGTGAAATGCTCGTTCAGCAGGGCGGCGGTGTCGGCGGCCGCCATATGCTCGGCCATGCGGGAGAAGCCGCGGATGTCGGTGAACATCACCGTCACCTCGCGCTGGACCGAATCGAGCCCGCCCTCGGTCTCGCGCTGGCGCATCAGGCGCAGCACCAGCGCCTTCGGCACATAGGTCTCGAACCAGCGCAGGCCGGCGACCATCGCGTTGAAGGCGGTGGCGGCCCGCGCCATCTCGCGCAGGCGGGAATCGGGCAGGTCGGGGATGGCGCGGAATTCGAAGGCGCGGACACGGTCGGCGGCCTCGGCCAGCCGCGCCACCTGCCGGCTGATCCGCCGCCCGACCAGCAGCGCCACCCCGACCGACACCAGCAGGATGACCAAACCGACGGCGCCGGTGATGTAGAGCCGGCGGACCTCGACATTCATTTCGCCGTCGCGGTAGCCGATGCCGATGATCCAGTCCTGCTGGCCGTATCCCGCCATCTTGCGGGTCAGGAAGATGTAATCGCTGCCGAGAACGCGCACGCTGCGCGCCTCCACCCGTTTCTTCAGCGACTGCACCGGAACGCCGTTCGACCACAGCGCCGCCAACGCCGGATCATCGACCTGATCGACACGCGGCAGCGGCGGGCCGTCCCGCTTGCCGGAGAAATCGAAACTGCGGCCAACCAGCGCCGGGTGGGCCAGAACATGGCTCTGGTCGTAGAGCACGAAGGCGTTCAGCCCCTGATCCACATACAATACCTGGAGGAAACGCGACAGGTCGCCGAGCGAGACGCCGACCGCCACCTGCCCCAGATAGCGACCGTCGCGCCGCACCGGCTGATACACGTTGACGAAGCTGTTCTGGGCATCCTTCAACCAGCGCGGATCGGCCCAGCTGGCGGCGCTGCGGTTCGGACCATCCAGGATTTCAGGCGGAATGTCGCTCTCGCCCTGCATGTCGATCCGTTCGACGCTCAGCTCGCCATTCAGCCGGGCGATGCGTACGCCGGTCAGGTCCGGGCGGATGAAGGCGAGACCGGTGACGTCCGGCGCGCCGGCCAGGGCGCCGCGCAGCGTGTCGGTCATCGCCGGGGTGTCGCCGGGGTGCAACTCGCCGCGCTCGATCAGCCCGGCGACGAAGCGCGCCATTTCCCGCGCGGGGTCGAGTTGGTGGCGGACCCGCACCTCCACCCCGGCCAACGCCAGATCGGCCTTGTCGTTCAGCAGGGCGAAAGTGTTGGTCCCGGCGCTGAACAGCCCAAGGACCAGCACGCTGGCCACCGCCGCCAGCATCAGCGACCCGAAGCCCGCCACCAGCACCGCGGCGATGGGCAGCCGCAGCCGCCGGCGCCCGGCGGGCTTCGATCCGGATTTCGCTCCCGGCTTCGGCGCCGCTTTGCCGGCCGGGGTCACGGTCGTCACAAGACGTGCCGGGGCGGGCGGGTGGAGCGCTGACGGGGGTTCGGACATGCCCGGCAGCCTACCCGCCCGCCCGTCCCGCGGCAACCCGCGGGACGGTATCCTTACCTGGATTTCATACGGTCATGCCCGTGCCGCCATGCGAGGGGCTAATCGCCGACGATCAACCTGACCCGGTGACCGGGGTGCAATGCCGTTCCGGGCGGAAGATCCCGGATGAACCGGAACAACTCATCGGCGGCGGGGATGCGCCCGTGCGCCCAGCGCCGCACCGTCATGCCACCTCGTCACGCTTGCGGAAGGAGATCGCGGTCGTCATACCGGTCAGAATCCCGCCCGGCGGCGGATGTTCCGCAACGACGGCTCGCCATGCGCCTTGTCACGCTCCCGCTCCTACGGCTGCCGGTCCTGCTGCTGGGCTGGCTGCTGCTGACCGGCGCCGCCCCGGCGGAGTCGCCGCGGGTCACCGCCGTGCTGGACGGCGACACGCTGGAGCTGGAGGACGGGCGCCGGGTCCGGCTGGCCGGCATCGAGGCGGCCAAGCCGCCGCGGCACGCCGACCCGGCCGATGGCCGCGTCTGGCCGCTGGCGGAGGCGGCGACCATGGCGCTGAGCGACCTGGCGCTGGGCCGCCGGGTCGCGCTGCATGGACCGGCACCGGTGGACCGCCATGGCCGGCTGCTCGCCCATCTGGTGCGGGAGGATGGGCTGTGGCTGCAATCGGCGCTGCTGGCGCGCGGGCTGGCGCGGGTCCACACCCGGCCCGACGCCCGCGCCTATGCCGCCGAGCTGCTGGCCGGCGAGGAAGCGGCGCGCAATGCCGGGCGCGGGCTGTGGCGCAGCCGGGTCTATGCCGTGCGCGACGCCGCCGATCCGGAGGGGCTCGCCCGCGACCGCGACAGCTTCCAGCTGGTCGAGGGAGTGGTGCTGGCCGTCACCAAGGGCGGCGGCGAGAGCTGGCTGGATTTCGGCGCCGACTGGCGCAGCGACGTCACCATCCATATCGGCCGCGCCGCGATGCGCGAGGTCACCCGCGCCGGCATCGACCCGCTGTCCTACGAGGGACGCCGCCTGCGCGTGCGGGGCTGGATCACGCTGCGCAATGGCCCCATGATCGAGATCACCCATCCCGAACAGATCGAGCGGCTGGAACGGGAAGCGGTGTCGGCAACCCCGCGACGCGCGGGCGCCGACGATGACGACCCATGGAATGACGACGAAGGGGAGGATGATCCGGAATGATGAAGCCGTCGATCGCGCGCATGGTCGGACGCCTGGCCAGGCGTCTGCCCACCATCCTGCCAACCATGCTGGCCGTTCCGCTCGCCGCGGCACTGCTCATCGCCGTGCCGCCGCGTCCGGTTCTGGCCGGCGGGCCGGCGCTGACGATCGCCCTCGCCGGAACCGAGCGGGTGTTCGACCGCGACAGTCTGCTGACCCGGCCGGACACGGTGACCGTCGACATCCCCGCCGACGTGTCCTATGGCCGGCCGATGCGCTATCGCGCCGTTCCGCTGGCCAGCCTGCTCGGCACCGCCGCCTTCCCGCCGGGCGGCGTGCTGGAGGGGGTGGCGTCGGACGGCTTCACCGCGCAGCTGCCGCCGGAGCTGTGCCTGCGCACCGGCCCCGACGGCGCCGTCGCCTTCCTGGCGGTCGAGCCGGCCGATCAGCCCTGGCCGAACCTGCCGGGCAAGGAGGTCTCCGCCGGTCCCTTCTATCTGGTGTGGCTGCGGCCGGAGGCGTCGGGGGTGCGCAGCGAGCAATGGCCCTACCAGCTGGCCCGCATCGTCGGCTCCGACGATCCGCTGCGGCGCTGGCCGCAACTGGCGGTCGATCCGGGGCTGGCCGCCGAGTCGCCGGTCCGCGCCGGGCAGGCGGTGTTCGTCACCCAATGCATGGCCTGCCACACCCTGAACGGCGCCGGCAGCGCCGCGATGGGCCCCGACCTGAACCGGCCGATGAACCCGACCGAATATCTGACGCCCGCCGGGCTCAAGAAGCTGATCCGCGACCCGCGCTCCGTCCGGACCTGGCCCGGCCAGCAGATGCCGGGCTTCGATCCGGCGATGCTGAGCGATGCCGACCTGGACCGCGTCGTCGCCTATCTCGGCCACATGGCGGGACGGAAGGCGCCCTGACGGAAGGCGTCCCGGTGAGCAGGGGCGAGACGGGGCCTTCGCGCCCCCTCTCCCCGGCAGTCACAGGATGGCGTTGAAATCGTCCAGCAGCGTGGCGATGCGGCCGCTGTCGCTCTGGTCCATGATGACGCGGGCGCGGCGGCCCGCCTCCACCAGGTCGAGCGCGCGGATGCGTTTCTTCACCGCCGGCACCGACGGCGGCGCCATCGACAGCTCGCGCACCCCCAGCCCCAGCAGCAGGGCGGAATAGCGCGGATCGCCGGCGATCTCACCGCAGACCGACACCGGAATGCGGGCGCGCAAGGCCGCCTCCACGGTGAACTGGATCAGCCGCAGCACGGCCGGATGCAGCGGGTCATAGAGGGTCGCGACCTGTTCGTCGGCACGGTCGATCGCCAGCGTGTACTGGGTCAGGTCGTTGGTGCCGATCGAGAAGAAGTCGGCGGCATAGGCCAGCGCGTCGGCCGCCAGCGCCGCGCCCGGCACCTCCACCATCACGCCCACCGGCGGCAGCGGGTCGGCGATGGCGACACCGCGGCGGCGCAGGCGGCGGGCGACCTGCCCCATCATCTCGCGCACCTTCTGCACCTCCGCCACCGAGGCGATCATCGGCAGCAGGATGCGCAGCGGCCCATGGGCGCCGGCCCGCAGCATGGCGGCGAGCTGGGTTTCCAGCAGCTTGGGTTCGCGCAAGCCCAGGCGGATGGCGCGCAGCCCCAGCGCCGGATTGGCCGGCTCGCCATAGCGCCCGGCCATCCAGCCCGCCAGCTTCTCGCCGCCCAGATCCATGGTGCGGGCGGTGACGGTGCGGCCGCCCATCCCCTCGATCATGGTGCGCAGAACGGCGTACTGCTCCTCCTCGTCGGGCAGATGGTCGCGGTTCATGAACATGAACTCGGTCCGCAGCAGGCCGATGCCCTGGGCGCCATGCTCCAGCGCATGGTCCAGATCGCGGGGCAGCTCCAGATTCGCCATCAGCGTGACGGCGGTGCCGTCACGGGTGACGGCGGGCAGCTTGCGCAAGGATTTCAATCCCTGGCGCTCGCGCTCGCGGGCGGCGCGGCGCTCGCCGTAATCGGCCAGCAGCTCGGCCGGCGGATCGATCAGAACCCGGCCTTGCAGACCGTCGACGATCACCGTCACGCCGTTGCGCACGCCGGCCAGCAGGCCGGGCGCGCCCAGCACCGCCGGAAGCCCGAGCGAGCGGGCGAGAATGGCCGTATGCCCTTCCGCCCCGCCCAGCACGGTGGCGAAGCCGCCGACGACGGAGGGGTCGAGCAGGGCGGTGTCGGCCGGGGTCAGCTCCTCCGCCAGGATGATGCTGCCGGGGGCCAGGGTGCTGAAGGCCCGGTATTCCTGCTTCAGCAGGTTGCGGGTCAGCCGCCGCCCGACTTCGCGGATGTCGTCGATGCGGCCGGCGAGATAGGCGTCGTCCATGCCGGCGAAGGTGGCGGCGATGGCGGCGATCTCCGCCTGGATGGCGGCCTCGGCGTTGATGCGCTCCCGCTTGATGCGCTGTTCCACCCCGCGGGTCAGGCGGGAGTTGGTGACCATCGACAGATGGGCGTCGAGCAGGAAGCCGATCTCCTCCGACGCCGAGTCGGGCAGGACCAGCGCCTTGCTTTTCAGCTTCTTGATCTGGCGCCGCGCCTTGGTCGCCGCCTCGTTGAAACGGGCAACCTCGGCTTCGACCGCGTCGGGCTCCACCACATATTCGGGGATGGCGACGGCGCCGCTCTCCACCACATGGGCCGGGCCGATGGCGATGCCGGGCGACACGCCGAGGCCGCGCAGGGCACGCCCGGCTCCACCGGCCGAACCACTCCAGCTGTCAGGGGAGGACGATCCGCCGGAGCCGCCGCGGTCGGGGCTGGCCACCGGTCCGCCGGCCGGAACGCCGGGGGGCAGGTCACTCTTCATCGAACTTGCGATTGATCAGGTCCAGGAGGGCGTCCATCGCCGCGTCGGCCTGGGCGCCGCTGGCGCGCAGCTCCACGCTGGTGCCGGGGCCGGCGGCCAGCATCATCAGCCCCATGATCGATTCGCCGGACACCACGGACTCACCGCGGCGCACCGAGATCTCGGCATCGAAGGTGGCGACCAGCTTGACGAACTTGGCCGAGGCGCGGGCATGCAGGCCACGCTGGTTGGTGATCGTGGCGGTGCGGCGGATTTCGCCATCGGCGGATGCCGTGTCGTCGGGGTGGCTCATCGCGGGCGGTCAGTCCGACAGGAGGGTGGAGGCGACGTTGATGTATTTCTGCCCGGCGTCGCGGGCGGCGATCACCGACTTGTCGAGCGGCTCGGTCTTGCGCACGCTGGCGAGCTTGATCAGCATCGGCAGATTGACGCCGGCGATCACCTCCACCTTCGCCTTGTCCATGATGGAGATGGCGAGGTTCGACGGCGTGCCGCCGAACATGTCGGTCAGCACCACCACCCCCGACCCGTCATCGACCTCCGCCACCGAATTCAGGATGTCCTGGCGGCGCTGTTCCATGTCGTCTTCCGGCCCGATGCAGACGGCCCGCACCTGCTGCTGTTCGCCCACGACGTGGAACAGTGCGGCGATGAATTCCTCGGCCAGCCGTCCGTGGGTGACAAGAACCATACCGATCATGGGACATCCTTCAAGGTTGGGTCCTCCCCGGAGACCTGCGCGAGGGCCGCCGCAGGGTGGCCGCGCACATCGCATCTGGATCGTTGGTTGGACACATGGTCGTCAAGGCGCAATTTGCATCATCCCTGATGGTTGGCCTGATGGTTGGCCTGATGGTTGGCCGGATGGTTGGCCACGGTGCCGGCCGCCGTGTTGCCGGTGATGCCGTTGCCGTTCTGGCCGCCGGTCCGCAGCCCCTGCCGGTCGAGTTCGCGGTGGCTCAGGTTCACCCGCAGCCCCTGCTCCTTCAGCCAGGCCGCCAGCCGTTCGGCGATGAAGACCGAACGATGCTTGCCGCCGGTGCAGCCGATGGCGATGGTCAGATAGCTCTTGCCCTCCTGGTTGTAGCGCGGCAGCAGCGGGCGCAGCATCTCCGTCAGGTTCCGGAAGAAGCCGGGATAGTCGGGGTCGCTCTCCACCCGCGCCGCGACGGCCGGATCGAGGCCGGTCAGCGGCCGCAGATCCGGATCGTAATGCGGGTTGGTCAGGAACCTCACGTCGAAGACCAGATCGGCTTCGCGCGGAAGTCCCTGGCGGAAGGAGAAGGAGGTCACGAACACCTGGAGGGCTGCCTGCGCGTCACGGCGGAAATGTCCGGACAGGATGCGCCGCAAATCATGAATGGACAGTTGCGTCGTGTCGATGGTGACGTCTGCTTGCTCCTTCAGCGGGAACAGCAGCGCGCGTTCGCGCTGGATGCCGTCGGGCACCGTCCGGTCCTCCGCCAGCGGATGGCGCCGCCGCGTCTCGGTGAAGCGGCGTTGCAGCACCTCGTCGCCGCAATCCAGGAAGACCAGGCTGACCTCCAGCTCGGCGCCGCGCCGCAGCTCCTCCAGCTCGTCGAGAAAGCTCTGCGCGGAAAAGTCGCGGGTCCGGCTGTCGATCACCAGCGCCAAGGGCCGGCGTTTCGGATCGGCCTGCCGGATCAGGGCGGGGACCAGCGACAGGCGCAGATTGTCGACCGCCTCGTATCCGAGATCCTCCAACGCCTTCAGCGCCACCGACATCCCGGCCCCCGACAGGCCGGTGACCAGCACGATGCGCCCGCGGGCGGTGGCACCACCGGCGGGATCGGGCGCCGCCTCGACGGATGTGATGCCGGAGGAGCTGGTGTCGGCGGATGTCATGACAGGGCCGACAGGCTGGCGGGCACCCGGTCCAGCCGGCCACAGCACAGGCTGGCGACGGCAAGGCGGATCTTGGCGGGGGTGGAGGCGTCGAAGGCGTGCAGGGCGAGACGGGGCAGGGCCATGCCCAGCAGCGTCTCGGTCTCCGCCTCCGGCAGGCGCTCGACCTCCGGGCGGGGAACGAGATCGACGACAAGGCCGAGGAGAGCGGAGGCGGCGGACGGAACGGCCAGGATGCCGACCCCGCGCACCTCCAGCAGCCCGGCCAGGGCGGGCGGGGCACAGGCGGTCAGGCGACCGGATTCGGCACTCAGCGCCACCCGGTCATCCGCGACCAGCAGGGCACCGCCATCGATCAGTCGCAAGGCCAAATCCGATTTTCCCCGTCCGGACTCCCCACGCAGCAGCACGCCGATTCCGGAGAGCAAGACGCAGGTGCCGTGAATCGTCACCATAGTCTCGCGAAGGTGAGACGTGGCGCTGGTTCTGTCAATGGAAACGGAATGTTGCCGGAGGGGTCAGGCGGGGAAACCTGTCCGGGTCCCCCCCATCCGCTTGTGACCGCTCTTTCGGTCCGGAAGAGGCGGGTCACCCACCGGCGGCGCCGCGGGGCATGCAGCGGATCGCCTCCAACTCCAGGGCGAGGGCATCGCGCCGCCGGATCATCTCCTCCAGATCATCCAGTTCGGCCGCCTCCTGGCAGGCGTCGCGGAAGTCCTTCTCCCGCTTCAGCCGGACCAGCAGCACCTTGTAATTGTCGGCGATGCTGGCGAGATGGCGTTGCGCGCCCTGGAGCGCCTCCGCCAGCTGGGTCCGCTCCCGCGCGGAATCCCGCATCAGCTTCGCCAGCTCCCCCTGCTGCCGGCCGGCGTCGCGGATCAGGCGGGACAGCCGGTAGCGGCGCAGATCGACAACCTCGGCCTGCCCCGAAGGAGTGGCGACGGAATGGCCGCCGGACGGTGGCAGGAGATGCACGGAAGCTTCGGGTGGAACGGACTCAGGCATGGCAACCCCAACATCGATGTTCCGGGGTATGGCCACCCTCCCGTTGCCGTATGGAGCCGGAAAAAAACAACCGAACCGACAAGGTTCGGCCGCCTCATCAGCCGACAAGCGAGAACGACCAAAGCCATGATCGGTTCTTCAGTCAGGCTTGTCTAGCCGAGAGTGAGAAAGGTTCTATGAAATTCCGCGGCCCGGCCTACAGCAACGGCAGAGTCACGATGAAGTCGGCACCCTCGATAGTCCCGTCCGATACCTGGCGGTTTCGCGCGAGTACAAAACCATTGTGTGCACCAACTATCTGTTTAACGATTGATAGACCGAGACCGGAGTGGGTGCCGAATTTTTCACCCGCCGGCCGCTCGGTGTAGAAACGGTCGAAAATCGCCTCCTCCTTGCCTTCCGGGATGCCGGGCCCCTGGTCGGACACCACCACCCTGACGCTGCGGCCGCTGCGTCTCGCGGTCAGCCGCACCAGGCCGCCGGGCGGCGAAAAGGACAGGGCGTTGTCGATCAGGTTCTGGAAGAGCTGGGTCAAGCGCCCCTCCAGTCCCGGCACCACCAGCCGCTCTCCCGCCGGCACGTCCACCACCACGCGCGGCGGCTCGGATCCCTCCCCCCCGGACTCGCCAGCCTCGCCGGCCGCCACCGGCTGGCTGGCGGTTTCGGCGACGGTTTCGGCGACCGCCTGGCGCAGCTCGGCCAGCATGGTCAGCAGCAGGCCGATGTCCACCGGTTCCGGTTCCGCCCGCGACAGCTCGGCATCGAGGCGCGACGCGTTGGAGATGTCGCTGATCAGCCGGTCCAGCCGCTGCACGTCGTCGGCGATGATCGCCATCAGCCGGTCGCGGTGGCGCGGGTCGCTGACTCGGGCCACGGTCTCCACCGCGCTGCGCAGCGAGGTCAGCGGATTCTTGATCTCGTGCGCCACGTCGGCGGCGAAGCGTTCGATGGCGTCCATCCGCGTCCACAGCGCGTCGGTCATCTCGCGCAGCACGCCGGACAGCTCGCCGATCTCGTCGCCGCGGCCGGTCAGGTCGGGGATGCCGGCATGGCGCCCATGGCTGGTGTGCAGCCGGTCGGCGGCCTGGGCCAGCCGGCGGATCGGCCGGGCGATGGTGCCGGCCAGATAGAAGGAGAGGGCCACCGTCACCAGCAGCGCCACGGCGAACACCCGCAGGATGTCGAACCGGACGGAGCGGATGGCGCGGTCGATCTCGCCGCCGCTCCGGGTCAGCAGCACCGCCCCCAGCACCTCGCGGTAGCGCTGGACCGGCACCGCCACGGTCAGCAGCAGCTCCGGATCGCCGCCGGGCCCGTCGAAACGCCAGACGGTCGCCGCCGTTTCACCGCCGAGCGCCCGTTCCACGTCGGGATTGGGCTGGCCCGGCCGCTCGCGGTAGACCGGCAGGCCCTCGCGGCTCGGCACCACGTCGATCAGGCGGGTGTAAAGATCGTTGATGGCGCGGGAGACCGGGTCGCCGGCCGGCGGGGTCGGCAGCTCGCGGATTTCGATGCGGCCCTGCGACCCCACCAGCACCCGGCTGTCCGACAGCATATGCCCGTCGATGTCGAAGAGGCGGGTACGGGTCGCCGTCGCCTCCGCCAGCCGGCGGATCATCGGCCGCGCCAGCTCGGGCGCCAGCTCGAACCGTTCGCCGCTCTCGTCGCCGGTGGGGGAAGGGGCGGTCAGGATGCGGTTCACCGCCCCCTCGCCAAGGGCCGACGCGAAGATGCGCGCCTCGGTCGCCAGCGCCTCGGTCTCCGCCTGGATCAGCCGGTCCTGGTAGCGGCCGAGATAGAGCAGCCCGGCCATCAGCAGCGCCAGCGCCAGCACATTCACCGCCAGGATGCGCAGCGTCAGCGGCGACACGCCGCGCCGCCGCGCCGGCCTGCCGCGGCCGGCCGCGCCGCCGCCCTTGCCACCGCCCTTGCCACCGCCCTTGCCGCCGCCGCTCGTTCCCCCGCCGGATGCGGACACCGCGCTATTCCTTGTACCGGTAGCCGACGCCATAGAGCGTTTCGATCTGGGAGAAGTCGGGATCGACCGCCTTGAACTTCTTGCGCAACCGCTTGATGTGGCTGTCGATGGTGCGGTCGTCGACATAGACATGCTCGCCATAGGCCGCGTCCATCAGCTGGTCGCGGTTCTTCACATGGCCGGGCCGCTGGGCCAGCGCCCGCACCAGCAGGAACTCCGTCACCGTCAGGTCGATCAGCTGGCCCTTCCAGTTGCAGGCATGACGGGCGCCGTCGAGCAGCAGCGGGCCGCGGGTGATGATCTGGCCCGGATCGGCCTCGGCGGTCTCGCCGCGCAGCGCCTCGCGCCGCAGCAGCGCCCGGATGCGCTCGATCAGCAGCCGTTGCGAGAAGGGCTTCTTGATGTAGTCGTCGGCCCCCATGCGCAGGCCCATCAGCTCGTCCAGCTCGTCGTCCTTGCTGGTCAGGAAGATGACGGGCATCTGGCTGGTCTGGCGCAGGCGTTGCAGCAACTCCATGCCGTCCATGCGCGGCATCTTGATGTCGAGCACGGCGAGGTCGGGCGGGCGCTGGCTCAGTCCGCGCAGCGCCTCGGCGCCGTCGGTATAGGTGCGCACGTCGAAGCCCTCGGCCTCCAGCGCGATGGAGACCGAGGCCAGGATGTTGCGGTCGTCATCCACCAGGGCGACGGTGTGGGCCATGATCGTCGGAGATCCCATTCAAGTCAGGTCGGGGGCAAGTCAGGTCGGTTCGGCAAGTCAGGTCGGGTGGGCGGGGGCCGAAGTGCGGGCGCTTCGTAATGTTAGCGGAAACATCGGGCATGGCACGAGTGGTCATTCCAATACTTTACGCCAGACTCCAGGTACCAGCGGCAATTTTCCCTTTTCCCGCAGCATTTGCATGGTCCAATATGGCGGCAATGCGGCGCCGAACAACGGTGCCGCGCGGGAGAACGCACTCGTTTCGGCATGAGTTTTTCGAACGCCCTTTCCGCGTCCTCTCCGGCCGGCGCCACGCCGGACGGACAGGGGGACGCGATGCCGCCGGACAGGAACCGGGGCGGCCCGGTCGCGGCCGCCCAGGCACCAGCCTTGCGCGCCCGGCGCCTGATGCGCGCGTGCGACCGCGCGGCGCTGGCGACCGCGCGGCGGCCGGCCGATGACGGCACCGGTGACGGTGATGATGCGGCGGGTTGGCCCTATCCCTCGCTGGTGCTGGTGGCGTTCGACCATGACGGCAGCCCGCTGCTTCTGCTCTCCACGCTGGCCGACCACACCCGCAACCTGCTGGCCGATGGCCGGGTCGGGCTGCTGTTCGACGCGACCGCCGGTCTGGCCCAGCCGCTGACCGGCGCCCGCCTGTCGGTGCTGGGCCGGGCGGAGCGGTCGGACGACCCGGTCCATCGCGAACGCTATCTGCGCCGCCATCCCGACGCCGCCTTTTATGCCGGTTTCGCCGATTTCGCGATCTACCGCGTGGCGGTTGAGCGCGCCCATCTGGTCGCCGGCTTCGGCCGCATCCACCGGCTGTCCGCCGCCGAGTTGGACCTTCCCGCCCCGGCTCCCGCGCTGGCGGCGGGGGAGGCGGCGCTGCTCGACCAGCTGAACGGCGAGGGCTACGGCTCCCGGCTGGTCCCGATAGCCGATGGAGACGGCGCCAGCTCCCGCGAAGGCTGGAGCCTGACCGGACTCGACCCGGAGGGGTGCGACCTGCGACGCGGGGGGTACGTCGCCCGCGTCGATTTTGAACAGAGAATCCCTGACCCCGAATCGGCTAAACTGATGCTGGATACGCTCATCCGGCCGCAGGACGGGTGCGGACAACCCGGAGGATCGACATCCGGGAGCGAAGGGGCTGGAACCGGAACAGCCGGCGGCGAGGGCGGTTGAGTGGCCCCGACGCCCAACAAGAACGGCAAGAAGACCAATAACAAAACCAATAACAAAACAAGAACGGTCAGTCGCAAGGACGATAGCGAGAGAGGCGAACAGCCAACCGTCAGCCTGAACGACCAGCCGAGAGGTCGCTTCGACACCACCGGGCGCCGCACCAACAACAAGAACGCGGTATCCGGGCACGCGCAACCAGGAGAACACTTCAGTGGACCATAACGGATCGACCCGTTTCCCGTCCGGGCCATCGGCCCCCAGACCTGTCGCCTCAGGACCGCCTTTTGCCCCGTATCGTTGCCGTACCCCGCCGGTGCGGCGCATCGCGGCGGGCATCCAGCCCGGCCGCCCGTTCGGACCGGCACGCCGCTGACGCGGCGGGCGCCGTCCATCTGACACGACAACGGACGAAAGAACGGCCGGACCAGCGCAACGGTACCGGCCCAGCCTTCGAGAGGGACGATATGACTGGTAACACACGGACGCGGAACAAGAAGCTCCTGGCCTGGGTCGAGGAGATCGCGCTGAAATGCAAGCCGGAGCGGGTTCACTGGTGCGACGGATCGCAGGAGGAATATGACCGTCTCTGCGACGAGATGGTCGCCTCCGGCACCTTCATCCGCCTGAACGAGGCCAAGCGCCGCAACTCCTTCCTCTGCCGCTCCGATCCGGGCGATGTCGCCCGTGTCGAGGACAGCACCTACATCTGCTCCAAGACGCGCGAGGAAGCCGGTCCGACCAACAACTGGATGGATCCGGCGGAGATGAAGGCCAAGCTGGACGGCCTGTTCGAGGGCTGCATGCGCGGCCGCACCCTGTATGTGGTGCCGTTCAGCATGGGGCCGCTGGGCTCCGACATCGCGCATATCGGCGTGCAGCTGTCCGACAGCCCCTATGTCGCGGTCAACATGCGGCTGATGACCCGCATGGGCCAGAAGGTGCTGGACATCCTGGGCGACGGCGATTTCGTCCCCTGCCTGCATTCGATCGGCGCCCCGCTGGAACCGGGCCAGCAGGACGTCGCCTGGCCCTGCAACGCCGACAACAAGTACATCGTCCATTTCCCCGAGGAGCACCGCATCGTCTCCTACGGCTCCGGCTATGGCGGCAACGCGCTGCTCGGCAAGAAATGCTTCGCGCTGCGCATCGCCTCGGCGATGGGCCGCGAGCAGGGCTGGCTGGCCGAGCATATGCTGATCCTGGGCGTGGAAAGCCCGGCCGGCGAGAAGACCTATGTCGGCGCCGCCTTCCCGTCGGCCTGCGGCAAGACCAACTTCGCCATGCTGGTCCCGCCCAAGGAGTTCGAGGGCTGGAAGGTCCGCACCATCGGTGACGACATCGCCTGGATCAAGCCGCAGCCCGACGGCACGCTGCGCGCCATCAACCCGGAGGCCGGCTTCTTCGGCGTCGCCCCCGGCACCAGCGTGAAGTCGAACCCGAACGCGCTGAAGACGCTGGACCACAATGTCATCTTCACCAACGTCGCCCTGACCGACGATGGCGACGTGTGGTGGGAGGGGCTGACCGACGAGGTGCCGGCCCACCTGATCGACTGGCAGGGCAAGGATTGGGCACCCGGCTGCGGCCGTCCCGCCGCCCATCCGAACAGCCGCTTCACCGCGCCTGCGGCGCAATGCCCGTCGATCGACCCGGCCTGGGAGGATCCGGCCGGCGTTCCGATCAGCGCCTTCATCTTCGGCGGCCGCCTGTCGAAGACCTTCCCGCTGGTGTTCGAGGCCTATAACTGGCGCGAAGGCGTCTATTGGGCGGCGACCATGGGTTCGGAAGCCACCGCCGCCGCCGTCGGCCAGGCCGCCATCCGCCGCGACCCGTTCGCCATGCTGCCCTTCTGCGGCTACAACATGGCCGACTACTGGAACCATTGGCTGTCGATGGAAGGCAAGATCGAGAGCCTGCCGCGCATCTACCGCGTCAACTGGTTCCGCAAGGACGAGAACGGCAAGTTCGTCTGGCCGGGCTTCGGCGACAACATGCGCGTGCTGAAGTGGATCGTCGACCGCGTCCGCGGCCGCGCCACCGACGTCGCCGCGTCGCCCTTCGGCTATTCCCCGCGCTACCAGGATCTGAACTGGTCGGGCCTGAGCTTCCCGGCCGACAAGTTCGCCAAGATCATGGACATCGACCGCAAGGAGGCCGAGGCCGAGGCGAAGGACCAGGAGGAACTGTTCAACCGCTTCGGCGACCGCCTGCCCGAGGAGATCGAGCAGCAGCGCCTCGCCGTGCTGAAGCGGCTGGAGGACAGCCCGGAGGTCTGGCGCATCGGTTGATCGGCTGGGGTACCCGCAGGTAAGGATGGGGGCTGCCGCGAGGCGGCCCCTTTTCCTTGTCTGGACGGGAAGTCGGGGAAAAGGACGGCCTCCCCATCGCCTTCGCCCCTGATTTCCCAGACGCTGGCTTTTCCGTTTTTTTCCCACAACGCCGCCGGACGTTTGCCAAACCGGAAACGGACCGGGCGGCGGCGACGGAAGACGACCGGACGGCCGCTTCAACGCTTGCGGCGGCCGTCCAATTCCAGCATGCCGCGCAGGGCGGCGATGGTCTTGCTGAGCGGTGTCGGCTCCCCGGCGGGCTTCGCGGCCTTTCCCTCCTCCTGCGGCGCGGCGGGCGGCCGAGCCTCCGGCGGCTCCGCGTCCTGTGTCGCCGCCGCACGCGGACGCGCCTTGCCGGTGCGGGGCTTCGGCGAGAGCGGAAATGGCGGCTGGGATGGGGGCGGCGGAGCCTGCTGCTGCACCTCCTCCTCGATCAGCCCGCGCAGGGCCTTCATCGCCTCTTCGATCTCGCGTTCCTGGGCGGAACGGCGGCCAGCCGGTTGCGGGCTGTCCAAGTCGGGGGCGTCAAAACCGGAAAGCTCCAAGTCCGGACCGGCGGTCTCCGCCACCGGATCGTCCTCATTCCCGTGAAAGCCATCCGTGCGGAAGGCGCGCTTGTCGGCCGCCTTGCCGCCGCCACGCGGCTCCCCGCGCGGCGGCGGCGCCTTATCCTCGTCCAATTCACCGGTCGGGTGATTGCCCGGTTCACTGGCCGCGTCCTCGATCATCGAGCGCAGGGCGGCCAGGGTCCGATCAAACCCTTCCTCATCGTCGGGCGGTGGCGGACGCAGGGCCCGGCGTTCGGCACGGTGCTGATCGAAATCCAGCGGCTCGGCGGCCGGCGGAGACGATACGGGCTTGGCCGGGCGGTTGACGGGGGCCGGCCTTTCCGGATCGCGGATGGCGAAGGAGAGGATCTCCTCTTCCGACGGTTCCTCGTCCTCCGGCTCCCCGTCTTTGAAATCCCCGGCCTCGAAATCCTCATCCCGTTCGCCGGGGTCAGGGCCGTCCAGCCAGGGATCGGCCTCGGCGCCGGCATGGTCATCCCGGAAATCCCGGCGCACCAGCGTCCTGTGCGAGAAGACCGGCGGCTCGTCCTCCCCCTGACCGAACTCCTCCCGGCCATATGCGCCCTGGCCGTAACGGTCATCCCGATCAAGCGCGGCATCGTCCTGATCCTCATCGACCTCATAGGCCCGCGCCAGCAGCCGACGCATCGCCGTCAGCGTTTCGTCGTCCCCGTCATCGGGAGGGACGGCTTCGGCGGACTCCCTGGGGAGCGGTTCCGGCCGGTCGTCATCGTCTCCCGCCTCGTCGCAATCCGCCTCGGGCGGATCGGCGCGGCCGAGGCGCGCCGCCATGTCGGCGAGTGAGACGGGCTCCCACAACGGAACCGCCCCATCCTCCGCCGGGCCATCGGCGACAAGGTCCGACAGTGGCAACTCGGACAGCGGCAACCCGGACGGGGACTTGCCACGGCTGGGGAGGGGAACAACGGCGGATAGCGGCGGGGGAGTGGCGGGATCCGGATCTTCCATCCTGCCATCCACGGGCCCTCCATCCCCGGCCTTGTCCGGGGCATCACCGCGCAGCGATGCGAGCAGACCGTTCAGCGCCGCCAACGGCGCGTTGAAGGATGGTTCGTCGCTGGCGGCGATCTGGGAATCGGCCGGCGGTACAGCCAGGATCGGCCGGCTTTCGATGTCGCGGGAGTCACAACGCGAACAGCGGTAATGCGGTGCGATGGACAGGACCGGGTAGTTGGGACCGAAGCGCCGCTCCAGCATGGCACGGGGCAGCACGCCGCCATGTCCGCAACTGCGGCAACGCAGTTGCACGTCGGCATCGATGTCGCGGAGGAACAGCATACGGGCCATGCCGCGCAGTATAGCGGCGGCCCCGTGACTTTCCCAATCGTTTCAGGGCTGTTCGCGCCGGACTCCGCGGCGGCGGCGCCCGGCGGTTCGCCGCCGGGCCGGGCGCCGTTCCCCTGGCCGGATCACACCGCGCGGGTGACGGTCAGACCCTGTTCGGACAAGCTGTCGAAGATGTCCTTGAACTTCCGCAGATAGCGGGTGCGGTAGGCGTCGAAATCAGCGGCGATCGCCGCTTCGGCATTCTGGGACTTCTTGAACTCGGACACGCGATGGGCGTTCTCGGCGTGATAGAGGGCGAAAGCTCCCTTCGTCACCAGATCGCCGCCGACCGGATCCGCGTTTTTCGATTTGTCGCTGTTCATCGATCCATGTCCAGATGGAGTGGACATCCGGCCACCGGAGCCGGATGCTCGGCAGGGGCTTCCCTGCGACCCTGTGGCCGTACCGGGGCGGTGCGTCCACGGGAAAAAGCCTACGCCCGCTTTTTCACCCCCGCAATGCTGCGACGCACCATCACGCCACCACCCCGCGCAGGGCGGCCATGCGGTCACGGTCGACGCGGATGCGGGCCAGATGCTGGGTGATCACCGCGGTGATCGGCAGCGGAAGCGCCTTCGCCATCGCCTCGTCATACCGGCGCAGGCATTCGCTTTCGCCACGTTCGACCTCGGTGATGATGGCGGCGCGATCATGGCCGAGCACGGCCGATTTCAGTTCCAGGAAGAAACGGTGGGCTCCGCCCAGCATGGTGCCGCCCATGTCCGGCGCCCCGCCCTGTTCGGCGACCAGCCGCTGGATCTCGCGGACGATGGCGCCGCGCTGGGCGGCGAGGTCGTTGAACAGCGCCTTCAAATCCTCGTCCTCGGCGGATTCGGCGGCCTGCCGGTAGCCTTCATGGCTGTCCTCGACGATGCGGATCAGCTCGTTGAGCGTATCGACGATCTCGGTCTTTTCCATGGCGGCGAATCCTCCGGTGCGTCCCCTGCGTTGCGACAACCCCGGCGCAGGGCCGAATGTTCCCTCCGGCCGCAGGTGCCGGCGATGATCGGAGGCGGCCGGGACTCCCGGCATTATGCCTGCTGGGGGCAGGGTGACGGACCTTACATGGTCATCGGCGGACCTTCGGGCCGTTCCGCCGCTTGCGGACGCGCAGGACTGGCCAGGCCGCTGTCGAGCCCCGCCAGCCCGTCCTCGCGTCCGCGCCGGTAGGCATCGCGCTCGGCCTCCAGAATGGTTTCCGCCAGACGCCGCTCGAACTCGCGCTCCACAAGGGCGGAAAACAGATCGATGCGGAAGCGCGCCTGCAGGGACCGGCTCAGCCGGCGGGCTCTTTCGATCGGCGGCATGGGCTTTTCCCTTCGGCTGGCGGACAAGACCCATCCAGTTTCGAGGATCGCCGCCCACCACCGCAACCACCCCATCGGCGAATTCCCAACGCGAAAGAGAGCGCCCGTCCGTTCCCATGGATACGAACCGCTCGTTTTCAAAACCGGGTTTTCAAGAGGGAAGCGCCATAGCGGCGGATGCAAAGACGGAGCATCCGGCGTTTGGAGCGGGTGAAGGGAATCGAACCCTCGTCGTAAGCTTGGGAAGCCCTTTTGGGGGTACTGGGTTTACTGGATTTTCTGAGAAATTCGTTTACTTTCAGCATATTAGAGTTTCTTGGACATTCGTGCAGGTTCGTGGCGACTCGAGGTTCGTGGTCCAAATTGGTCCAAGAGCCATGTTCGGCTGTCCAGACGTGCGTCATCTTTGTCAACAGAAAAAACGGATAATCCTCTTGACGGTTCGGATGAGTTCGCCTACCTTCTGGGGAGGTTCAACTTTATAGGGACAGCCTAGGGCCGCGAAGAGTCGACCACAGACCTCGCTATACGTATTCCGTGAATCGCTATCCGAACGCCGCAATCCCCGATATACGTAGTCCTCTGTCCTGTTAACCGAATTCCTAAAAACAGTTAAACGCCACGACTAAAGCGTGCCTGCCGCTGGCAGGTGCACCATGGTGGCAACGCCACTTACCGTACGGATTCCCGATGCCTCAGTGCTGACCGGGATTCCTAAACACGTCCTCGAAAAATCGTTCATGCAGCCGGACAAGCGGCCGCGCGGGATTCCTGCGCCGCCGCCGCATGTCCGTATTGGCCGCGCCATCCATATCCTGGTCGCGGAACTGCCGGGCTGGGTCGCCAGCTTGGCGGGCGAGGCTCAGCCGTCCTCGGTCCCGGCGGCGCCCCGCCGGGGCCGTCCCACCAAGGCGGAGCAGATTGCCCGCCGTCAGCGTGGGGAGGGCTGAAGCATGGCTCGCCCCAAGCTGACGGCGACGGGTCATCTGGATTCCTTTGACACCGCTCGTGTGTTCATTTTTGCCTCTTCGCCGGACGAAAGCTACTTTACCGCTCGCGCAACGGCGCGTGAGGCGTCCGGTCGCCTCGTGGCGGCTCTTGGGGCAAAGGGACCCTCCTGCCCCGAGAGCGTCCGCGTCGATTTCGAGGCTGCGGATCCCGGTGTCATCCTCGTCATCCACGGGCACGTACTGTGGAGCGACGAGGACTGGATTCACGTCGCGGCAGGGCTCTGGCTCTGGGATCCGGAATCTGCCGCCATGCTGGGTGTGGGGGGTGCTTCGTGAGGCGCCCCTCCATGCTCTCCGCGCTGACCGTGGAGGCGGAGGACGATCTCCTCCTGCCTCCGCGCCAGCTGTTCGCCGACTACTTGGACGTGTCAGCGATCCTCTCCCGTCACCCCACGGAACTGGACTTCGTGGTGCCGGGCTTGCTGGTCGGAACGCTGGGCATGCTGGTAAGCCCCGGCGGCGCAGGCAAGTCGATGCTCGCGCTTCAGACGGCCATCAGCATTGCCGCCGGACGCGACTTCTGGGGCTTGTATGGCGAGCACCCGCCGGTTGGCACGGTCGTCATCGTCAACGCGGAGGACCCGCCCGACATTCTGGCCCACCGGCTCCATTCGGTGGCCGCTGCCGTCCCTGGTCTTCTGTCGGATCCCGAAGTGCTGGCCCGGCTCCGCATCAAGAGCGTGTACGGCCGGGGCTTCTCCTTCGGGGAATGGAACGGCACCCGGTTCACGGCCAGTGAGGACCTGCTCACGTTGGAGCAGGAACTCATGGAGCTACGCGCTCGGCTGGTGACAATCGACACAATGAACCGGTGTTTGGCGGGGCTGTCTGAAAACGATAACGCAGCCATGGGGCGGGTGCTCGCCGAGTTGGAGCGTATCCTCGCTGCGTGCGGTGCGGCCGGGCTCGTGCTCCATCACACCAGCAAGTCGGCGTCCCTCGGCGGACAAGGCGACCATCAGCAAGCTGCGCGGGGAGCCTCGGCGATCACCGACAACGCACGATGGCAGAGCAATCTCGTCACGATGTCGGCCGACGATGCCGAGGCGCGCAACATCGCACCGGAAGAGCGGCGGCGTTGGGTGCGATTCGCGCTGACCAAGGTCAACTACGCCCCCCCGCAAGCGGACCAATGGCTGTACCGCGAAGCTGGGGGTGTGCTCGAAGGAAGAGATCCACCGCTCCCCCGCGAGGGCAACGGCGGCAAGAAGAAGCGGGAGCGGGATTATGCCTGACACCCGCCTCACGTTGACTGAGTATGCCCTTGTGGACACCGGGCTCATGGGGCTGCCGCTTTTCCGGCCGCTACCGCGGCGGGGGAGGACGGCGGCCCGAAACCGCCACCTCGACCTGACGACCACCCACGGTGGCGCCGTTCTCCGCGTCGGTGGCCCTGTCCTGGGCGCCGACGACCTGTCGGTGCTGCTCGCCGTCTGTGCCCTCGCGGGCATGGATGGCAAGCGGTTGGACGCGGCACACAGCGAGGCTCACCGGATCGCCATCGTGGACGGGCTGGAGACGGAGGGCGGGGTAGTCGATGACGAGCACGTCAGGCTCCGGACAACCGTCTACGCAGTCGTCAGAGAGGCCGGGCTGGCCCATGGAGGGGATGCGTATCGTCGCGTCGCAGAGTCTCTCTGGCGGCTTCGGGGGATCCACTACGCCGAGCTCGGCCGGGAGGGTGGTAACGCTCGGCGGATGAAGTCGGGCGCCCGGCAGAACCTCATCGGGTTCGACGCCGACGAGGTCGGAGGGGAACTCCGGGTGGTGCTCAACGCCCGGTTCGCGACAGCCGTCCTCGGAGGAGCCCAACACAGCCGCATCAACCTGCTGGAGCACAGGCAGCTGACCGAGGCCGGGCGCTTGCTGCACCTCACCCTCTCGGTGCAGGTCAGACCCGGCGGCTACTGGCCTGTCGCGCTGGACGGCCTCGCTGACCGCTTGTACGGTGAGCCCCCGACATCGGACCGTCAGCGCCGTGACCGGCGGGTCATTCTGCGTGCCGCCCTCGCCGAGGTCGCGGGCCTGCCGGGCTGGTCGGCCGACGAGAACCTGCGGTCGATCGTGACCGTCCGTCGCGCCCCTCGGCCAAGGCGGCGGTAGTGATGTTTTGCCCGCGCACCCGTGTCGAATTGCCCGCGCACCCGTGTCGTTTTGCCGTCACAGTTGCTCGTAACCTACTGATATAAAATCGAGATTCGGTCCATTACTAGGAGATACTAAAATCTCCTACGCCCCCGCCCGCGCTGGGCGCGCGGTCGGCGGCTTGCTGGCAGGGAACTGCTGCTCCTTGCAGTCGCAGCAACCGGAGGTGACACCCGCCCTCCCCTCCGGGGAGGGAGAGAAAGGACCTTGCCGACCACGCGCACGGTGAGCACCATCTCGCCCGGACCTGGGCGGCCCTGATTTTCTCCCCCTCCCCGGAGGGGAGGGCGGGTGTCGCCCCTCGAAGATGGAGCAGGGCATGCATTTGCGGGTGATAATGATGAGCGAGTCCGTCCGTGGCGGCGCCATTGAGCAGCATCTCACGAAGGGGTGGCTCGCTGGGCTGTCGATTGAAGAGCTGGCCGACGACGTGGCGGATCTCGATCCAGATGTGGCGATCTATTCCAGCGAGGGATTCCGGCCGGACGAACTGTTGGTCGTGGTTGATGACGTGCCTCGCGAGGGCCAGTAACGCCGGAGTCGAGCGAGGAGGCCCGCAGGGCTGGCGCCAGACTGACGCGCCAGTACCCGGCGGCCAATCTCGCCGGTGTAGACGGCAGCGAGGATTTCAGCCTCCGGCACCCGTCGTCCCGCAATGACGCTGCCGCCATCCTCGATGTACATTGCGAAATTTTCGAACAGTCGAGCCCGCCGCTCGACCCGCGATCGCAGGTACGCTGTGGGCCACCCCTGCCCACGGTCCACGGCGGCGTCGAGCACGCACCGTTCCTCCAGGGTCAACCAATCGTCGGCGCAGTGAAACGCCTCGTGGTAGGCGGCCCTGACCGTCCAGGTGGGCTCGCCAGCCGTGGTCAGCATGATGACCGCGCTGCGCGCCAGTGCGAGCCCGCCGGGGTGGCGATCGCTGCCATCGGTCGGTGCCTGCGTATTTCGGCGAATTCGCCCAGGCGTTTCGGTTGAAAGCGCCCACCGTTTCGGCGAAAGCGCCCACCCGAATTGCAAGCTGGTGGGAGCCGGGGCCGAACCCTGGATTTACGTTATGAAGGTTGTGGGTTTGGTTGCCAAGCACCGGCCTTAGGTGTCGGGGGTTTCGCTGGCGGCATCGGCCTTGGTGCGGCGCATGGAGTCGCCATGCAGGTCGATGCGGTAGGCCCGATGCACGAGGCGGTCGAGGATGGCGTCGGCGTAGGTGGCATCGCCGATGAGCCGATGCCAGTTGGCCACGGGAACTTGGGTGGCCAGCATGGTTGCGGCCCGGTCGTGGCGGTCATCGATCACCTCCATCAGGTCCAGGCGCTGAGGCGCGGTCAGCTCGGTCATCGCCCAGTCATCCAGGATCAGCAGGTCGAGCCGGGCGATCCGTCGCAGCAGCCGGGCGAGCGAACCGTCCAGGCGGGCGGTGGCCAGATCGTCCAGCAGGCGGGTCAGCCGGGTGTAGAGTACGCTGTGGCCTTCCCGCGCCGCCTGGTTGCCGAGTGCACAGGCCAGCCAGGTCTTGCCGATCCCGGTCGGGCCGGTGATCAGAACCGGCCGGTTCTCCTTCACCCAGCGCCCGGTGGCCAGCTCGCGCACAACACCGCGATCGAGCCCACGCGGGGTGCGCAGGTCGAGGTCCTCCAGGCAGGCCGTCTGGCGCAGCCGGGCACGTTTCAGTCGGCTGGCGAGTGCGGTGTTGGCGCGCTCTGCCGCTTCCCGCTCGATCAGCGTGCCCAACTGCTCGTCGAAGGCCAGTTGGCCGCGATCGGGCAGGCGTTCCAGCGCCTCCAACCCCTTGGCCATGCCGTACAGCCGCAACTGGCGCAGCCGCTCGTGGTTGACGTGCTTCATCATCGTATCTCCGTCAGTGATAGTAGGAAGGGCCGCGCAGATTGGTGTGCTCGCCGGCACCGGCCGCGTCCGCCGTTGTGGCCGGGGGAGCGGTCAACCAGCGCTGGACGTAGCGGTAGGATCCGACGTTGGCCTCCAGCGCCGCCTGGCAGGCTTGCTCCAGCCGGCTGGTGCCGTGGGTGGCCGCCAAGCGGATCAGGCCGATCCCGGCCCGCACCGCCTGTTCGGGGTGATCGGCGCCGGCCAGGATGCGTTCGAACAGCAGCGCGGCGGCCGGGCCGATGGCGGCCAGTTCGGTCTGGATGGCATCGGGGGTGAAGCGGGCGACGGCCCGGTGGTTGGCGGGGCGATGGGCGTCCAGCGTCACGGTGGCGCCGTCCTGCCGGCGGACATGGCAGGCCATCCGCTTGCCGCGCAGGAAGACGCTGATCACGCCGGCGGTGCTGTGCACGTCGACCGTCTTGCCGATCAGCGTGTGGGGCACCGAGTAGACGCCGCCGTCGAGAGCGAGATGATAGTCGGGCGGGACCTTGTGGCGCGCCCAGGTGCCCGGCACGAAGCGGTCCGGCGGCAAGGGGCGCAGGGTCGGCTGCTCCTCGGCGGCGAACAGGCCGGCGCGCGTGTCCTGCGGCCGGCGGCTCAAGGGAGCGGCATTGAGGGTGGCCAGCTTGTCGCGCAAGGCCGCGTTGGCGGCGTCCAGCGTGGCGAAGGGCGTATCGCGCAGCGGGGCCAGCACCCGCCGCTCGACCTGCTGCACGCCGTTCTCGGCGCTGGGCTTGTCGCGCGGGCGCCGCACCCGGGCCGGCAGGACGGCGGTGCGGTAGTGCCGGGCGAGATCGTGATAAGCCGGGTTGATCGCCGGATCGTAGAAGGAGGCGTGGCTGACGCCGACCTTGAGGTTATCCGGCACCAGCTTGCCCGGCACGCCGCCCAGATGTTCGAACAGCCGGGTGTGGGAGGCCAGCCACTCCTCCGCCTGCTGGGTCCAGGTCGCCTCGGCATAGACGTAGCCCGAATACGGCAGGCAGGCGACAAACACCTGGGCCTGCCGCGCCTCAGCGCCGAGCCCGACGGTCAGCGTCATCCCAGCGTAATCAACCTCGATCGCCGCCCCCGGCCGATGTTCCCGGCGCAGACGCGGCTCGGCATGAGCACCCTGCCATGCCCGGAAATGCTGGACGAATTGGGTGTAGCGATAGCCGCCGGGATGGACCTCCAGGTATTCCTCCCACAGCAGCCGCAGCGTTACGCCACGGCGGCCGAGTTCCCGGCTGATGTGCCGCCAGTCGGGCACCGGGCGCGCCGACGTGACCGGAGGCGGGAACAGCCGCTCCTCCAGCTCGACGTCCGTCCAGCCCAGCACATCCGCGTACTGCAGCCCGGAGGCCCGTAGCCGCTCCAGGTAATCGCGCACGGTGCTGCGCGGCAGCCGGCAGGCATCGGCAATCTGCCGTTGGCTGGCGCCAAACTCATCCCGCAGACGAAGGACTTCTCTGATCCGCCGCATGTCCGACCTCGCTCGGGGCATCCCGATCCTCCTTGGCCTGTGCCGTGGAAAGATCATGGGGATGCCAAAGGCTGGTTCGGACCCCGATACCACCACTCCTACGGGTGGGCGAATTCACCGAAACGGCTGGGCGCTTTCACCGTTCTGCCCGGGCGCTTTCCGCCGTTCCCGCTGGGTGCTTTCCGCCGAAATATGCAGGTGCCCGCCAGTCGCCCTCGATGGTCGGGCCCCACCACCAAGTGGCCCACGGCGCCACGCGCGCCGAGATCTCGCTGACGACGGGCAGGAGGGCGGGCCAGTGCTCGCCCTCCTGCCCCGGCAGCAGGAGACGCGGGTGCAGGTCGGCGCGGGAGAGCATCACCGGCAGCCCCTCTGCCGGGATCTCCGCCGTCTCGGTGATGCCGCCGACGATTCGGTAGGCAACGCTCATCGGGGGTTGCCTGGAGACGGTGGCGTCGGCGCCGTGGCTGCCGAGATAGCTGCCCAGTCCTCCTCTGCCTCACTCGGGAGTGGCGGTGGAGGCGGCGGTTGAACCAGGCCGATTGGCGGCTCGCCCGTCCGCCATCCGAGTGAGGCGCCATATTGCTGGAGCAGCTGGGCGCCCTCGTCGCGCAGCCGCCGCAACATCAGCCGAGCGCCGCTTTCTGAAATGGCCTCCAGCTGTGCCAGCAGCGCTCGGGCAGCATCGTCGGTCCCTGCGTTGACAGCGGCGGCGACGTTGGGATTCACGGTCTCGACTTCGGCTGGCATGAACCCGACCGGAACAGGTTCGTCGTCAAGCCCGAGCTTCCACTCCAAGTAGGCGCGAAGCCCAGCAATCTGGCGTCGCATGGGGAGCTCGAACTGAGGAGTCCGAGGCGCTTCGGCGGCGGCCTTGGCGAGGCGCTGGACGGTCTCCGGTCTCGTGAGCCATTCGTCGTGGCGGCGCGTCTGCGCCAGCCCTGCCAGCAGTACCGGCAACATGCCGATGGCGGCCAGCATGGCCACGCCCTCCGGGCCGGTGAGGAGTTCGCGGACGATCTCCCGGGGGGAGGGCGCCCGCTGTCCTCCAAGCGTGGGCCGGGGCGCCCTCCGCGCCCGGCGGCGGCTTGCCTCGCGCTGCGCTGCGCGGACTTCGGCCACCTCAGCGAGAGTCGGACGGCGCCCCAGGCGCTGCGTCAGCCAACGCAGCAGGTCGGCGTATGGGGTGTGCTCAGGGGGGAGGTCGTCGGCGTCATCGTCGCGCATCATCGTCTCCGTGGTCCGGGCGCCCTCGAAGGCGAGGGCGTGGAATCGATGGTGCGGCGGGCCTTGGCAACCGTGTGCTCGGCATAGTCGAAATCCCGACTGGACCTGTGCTGTTCTGCATGAGGGGACGCCTGCCGCATGGCGGCGGCCACCTGCTCGTCGGTGTAGCCGCGGCGCAGCAGCGCCAACGCGGCACCGTAGTCTCGGGCCGACTGGTCGCCCTCCTTGGCGGTGCGGACCTTCTCGCGGACGTCGAGGAATGCCGCCATAGCGCCTTCCAGCTGGCGTCGGTCGCCTCGGTAGGCAGCGAGGCTCCGACGCTCCTGCTCGGCTCGCTGGCGGGCGCGCTCGGCCCACTCGATCGCCTGCCGGGCGTCGGAGAGCAGGTTCTCGGCGGCCGGGGCGACGTTGCCGCCCGAGGCTGCCCGGAGCATCGCGAAGGGCTGGCCGCTTGGGGTGCGCCGCTCGGGCTTCCGGTTCGTGAACCCGGCGAGCCTGCCGTAGTGACGCCAATCCGCGGACGAGGGGTCGCCCCCATACCGCTGCGCGACGAGGCGGGCAGCCTCGGTGACCTCCGCGCGATCCACGGGGCCGGTGCCCACCCGCACCCACCCGTGGTAACGGCCGGGGCTGGACTCGATGCCGACGGCGAGGGGCAGCCCGTCGGCCTCAAGGCGCTGGACGACGTCGCTGCCGATGTCGTCCACGAACACGAACGGCGCGGCGTGCCCGTCCGGTGCGGCCGGGCGGATGTAGATGTCATACCCCTGCATGTTCATCCGCTTGAGCCAGCCGAGCGACCGCTCCACCCCGGCGCCGTCGGACCGGCGGATCCGCTCCTTGGGGAGGTCGGACCCTTTCGGCGGTAACGGCTGGAACTCGTAGGTCTCGGCTCCGAACGCGGCCAGCTGGCGGCGAACCTGATCAAGGGTGCGGTCGCCTGAGGGGACGAGCCCGGCGAGGGCCTGCACGCGCTGCAAGGCCGGGCCAGTCGCGGGGGAACAGGTCGGCTGCGGCATTGGTCGGCGCTCCTCTTCAGGTTTCTGCTGACGTTGACGCCGCTCGCCGGCGTCAACAGATTTGCCCCCGCCCCCCAGAGACAGGGACGGCAGTCCCTCTCCGGTGATCGTCTGCCGAGTGGCGTTGGCGGTCAGCCTGCGGCGCTCGGCCGCCGCCCACCGACGAAGGAATCGTCCGGCTGCATCGGCATCGTCCCCTTCCAGCATCACAGGCTCGGCATCACCCCCACCCGCCACGCGAGCCACAGGACCGCCGCCAGCGGCACCACGGCCGCCACCAGCGCCGGGGGCCACGGGCTGGGCGGCGGCGTCTCCCTCGCGTCGCGCAGCCCCTCCAGCAAGCGCCTGGTCTGGTCCTCTACCCGCAGCATCCCCGCCCGCAACTGGTCCGCCGCCTGCTGGGCTGCCTGGGTCGAGCCCCTGACCGCTGTCACTGCCTGCTGATGACCCGCCGCCGATTGCTGGGTCACGCGCTCCAACGTGCGCCTGGTCTCCTCCGTCAGTGACGCCATGGCCGCCGCGAGCGGCGCCAACTGGCGCGCCAAGTCCTCGACGGTCTGCGCCCGGCTCGTTTGCAGATCCTTCAGCGCCTCGGCCACGTCCTGGCTCATCTGCTCCAGTTCGTTCATCTCGGCGCGCAGGGTCTCCGTCCGCACGGCTGCGGCAGAGCGCACGGAGCGGTTCAAGGTCTCGGTCCGGGTCATACTCCAGCCCTCGTTTGGTCATGTTCGACAAAGTGAAGCCACGCCCCATGACGCTGGCGGTCACGCGGTGGCCTTCAAACTCGTAGGCGAATCCGCTGAGCCTGCCGGTCGTGGAGAGGTTCGGCAGGACGGCAATGCCTCGCTCCTCCAACTGCTTCACGAAGTCGCTGGCGGCGATGGGGCCACGGTCAAGTTGCGCCGCTATGGCGTCGGCGATCACCTGTGCGGCCGGGGTGTCGCCCCGTTCGGCAATGGCGATTTCTGCGGCGGTTGGCGCCCGCCGGTGGGTGACCGCGCGCTCGGGTTCGAGGAGGTGGGACGCCTCGACCCGTTGGAGGCCATGCACCTCCTCGATGCGGCGCACGATGGCCTCGCTCCTCGCCCAGTCGTTCGAGTCGGAGACGACGGAGCCGTCGAGCCGGATCCGCGAGGCGGCGACGTGGACGTGGTCTCCGTGCCCGACCACGACGTATCCATCGAACCCCATACCCTCGGCCCAGCTGGCGCCAATCCGGTGCCACTCTTCGTCGCTGAGGGCGCGCTCGTCGGTTGGCACGCGCAAGCTGACGTGGGCCACGTGGACCCCGAGGGAAGGGTGCAGCGCATGCAGTTGGCCGAATTCGCGGGAGAGCTCGCGGGGGGGCTGCCCGGCGAAGGTTCCGCCGAGCACGACCACCCGGGGGCGTTCCTCACCGCTGTGGTCGTGGCTACCGAGCAAGTACTCGGCGAGGCCACGTGCGCCTCGGCCCTTGGTGAGCTTGCCGATCACGTCGCGTCCTCGTCCTCGGCCGTCTGCCCCAGCAGGGCGGCCCGCAGCGCGCGCGCAACGACGGCGAGGTCGGCCAGCACCGGCAGTACCTTGGCCGACGGGACGAGGCGCCCCTCGTTCGCGGCGCGCGCCAACTGGTTGAGGTTCGCGAGGACCGGCGCCAGCTGGCGCCACGCCTCCGCGTTCAAGGCCGGGACGTTGCGGGTGATCCGGGGCGATCGCCGAAGACCGGCGGCGCGCAGGTACTCGGCGAGGCCGCGCGGCCCTGCGGCCTCCTCCAGGCGGGCGCGCTCGTCGCGGGAGATGCGCACCGACACCTGGGCGGTGCGTGGGGAGGAGCTGCGGGGGCGACCGCCTCGGCCTCGACGCTGCTGCGTATCCATTCCCTGAGCCCCCGGCAGGGCAAGCCGTTGTCCGCGACCGCAGGGAGTGGTCAACGGTTTTCGCGAAGCGAAAACATGGCTTGCTACCCGCCAACCCAAGGTAGGATCGCCATGGTGGCGTAGGCAAGGAAGTTGTTCGTCGTCAAATACTTAGCGCGATTCCAGCAAAGTCATAGACAGGAAGGCGCCTCCATGGAGGTTCCCGTCATTCATAGGTAACGGTGCAGTCAGGGTCGTGCTGGACGAACATGGCGGCCATAGCTGGTATGGAGTTGAGTATATGCTTCTGTACTTCAGGGTCGAAGCTGCCACCAATCAGAAGTTTTCCACTCTTCTTCTCCTCCCATCTAATTTGGAGATTATCGGAGTCGTTGCCGACGTGGCTGATTCCACTTTCGAGGCTGTAGAGCTCTCGTAGATCCTTCACGTCTACTCCTCGAGCCTCTAGCATTTCCCTTACTTTCACAGGCGCTAAACTTCTTTCTCCTTGGTACAGGTTCGCGGCGCCGGGATCCACACAGACCAGCCAATAGAAAGCTGTGGTCTCTATTGCGGAACGTGATGCGTTGAATGCATCAAGAATCAAACCTCTTTCGTTAAGTAAAAACAGGGAAAAAATGTGGTTTGTGAATCTTGATATAAGTGCAAGCTGTACATTTCTTTGTAGACTTATTGGATACTGCTCCTTCCCTCGAAAGAGATTATCAAGAACTGTAAATATTGTTTTAACGTTAGAGACTTCTTTTCGGAACTCTTTTCGAACTTTTAATGATGTCTCATTGGAATGCTTGATGATCAGGTCAAAAGAATAGCGATTCATGATTCACCGCTCTTCCTATGCAGCCTGCCGCCCGGCAACCTCGCTCCCAGTCTATCACCCCGAAGATGGGTGTATCTGGCAAGCATCTCTGGGCGCAGGTGCCCGCTGATGGCCATGATCTCGTGGTCTCGAAGGTCGGTGTTCTCGAACAACCTGCTGATGGCCTCATGCCGCAGATCATGCCACCTTAGGTTAGGGAATTCCGCATCGGACACGGCGTCGCGGAAAGCATGCGCGACGCCCCGGCCGGTTTCAACCGGCAAGACCGGACGCTTGCCGATGGCCGCGATGGTGCCGTCAGGGCGCAGGCTGGCGAACGCTTCGACGGCCCTTGCGGAGAGCGGAACGCGACGGGGGCGGTCGTTCTTGGTCCGGAGAAGGTCGGCGTAAGGGTAAGCCGCGTCCAGCCGCACACGATCCCACGCCAACCCCGCAAGTTCGGCCTGCCGCATGCAGGTCTCCAGGGCGATCACGATCGCCGCCTGCAACCATGGCCGCGACGATTTGGCGGCAGCGGCGAGGAGGCGGACCTCCTCGTCGTGGCCGTCCTCGTCATGATGGGGATCCAATCGCCTGTCCCGCCCGCCGGGCAGGCTGGGGCGCACGCCCTTGGTCACAGGGCAGTTGAGGGTTTGGTCGTGAGCCAAGGACCAGCGCTGGTAGATCTGCGCCAGGACGTTGAGACGGTGAACGACTGTCTGCGGCCCAACCTCAGCTTCCGGCCCGGCAACCTCGCCATCGTCGGCACCGTCCTCATCAAGAACCCGGCGACGCCAGCGAATCAAGTCGGCCGGGCGAAGCGACACCAACGACCAGTCGGCGAACTCACTGCCCTGCCAATAGTTGAGCTTGCTGACCTTGTTTTTGGTGTCGGCCTGCCGCCGGTCGAGGTGCTCGGCCATCCAGGCGCACGCCTGCGCGAGGGTGGTTGCACGCGCCTGCCGCCGATCCTGGTACTCATCGCCGACGAGCTTGCCCTCAAGCTCCAGCGCCCAGCGTTGGGCAGCCTCGTAGCTCTCGAAGGTCTTGGTCTCGGACTTCCCGTTGCGGCGGACACGGGCTCGCCACTGGTAGTCACCACGCTTGTCGATCGTCGCCATGCCCCGATCCCCAGACAGATTGGACCACACCAGCGGACCGCGGGTGGTCCAAACTGGTCCAAAAAGTCTACGATATTTCGGGGTAGGAGCCCAGGAACTCGCGCAAGGCGTTGATTTTCCTAGGGAATTTTGGAGCGGGTGAAGGGAATCGAACCCTCGTCGTAAGCTTGGGAAGCTTCTGCTCTACCATTGAGCTACACCCGCGCGCCCGCTGTTTATAGGCGACCGCCACGGCGGATACAAGAGCGGATTCAAGTGCTCCCGGAAGCGGCGGCGACACCCGGCGGCGGCGCGGCGTGCTTCGCCCGCAGCGGAGCGTCGGGACGGCCGGAGATCGCGCGGGCGACGCCGTCGGCGATCATCCTCTGGCAATGCTCGGCCAACGCCTTGCGGCTGGAAAAGCCGTCGATCGTCACCGGCGGGTGGAACTCCACCTCCACCGTCATGCCGCCCAGGCGGAAGGCCTGCCACAGGTGCGGCGCCAGATCCATGTCGCCATACCAAGCATAGAAGGGGCGGAAGGCGATGCCCATCGGGATGCCGTCCAACCGCGTGGCGGCGACGCTGACCGGCTGGACCGCCAGCGGGCGGCCGTCGATGCGGCGGGCCGCCACCGCGAACAGGGCGGTCTTGAAGGGCAGGGTGCGGTTGCCGTCGCTGGAGGTGCCTTCGGGAAACAGGATCAGGCTGTCGCCGGCATCAAGTCGGCTGCCGATGTCGTCACGCTGCTTGTCGACCGTGCCGCGCGCCTTGCGCTCCACGAACACCGTGCGCTGAAGCCGGGCCAGCACGCCGAAAAAGGGCCAGCTCCCGACCTCCGACTTGGCGATGAAGGACCCGGCGATCTGCGAGCCCAGGACCGTGATGTCCAGATAAGAGGAATGGTTGGACACGAACAGCACCGGTCCGTCGGCCGCGGGCTTGCCGCGCACCACCACCTCCAGCCCGATCAACCGGGCACAGACCCGGTGATAGAAGGCGGGCAGGGTCCGGCACAGCCGCCAGCCGCGCGCCACCGCCAGGGCTTGCAGCGGGATCAGCAGCAGCGTCCACAGCAGATACAGCGTCAGGCGCAGGGCGCCGCGGCCGGAGGACCCCAGGGCGCGGGCGGTGCGGGTCATGATCGCCTCAGCCGGTCTGATTGTCGCGGCTGCGACGTTCGTAATGCTTGAAATACTTGTCGGTGATCAGATCGGTCTTCACCACGATGCACACGTCGGTGGTGTTGAACTGATGATCGATCACCGCACCGTCACCGATGAAACCGCCGAGCCGCAAATAGCCCTTGATCAGCGGCGGCAGGATGTTGAGCGCACGCTTCGGATCGATACGGTCCTTCGGCATGCGGTCGAGCGACACGAAACGTTCCGGCAATGCCGTCGCCCGCAGCTCCGCCGGGGCCAGATGGTGGTGGTAGAGATAGGACAGCGGTTCCGCCAAAGCGTCCGGATCGATGCCCGGCAGGCTGGCGCAGCCGAACATCAGGGCGATGTCATGCTGGAAGACATAGGCGGCGATGCCCTGCCACAGCAGCTGCATGCTGCCGCGCGAGCGATAGCCGGCATCGACGCAGGACCGCCCCAATTCCAGGACCTCGCCGGGATAGCTGGCGAGGCGGCCGATGTCGTACTCGTCGCTGGAATAGAAGCGGCCGACCTTTTCGGCGGCCGGCCGGCGGATCAGGCGATAGGTCCCGACCACCATGTCGGGGCCGTTGCCGCGGGCATGGTCGATGACGAGCAGATGGTCGGCGACGCCGTCGTAATCATCGAAATCGCGGCCCTGGGCCTGCATCGCCGGAGAGGGGATCGCCGCCATCTCCTCATAGAAGACGCGGTAGCGCAAAGCCTGCGCCCAGTCGATCTCCTCCGCGGAACGGGCGAGCCGAACCTCCAGAGTGCCGAGACGGATGCCGTCCATCAGCCGTTCGACGTCCGTGTCCTTTTCGACGCCGACGGCGTCGGGCGCGGTCCCGGGCGCTGACGTCTCGCGCCGCTCCGGGCTCGTCCGGGTCATGCCCGGCTGGTCCAAGCTTGCATCAGCCATGTCGACGGTCCGCTGCGATGGTTCGGAACTGTGCGCCGCGCCGGACTGCCGTCACCGGACCACGGCGGCCAGGTCGGTACGGACAGCGTCGCACGCACCACAAGTGCATAACACGATCCGCCGGTTGCCGGTCAACCGACATCGTAGCCAGGATCGCGGCGTGCCGTCAGCCGGCACTCCCGGACCGTTCCATCACGTCGACGATCCGCCATCAGCAAGGGTGGACAACACGGGCCGCCAACACGGGCCGACAGGAAGCGGCGGACCGAAGGGGTCGGGCAGGGGCGGCGGCGCGTCGCGACGCCATTCCGCCCTGCGGAACCCCTATCCGATCACGCGCCGCGGCGGGCGCGGGTGCCGAGACCGATCTGCTTGGCCAGCGAGCTGCGCTGACGGGCGTAGTTCGGCGCGACCATCGGGTAGTCGGTCGGCAGGCCCCAGCGGTCACGGTATTCCTCTGGAGTCATATTGTACGCCGTCTTGAGATGGCGCTTCAGCATCTTCAGCTTCTTACCGTCTTCCAGGCACACGATATAATCGGGGGTGACCGACTTCTTGATCGGCACGGCGGGTTGCGGCCGCTCTTCCGCCACCACCGGTTCGACGCCGACATTGGCCAGCGACTTGTAGACCTGTTCGATCAAAGTCGGAAGATCGGTCAGTGCCACTGTATTGTTGGAGACATGAGCCGCCACGATCTCTGTGGTCAGAGACAACAGCGCGTTGGAAGGGGACCCGTTGGTCATGTAAG
The DNA here is from genome assembly GCF_000010725.1 of Azospirillum sp. B510. Lineage (NCBI taxonomy): Bacteria > Pseudomonadati > Pseudomonadota > Alphaproteobacteria > Rhodospirillales > Azospirillaceae > Azospirillum > Azospirillum sp. B510. The sequence goes on along the minus strand of NC_013854.1, from coordinate 49,159 downwards.
CTTGCTCCGCAGCATATGTACCTCACCATATAAAGAGGTTTGCTGCGCCGTGCAATATCCATCCTTTGTCGCAAAGAGGAATCGGTGACCGAAAAAATGTCCGCTGACTTGTTTCTCGACATCACCTCCCAGGTTTGTCCGTTAACCTTCGTCAAGACCAAGTTGATGGTGGAACGGATGGACGCGGGGCAGACCCTCGAAGTCCGGCTGAATGCCGGCGAACCCTTGGAAAACGTTCCACGATCCTTGATCGAGTTGGGGCACTGCATTCTGTCTGTCCACCCCGAAAGACTGGAGGAGCCGGAGGGGATTCACCGCCTGATCGTCAGAAAAAATTAATCCCTATTCCCCGCCCAGATTGCGACGGAGGACAAGCGCCGCGACAGGACCATCGGAGCGTTTGTAATATCCGGGACGGCGGCCAACGGAAAAAAAGCCGCAAGCCTTGTATAGACTCCATGCTGCCGGATTATCCTCGGCGACTTCAAGAAACAGCGCAGTCGCCCCCAGGTCACGGGATCCGGTGACGACGGCCTCGACCAGCAGGCGGCCGACGCCGCCGCGCCGTGCCCGCGGCAGCACGCCGATGGCCAGGATCTCCGCATCATCCGCCGCGACGCGGGCCATGACGAAGCCGACCGGCCGATCCCTCGCATCGGCGGCGATGACGGCGAAGCCGGCCGGCGGAGCCGTCAAGGTGGCGATGGACGCCTCGTCCCACGGGTCGTCGGGAAAGCAGGCCTGCTGCAACGCCGCGACCACCGCGGCCTCCAGCGGGCCGGCCGGGTGGAGGCGGATGGCGTCGGCGATCATGCGGCCGCTCCCGGTCCGGGGGAGGGCTTCGGTCCGGGCGCCTTCGGCAGGGTGACGTCGGGCGGACGCAGATAGAAGGGCTCGGCCGGCAGACCGGTGGGACGCGTCGCCCCCAGCGCCGCCACCACGGCGGCATCCGGCAACCCGTCGCCGGACGCCAGCGCCAGATCGGCCCGACCGCCCAGCAACGGGACCAGCGCCGCCGCCGCGTCGCCGGCCAGCAGCAGCGGAGCGGCGGGGCACAGCGCCTCGAGCCAGGCGGAGACGGCCGACGGATCGGGCATCGCCGGCTCACCGAGAGGGGCCAGCGCCGCGTCATAGAGCTGGAGGAAGGGCTCGGCCCGCCGGCTGTCGACGGCGACCAGCAGGAAGCGGCCGGCGCGCTCCGCCGCCGGCACGCCATGGGCGATGGCGTCGAAGCTGGTGACGCCGATCACCGGCAGCCCCTGGGCGACCGCGATGCCGCGCGCGGCGGCCAGCGCGATGCGCAGCCCGGTGAAGGCGCCGGGTCCGACGGTGACGGCGATGCGGTCGAGATCGGCGAACCCGACACCGGCGTCGGCCAGCACCTCCTGCGCCAGCGGCACCAGCAGCTCGGCCTGCCCGCGCGTCATCGGCGGGCTGCGCCGGACGGTCACGCGCGCTCCATCGGCTTGACCGGCCTCATCGGCTTGCCCGGCATCCCGAAACGATCCGTCCCACACCGCCGCCGAACAGCCGGACGTCGCCGTATCCAGACCCAGAACCTTCATCACTCCGCCCTCCTGGCCTCGGCATCCCGCCGCCGGCCGATCCATACCACGCAAGCCAACATCCCCATGCCGCCTGCCGGCGCCGATCCCCGGAACGGGTCCGCCGGCGGGGGCATGGCAGATCCGCGACCATGGCAGATGGCGGCACGGCCATGCTAGAGGAGCTTCATCCTCCCCATGCGCCGACGGTTGCCCATTTCATGCTGACCGAGATCACGCCCCCGGCCTTCGACATCGAGCTGGAGCTGCTCTACGCCACCGCCGACAATCTGTCGGGCGTCCCGATCTACCGCTCGGCGGTGTGCCTGCTGCACCCCGACGCGGCCCGGCGGCTTGGCGACGCCATCCGGCTGGCCCGCGGCATAGGCTGCCGGCTGCGGGTGTACGATGCCTTCCGCCCCGCCGAGGCGCAATGGAGGCTTTGGCACGCCTTTTCCGATCCGACCTACATCGCCGATCCTCGGCAGGGCTCCAACCACACCCGCGGCGTCGCCATCGACCTGACGCTGGTGAACGGCATGGGCGAGCCGCTGGACATGGGCACCGGTTTCGACGCGATGACCGAGCGGTCGCACCACGGCCGCAGCGATCTGACCACCGAACAGCAGCGCAACCGCGCCCTGCTGCTCGGGGTGATGGTCGGGGCCGGCTGGGAGCATTACCCGTCGGAATGGTGGCACTACCAGTTGCCGGACGCCGGACGCTATCCGCTGCTGACCGACGCGGCGGCGGGTGGAAGGCTGATGTGAGGGTTGCCGATGGGAAGGATGGGGCGGCATCCCGACCCGCGCCGGTTTGGCGAGGTTCCATTGTTGCACGCGCGCACCGCATCGCTGTTCTCCGCGGGAAAGCGGCGGTCGGCGCTTGTTCGCACCGCGGCGACTGTGGCACATCATTTGCGTCGGGGCGGAGGTCGTCCCGATCAGCCTTTTCCGCAAGGGCGCCATGCCGTTCCGTCGTGCCGTCACGGTACTTGCCGCCGCCGCGCTGTCCTTCTGGAGCGCGTTCGTGCCGGCATCCCGGCCCGCCGCCGCCGACTCCGCGCCTTCGCCGGGCGCCAGCGCGGTGGTCTTCGCCTATGACCGCTTCGGCGAGGATCAGAATCCCTCGATCAGCATCCGCGTCGACCAGTTCGAAGCCCATCTGGACGAGCTGACCGACGGTGACTATCAGGTCCTGCCGCTGCCGAGGATTCTGGACGCGCTGCGCACCGGCAAGCCGCTGCCCGACCGCACGGTGGCGATCACCATCGACGAGGCCAGCCGTTCCGCCTTCACCGAAGCCTGGCCGCGGCTGAAGGCGGCCAATCTGCCCTTCACCCTGTTCGTCGCCACCGACCCGGTGGACCGCGGGTCTCCCGCCCACATGACCTGGAGCGAAATCCGCCAGCTGGCGGCGGCCGGCGTCACCATCGGGGCGCTCGGCACCTCCACCCAGTCGCTGCTGGCGCGCAGCCCGGACCAGGTGGCCGCCGACCTGCGCCGGATGTCCGACCGCTTCCAGGCCGAGCTGGGACGGCGCCCGGCGATCATCGCCTACCCGCAGGGGGAATATTCGCTGGCGGTGCGGCAACTGGTGATCGATCAGGGCTTCACCGCGGCCTTCGGCCAGCAATCGGGGGTTCTGCACCCGCAGGCCGATCCCTGGAGCCTTCCCCGCTTCGTCATGAACGAGACCTATGGCAGCGCCGACCGCTTCGAATTGGCGGCCAACGCGCTGCCGCTGCCGGTGTCGGACCTGACGCCCGACGACCCCCTGGTCACCGTCAACCCGCCGCCGTTGGGTTTCACCATCGCCGACGGGGTTGGCGACAGCTCCAAGCTGGCCTGCTTCGCCACCGGCCAGGGCCGCACCGCCCTGGAGCGCATCGCCGAGGATCGGGTGGAGGTCCGCATCAAGGATCCCTTCCCGCCAGGCCGCGCCCGCGTCAACTGCACGCTGCCGGCCGCCGAGGGCCGCTGGCGCTGGCTGGGCGTGCAGTTCCTGATTCCGGAGTGACCGGCCACCGCGGTCCTTGCCGCCGAGCTATTGGCGGGAAGGTCCGGGCCGCCTATGGTGCCGGCTCCGGCGCATCACCGGGCGCATTGTCGGGCGCGCCACCGGGGTGATCCGTCCCAGCGCACCGTTGGGAGTGCGCGCGGTAATTTTCGGGAGCGGGCTATGACCGACAAGACACAATCACCGATCGGGCGGGAGAACGGGATCGGCTCCGACATCGGATGGGCCGACACCGTCCGCTTCCGGCTGCCGGCCGGCTGGACGGTCGATGTCGAGGAGCATGAGGGACAGCCCGTGGGTAGTTTCCGCCCGCCGCCGCCAGCCGTCGGCGTGCTGCGGCTGGTGACCGACAGGGTGACGCCACGGCCGGACTCCGGCGGCACCGCCGGCACCCTGCGGGAAATGGCGTTGCGCTTCGTCAGGCCGCAGGATCCGCGGGCGGGGGACCGGACGGTGGAAAGCCGGGCCGACGGCGCCGTGATCGCCCAGGCGATGATGCGGACGGAAGAGGATGGCCGGGCCGAGACCCATTACCTGTGGCTGGTCGGAGCGGAACGCCCGCCCGCCGGCGGGCGGGATGCCGTCGCCGCGGTCGCCATGTTCAGCTTCGCGTTGCCCGACCTGATGGATGGCGACGAGTCATGCGCCGAAATGCTGGGCCGGATCGACGACGCCATCCGCAACGCGGAAATAATCTGAAACCTTGGCGGAGAACGGTCGCTACGACTGTCACGACCCGAACCTGCCGGCCGGGCTTTTTGGTGAATTTTCGACTCTCAATGGGGATCCCTCGACCGGGGATTCGAACCGCAGGACGGACGGACGTCCGCCCCTTCTGGATCCGGACAGGCGGGGATTGCGGGTCAGCAGTGACCGGCACCGCTCGCCATCATCGCCCTCAGACGGATGGCCTTCGGATCATGGGCGACGGCGGCCTCCTCCGCGGCGAGGGCGGCGAGGCTGAGGAAGCGCACCAGATCGTCGAGATCGCAGCGCGTCGCATCGCTCATCAGGCTGTCCAGGCAAGACTTGATCGCCAGGGCCACATCGCGTCGTTCGTCCATCATCGCGCTTCCCTTTCACACCTGTGTGACCAGCTTCGCAGGGAACCGCATGCTCCGGTGGCTGGTACCGGCATCGCCAGTCCATTCCCTTGCGGTCTACCCTCATAGCGCAGAAGAGATAGCATATCTCTTTCGGAGTTTCACTATTAGAATCTCAAAACTATGAATAATCACAGCAACTGCGAATTGATTCCTCCATACTCTGCACGCCGTTGCTTGTTAATGAAAGGTTAACTCCCTTGGATGATTCAATATCGAACCATTAATCACTTGTAACATCTGTGACGATTTGTATCAACGCGAGTGATTATCGGAATATTCATTTCTAGGCACTCGAATACACTGGTATTCTATTGGGGAGTTCATGGATATGGCGGCCCTGTGGGGGAGGATGTCGCCGCCGCGCATTTTCCCCGCTTTTGCGGGCCGAAAGCTGCGCCGCCCTGTTGCAGCCCGAAACGGCTCCGCCTATATCTCCGCCAGCACGGGCCGGACCAGGGAGCGACGCTTCCCAGCATCGCCTTTCCGCGGACCGGACCCCCACGCGCTCCACCGACGTTTCACCGACCCAATGGGGATCGCGGCGGTGCCTGACCAGACGGGCCGCCACGCATCTGCCGAACGAAAGAGGCTGAACATGAGCAAAGTGATTGGTATCGACCTCGGCACCACGAACTCGTGCGTCGCCGTGATGGAAGGCGGCAGCGCCAAGGTGATCGAGAACGCCGAGGGCGCGCGGACGACGCCGTCCATGGTCGCCTTCAGCCAGGGCGGCGAGCGGCTGATCGGCCAGCCCGCCAAGCGTCAGGCGGTCACCAATCCGGAAAACACCCTCTTCGCGATCAAGCGTCTGATCGGCCGCCGCTTCGACGATCCGCTGACCAAGAAGGACCAGGGCCTGGTTCCCTACCGCATCATCTCCGGCGACAACGGCGACGCCTGGGTCGAGGCGCACTCCAAGAAGTACAGCCCCAGCCAGATCAGCGCCTTCATCCTCACCAAGATGAAGGAGACCGCCGAGAATTATCTGGGCGAGAAGGTCACCCAGGCGGTCATCACCGTCCCGGCCTACTTCAACGACAGCCAGCGCCAGGCCACCAAGGACGCCGGCAAGATCGCCGGGCTGGAAGTCCTGCGCATCATCAACGAGCCGACGGCCGCGGCACTCGCCTACGGCATGGAGAAGAAGGGGTCCGGCACCGTCGCGGTCTATGACCTGGGCGGCGGCACCTTCGACATCTCCGTGCTGGAGATCGGCGACGGCGTGTTCGAGGTGAAGTCGACCAACGGCGACACCTTCCTGGGCGGCGAGGATTTCGACAGCCGGGTCATCGAGTATCTGGCCGACGAGTTCCACAAGGAGCAGGGCATCGACCTGCGCAAGGACAAGCTGGCCCTCCAGCGCCTGAAGGAAGCCGCGGAAAAGGCGAAGATCGAGCTGTCGTCCACCACGCAGACCGAAGTCAACCTGCCCTTCATCACCGCCGACCAGACCGGTCCGAAGCACCTCAACATCAAGCTGACCCGCGCCAAGCTGGAAGCCCTGGTCGATGATCTGGTGCAGCGCACGATCGAGCCCTGCAAGGCGGCCCTGAAGGATGCCGGCCTGAAGGCCAGCGAGATCGACGAGGTGATCCTGGTCGGCGGCATGACCCGCATGCCCAAGGTCATCGACGCGGTGAAGCAGTTCTTCGGCCGCGAGCCGCACCGCGGCGTCAACCCGGACGAGGTGGTCGCCATCGGCGCCGCCATCCAGGGCGGCGTGCTGAAGGGCGAGGTCAAGGACGTCCTGCTGCTCGACGTCACCCCGCTGTCGCTGGGCATCGAGACGCTGGGCGGCGTCTTCACCCGTCTGATCGACCGCAACACCACGGTCCCGACGAAGAAGAGCCAGACCTTCTCGACCGCCGAGGACAACCAGAACGCCGTCACCATCCGCGTCTTCCAGGGCGAGCGCGAGATGGCCCAGGACAACAAGGCGCTGGGCCAGTTCGACCTGGTCGGCATCCCGCCGGCCCCGCGCGGCGTGCCGCAGATCGAGGTCACCTTCGACATCGACGCCAACGGCATCGTCAGCGTCACGGCGAAGGACAAGGCGACCGGCAAGGAGCAGCAGATCCGCATCCAGGCCTCGGGCGGGCTGTCGGACGCCGACATCCAGAAGATGGTCAAGGACGCGGAGGCCCATGCCGACGCCGACAAGAAGCGCCGCGAGCTGGTCGACGCCCGCAACCACGCCGACGCCCTGATCCACACCACCGAGCGGACCATCAAGGAGAACGGCGACAAGATCCCGGCCTCCGACAAGACCGCCGCGGAGGCCGCCGTCGCCGAGCTGAAGTCGGTGCTGGACAGCGAGGATCTGGACGGCATCAAGGCGAAGACCGACGCGCTGGCCCAGGTTTCGATGAAGCTGGGCGAGGCGATGTACAAGGCCGGCCAGGGCGAGGCCCCGGCGGCGGGCGGCGAGGCGCCGGGCGCCCAGCCGAACGAGCCGGGCGTCGTTGACGCCGACTTCGAGGAAGTCCACGACGACAAGAAGAAGTCGGTCTAAGACCCGGCACGCTTCTTTTCGCAACGGACCTGACGCGAGCATCGATGGCCCGCCGCCTTTCCCCGGCGGCGGGCCTTCGGTATGCTGGGATCAGGCTCCGGCACGGCGCGGACAGTTTGGACCAGAACGACTCAAAGGCGGTCGGCCCCCATGGCGAAACAGGATTATTACGAGCTGCTCGGTGTGGCGAAGAACGCCAGCGCGGATGAGCTGAAAAAGGCTTATCGCAAGATGGCGATGCAGTACCACCCGGACCGCAACCAGGGTGACAAGGACGCCGAGCAGAAGTTCAAGGAAATCAGCGAAGCCTATGACGTCCTGAAGGACGATCAGAAGCGCGCGGCCTATGACCGGTTCGGCCACGCCGCCTTCGAGGGTGGCCGTGGTCCGGGCGCCGGCGCCGGGGCCGGCGGCTTCAACTTCGACTTCGGCGGCGGCGGCGGCTTCGCCGACATCTTCGACGAGATGTTCGGCGAGTTCATGGGCGGGCGCCGCGGCGGCGGCGGCGGCGCGTCCGGCCGCGGCCAGGACCTGCGCTACAATCTGGAGATCGGGCTGGAGGACGCCTTCAAGGGCGCCCAGACCACCATCCGCGTCCCCACCACCGTGCAGTGCGACGGCTGCAACGGCTCCGGTGCGGCGGCGGGAACCCAGCCGATCACCTGCCCGACCTGCCAGGGTCACGGCAAGGTGCGGGCGCAGCAGGGCTTCTTCACCATCGAGCGGACCTGCCCCGGCTGCCACGGCGCCGGCAAGGTCATCAAGGACGCCTGCAAGACCTGCGGCGGCTCCGGCCGGCTGCGCAAGGAAAAGACCCTGCAGGTCAACATCCCCGCCGGTGTCGAGGACGGCACCCGCATCCGTCTGGCCGGCGAGGGCGAGGCGGGGCTGCGCGGGGCGCCGGCCGGCGACCTCTACATCTTCCTGGCGATCGCCCCGCACGCGATCTTCCAGCGCGACGGCGCCAACATCCATTGCCGGGTGCCGATCCCGATGACCACGGCGGCGCTCGGCGGGTCCGTGGAGGTGCCGACCATCGACGGCACCCGCACCAAGGTGACGGTCCCGCCGGGCACCCAGTCCGGCCACCAGTTCCGCATCAAGGGCAAGGGCATGTCGGTGCTGCGCAGCGCCCAGCGTGGTGACATGTACATCCAGGCGGTGGTGGAGACCCCGGTGAACCTGACCAAGCGCCAGCAGGAGCTGCTGCGCGAGTTCGAGGGTGCCGCCAAGGAAGGGTCGAACCCGCAGTCGGAGGGCTTCTTCGCCAAGGTGAAGGAGCTTTGGGAAGACCTGAAGGACTGACCGTCACCGGCATCGTCGGGACGGAGCTTTGAGACGGGCGGCGTGTCGGTGACGCGCCGCCCGTCACCTTTTGCCGCAGGACGGAGTCCCGCCCCGCCTTCCCGCCGCCGGACCACCATTTCAACGCGAAAGCCGTTGAAGCTACCGTCATGCACGTGTAATCACCCTTCATGGCTGATCCATTGGCGACATGTCCGGCCGGTGCCGGGGGCAGGCTGCTTCATGCGGAGTGAGAGGCTTCTGGCCGCGCTGTTCGACGCCTTCGTCCGCAGCGACGAGCTGCCCGACCTGATCCTTCCGGCCGGCCATACGCCGATCCTGCAACGCCGACGCGCCGCGATGATCCAGTCGCGCGTGCGGATGGTGGCGCTGGTCTTCGGCGTGCTGACCCCGCTGTGGATTGTCATCGACGTGACCGTCTTCGACTGGTCGCTGGCAGCCTGGCTGATCCTGTTGCGGCTGGCCGCCAGCGCCGCCTTCCTGGCGCTCGCCTTCGACCGCCGGTCCTGCGACGACATGGCTTGCGCCTGGTGGCGGCTGACCGGCCTGCTGGCGATCCCGACGCTGTTCTTCGCCATCTCCCACCCGCTGCTCTACAATCAGGGCGTCGACGATCTGCGCATCGCCGTCAGCGCCGGCTATGGCTATCTGCCCTTCGTGATGGTGGCGGGGCTCAGCGTCTTTCCGCTGACCGCGCTGGAGGGCGCGCTGTTCGCCGCGCCGATGCTGGCCGCCCATCTGGGCGCCGGCTTCTACGGGTCGCTGGTGATGCCGTTCCCTTCCTACATCAGTGCCTTGTGGCTGCTGGCGCTGATCGCGGTGGTGGCGACACTGGCGGCGATCAGCCAGCTGCATTTCATGATCGCGCTGCTGGAGCAGGCGGCGCACGACACGCTGACCGGCGCCTTTTCCCGCCGCATCGGCGAGGAGGTGCTGAAACTCCAGGTCGCCCATGCCGAACGGGCGGCCCAGCCGCTGACGGCGATCTTCGTCGATCTCGACGACTTCAAGGCGGTCAACGACCGCTATGGGCACGAGGAGGGCGACCGCGTCCTGCGCCATGCCGCCAACACCATCCGCAGCCTGCTGCGCCAGTCCGACGCGCTGATCCGCTGGGGCGGCGAGGAGTTCCTGGTGGTGATGCCGGATACCCCGGTGGAGGGCGCGTTGATCGCGGTGGAGCGGATGCGCCGCGCCGGCTTCGGCAAGCGTCCGGACGGCAGCCTGCAAACCGCCAGCGTCGGCATCGCCGAACATTCGGCCGACCGCCCCGCCGATTGGGAGGCGCTGGTGGAACTGGCCGACCAGCGCATGTACCGCGCCAAGCAGGAAGGCAAGAACCGGGTCGTCACCGACAGCGGCGTGACCATCGGGGCAGGGACGGGAGCGGATACCGGCGACCAGCCGTGGGATGGCGTCGTCATCTGAGCGGCGTTCACTCGCGGCCGCCATCCCCCGGACCGCCTCTTCGGTCGGCTTCAATCCTCTCGCCGACCAGGGCCCGGATCCGTTCCTTGACCGGCCCGTCCAGCGGGTTATAGACCATCAGGCCAAGGTCCGGGCGGCCATCGACGGCGAAGGCCGAATATTCCATGCGGACGATGCCGAGCAGGGGGTGCCGGAGCTGCTTGATGCCCTCGCTCGGCGCATAGACGTCGGTCTCCTTCCAGAAGACGGCGAAGTCCGGGCTGGCCCGGCACAGCTCATCGACGAGGTCGGTGATCTCCTTCGTGGCACCGACCCGCGCGGCGTCGACACGGAAGGCGCCGACCAGAAAGCGCGCCATGCCCTGCCAATCGGTCTGTTTGGCGCGGACCGCCGGATCGCAGAAGACGAGGCGCAGGATGTTCCGCCGGTCGGCGGGAAGCGTGCCGTAATCGGTCAGGACGATGGCGGCGGCGTGGTTCCAGGCGACGACGTCCCAGGTCGGGGTCTTGATGAAGGCCGGGCAGGCGTCGAAGGCGTCCAGCAGCCGTTGCAGCCGCGGACTGACACCCTGCACCGGCTTGTAGCGCATCTCCGGCGGACGGCCGAGCGCCAGGATGAACATATGCTCGCGTTCGAGATCGGTGAGCATCAGACCGCCGGCGATCCGGTCCAGCACATCGGCGGACGGCGCCCCACCGCGCCCCTGCTCCAGCCAGGTGTACCAGGTCGGGCTGATGTTGGCGCGCTGCGCCACCTCCTCCCGGCGCAGCCCCGGCGTGCGGCGGCGGCCCGAGAAGCCGAAGGCCGCCGGATCCAGCCGCATGCGGCGGTCCCGCAGAAAGGAGGCCAGCGTATTGGCGCTGTCGGTCGGTCTGGCATCCGTCGGCATCGGCGATCCTGGTAATCATTATACCCTGGTAATCATTATACTAGGAAAACGTCACTACTTTAACAGGATACATCCGGTCGCCAGAGTGGGGGTGCGGATTCTGGAAAAAGGACCTACCCCATGCGCATTTTTCTTACCGGAGCCACCGGCTTCATCGGCCGGGCGGTGCTTTCCGAACTTCTGAACGCCGGCCATCACGTCATCGGCATGACCCGCTCCGAGGATGGCGCCCGCGCGCTGGAAGCCGCCGGGGCCGAGCCACACCAGGCGACGCTGGAGGATCTGGCGAGCATCCGGGGCGGCGCAGAGACAGCCGAGGCGGTGATCCACACGGCGTTCGATCACGATTTCTCGCGCTTCGCCGAGAATTGCGAGAAGGACCGCCGGGTCATCGGCGCGCTTGGCGACGTGCTGAAGGGATCGGACCGTCCGCTGCTGATCACCTCGGCGGTCGGCATGGGCAGCGCCGGCCATGGCCAGCCGGCCCGTGAGGACATCTTCGACGACAGCCACCACAGCCCCCGCGTCGCCTCCGAACGCGCCGGCAACGCGCTGCTGGAGGCTGGCGTCAATGTCGCGGCGATGCGGCTGCCCCAGGTTCACGACACGGAAAGGCAGGGCCTGATCTCGTTCCTGATCGCGATCTTCCGCCAGAGGGGCGTGGCCGCCTATGTCGGCGAGGGGCGCAACCGCTGGTCCGCCTGCCATCTGGACGACGTCGCCCGCCTCTATCGTCTGGCGATCGAGAGGAAGGAGCCCGGCGCGCGCTATCATGCGGTCGGCGAAGAGGGCATCCCGCTCCGCGAGATCGTGGAAACGGTGGCGCGCGGCCTGGGGATCGAGGCGATCTCCATCCCGCAGGACAGGGCGGCCGATCATCTCGGCTGGCTGGGCGCCTTCGCCGGCATGGACCTGATGGCGTCGAGCATCCGGACCCAGGCCAAGCTCGGCTGGCAACCGCGAGGCCCCGGCCTGATCGCCGACCTTGAGGCGATGTTCCGGGCCTGACCGTCACACCGGCGTCAGCGGATAGTCGCGCAACGCCTCATATACCGCCCCGCCATTGCCGGGATGGCTGCGGTAGAGCGTGACATGATCCACCGGCATCGGGCCGGCGCGGAACAGGCCGCGGTCGGACAGGAAGCGGCCGATGCGGTCGGCCGGCGCGTCCCTCAGCCGGGCCAGCGTGACGTGGGGGGAGAATTTCCGCTCCTCCGCCGGCAGGCCGCAACGGACCAGAACGGATTCGACCTTGGCCTGGAGGTGGGCTAGCGCCTCGTTGCGCTCGACCCCGGCCCACAGCACCCGCGCCTTGCGCCCGCTGCCGAACAGGCCGACCCCGTCGAGGGTCAGCGCGAAGGCGGGCGCCCGCAGCTCGGCCAGGGCGGCGTCGATGTCCATCGCCTGATCCTCCGGCACCTCGCCGATGAAGCGCAGGGTCAGATGCATGGCCTCGGGATCGGTCCAGCGGGCGCCGGGCACCCCGCCGGCCAGCCCGGCCAGCCGTTGGCGGATGTCCTCCGTCAGGTCGAGAGCGACGAACAGGCGGAGCATGGGCACCTCCATGGTTCGGCGGCGTCAGCCCCACCCTGACCTTCCGCCCGCCCCGACCCGCCCCCGCGAGAGCGGGGGAGGATGGGAGGGGGCAACCGCGGCCGGCGCCCTACCAACCCCTCACGGGCACGGATCCGGCATGCGGTTGTGCACGGCGTCGATCTCCGCCATCACCTCCGGCGACAGGGTGACGTCGAGGGACTCGATGTTCGAGATCAGCGTCTCCATCGTCGTCGCTCCGATCAGGGACGAGGTGACGAAGGGCTTCCGCAAGGTGAAGGCGATCGCCATCTGGTTGGGGGCCAGACCATGGCGGCGGGCGATGTCGAGATAGGCCTCCGTCGCCGCGTCGGCATTCACCGTGGCATAGCGCGACGGCCGGTGGTCGATCGCGCGGCGGCTGCCCAGCGGAATGGCGCCGTTCAGATATTTGCCGGTCAGCGTGGCGGCGGCCAGCGGCGAATAGGCGAGCAGCCCGACATCCTCGCGCAGCGCCACTTCCGACAAGCCGTTCTCGAAGGTCCGGTTCAGCAGATTGTAGGCGTTCTGGATCGAGGCGACACGCGGCAGCCCGGCCACCTCGGCGGCGCGCAGATAGCGCATCACCCCCCAGGGCGATTCGTTGGACAGGCCGACATGGCGGATCTTGCCGGCCTTCACCAGCTCGGCCAGCACCGCCAGCGTCTCCTCGATCGGAACGCCGTCCTGCTCGGGCTTGTGCTGGTAGGTGCGGCCGCCGAAGCGGTTGGTGACGCGGTCGGGCCAGTGGATCTGGTAGAGGTCGATGTAGTCGGTCTTCAGCCGCGATAGGCTGGCCTCCACCGCCGCGAAGATGTTGGCGCGGTCGAGGCGCGACTTGCCCTCGCGCACCCAGCCGAAGCCGCCGGCCGGGGCGCCGATGATCTTGCTGGCGAGGATCACCTTGTCACGCTTGCCGCGCGACTGGAACCAGCTGCCGATCACCTCCTCGGTCTTGCCATAGCTCTCGGCGATGGGCGGGACGGCGTACATCTCCGCCGTGTCCCAGAAATTGATGCCGCGGTCGAGCGCCGCATCCATCTGGGCATGGCCTTCGGCCTCGGTGTTCTGGCGACCCCAGGTCATGGTGCCGAGGCCGATGGCGCTAACCGACAGGCCGGTGCGGCCGAGCGGGCGATACTGCATCCGAAACGTTCCTTGTCCGAAATTGACTTTTAGAGGAAAAGCGTCAACACGCCGGTATAGCCATAGAGCCTGTTGTGCGACACCTCGCCCGAGGCGAAGAAGCCGGTCAGCGGGATGTCGCCGAAGGTCTCGCGGATCATCGACAGCTCGGCGTTGGCGGCGCCGAACAGGCTGGGGCCGCGGGCGATGCAACTGACATACACCGCCCCCTTCGGCGTCGCCTTCACCCGTTTCTTGAGGCTGTCCAGCATGCGGCGCATGTCGGCGGCGGCGGTTTCCCGGTCACGGCGGGTGAACATCACCGGCTGGCCGGTGGTCACCTGTTCGGCGATGGAGATCCAGCCGGCGCGCGGGTCGATGGCGATCAGGTCGCGCACCAGATAATCCTGGGTGTCTGATCCGGTGATCGGCAACCCGGCGCAGATCAGCCCGGCCACCTGCCGCAGGTCGGCGGCGAGCGCCGGCCCGATATCCTCCTTGAACACCTCCAGCGCCGGGCGGCCGTCGATCTCCAGGATGACGTTGTCGTCGCTGGCGGTGACGCTGCGGGTCGGCCCGATCGGGCGGCAGCCCTGGGTCAGGGCGGTGGCGACCGGCAGGGTGGGCGCGAACAGCAGGCCCGACACGCCGCCGCTGGTGACCGGATCGGCATCCTCCGCCCCGGCGGCGATCTGCGGGAACTCCCCGCGCGAGGCGGTGAGGCCGCCGACCAGGAAGACGCCGGCCTCCTCCGACAAACGGGACACCAGCCCGGCCATGTCGGCATGGTGCGGGTCGACATGGACCAGCGCCAGCGCCGCGCCATGCCGGTCCAGCCAGCCGCCGGCGCTGCCGCGCAGCGGTTCCAGCCCGTCGGTCAGGGTGGGGAACAGGCGGAAGCTGTCCTCCGGCAGGCGGGCGGCCATGATCGCCAGCCCCGGCTCGTCGAACAGGGCCGCACCGTTCGCCATCACGCCGATGCCGGCGGTGCCGACCCAGTGGCGGATGCCGGTGACGCCGCGCAGCAGGGTGACGATGCTGGTCGCATGCTCCGCCAGCCCGTCGGTCAGATAGAGGAAGCCCAGGTTGCAGCCGGCGACCGGCCCCAGCCGGTCCAGGCAGGCCTTGACCGTCGGCCCCCACTCCGCCCCGGCGGCGCAGGCGGCGTGAAAGCGGGTGTCGCTGTCGAGGGTCGCGGTCATGACGGGTCAGCCTCCGGTCTTTTCGCCAGTCTTCCGCATCCGCGGCAGGCTGTCGAGCAGGGCGGTGACGGAAGGCAGGATGCGCTCCACGATCACCGCCACGCCCTGGGCGTTGGGGTGCAGCCCGTCCGGCTGGAACAGCGCCTGCCGCAACGCCACCCCGTCGAGGAAGAAGGGATAGAGCGGCAGGTTGTGGCTCTTCGCCAGATCGGGATAGATGGCGTTGAAGCTGTCGGTGTAGGGCTTGCCCAGGCTGGGGGAGGCGTACATGCCGGCCAGCAGCGTCGGGATTTTGCGCTCCGTCAGGCTCTTCAGGATGGCGTCGAGGTTGGCCCTGGCCTGACCGGGATCGAGCCCGCGCAGCATGTCGTTGGCGCCCAGCTCGACGATGGCGGCGTCCGGCCGATCGGCCAGCGCCCAATCGAGCCGCGCCCGGCCGCCGGCGGTGGTGTCGCCCGACACGCCGGCATTGATCACGGTGACGCCGTAGCCCTTGGCGGCCAGCGCCTTTTCCAACTGGCGGGTGAAGCCCTGCGGTTCCGGCAAGCCATAGCCGGCGGTCAGGCTGTCGCCCAGCGCCAGCAGCTTCACCGGCTGGGCGGCGGCGGGGGTCGGAACGGTCATCGATATCCCTGCGGTGAGAAGGAAGGCCAGCGCGGCGCCAAGCGCGCCCGAGTTGAAAGCCCGGCGGGCCGTGCCATATGGCGATGGTCCATTCCGCTTGTGCGAGTGTCGCATGTCCAAGGCCCAGTCCCCCGCAACGTCGTCAAACTCCATCGCCCGGTCTTCCAACGACTTCATCGTTGAACTCGACGACATCCACCTGAAATTGGACAGCGGGGCCGGACCCGTCAACATCCTGCGCGGCGTGAATCTTCAGGTGGCGGCCGGGGAGCGGGTCGGCGTCATCGGTCCCAGCGGCTCCGGCAAGTCGACCATGATGATGGTGATGGCCGGGTTGGAACGCCCCAGCGGCGGCGGCGTCCGTGTCGCCGGGCAGGATCTGGGGCGGCTGGACGAGGATGGTCTGGCGCGCTTCCGCCGGCGGCATGTCGGCATCGTCTTCCAGGCCTTCCATCTGGTGCCGACCATGACGGCGCTGGAGAATGTCGCCATCCCGCTGGAATTCGCTCGTGTCGCCGACGCCTTCGACCGCGCCCGCGCCGGGCTGGAGCAGGTCGGGCTGGGGCACCGCATCCATCACTATCCAGGCCAGCTTTCGGGCGGCGAGCAGCAGCGCACGGCGCTGGCCCGCGCCTTCGTCACCGAGCCGTCTCTGCTGCTGGCCGACGAGCCGACCGGCAACCTCGACATCGACACCGGCGCCACCATCGTCAAGCTGCTGTTCGATCTGGCCGAACGGCGGGGGACGACGCTGGTGCTGATCACCCACGACCAGGCGCTTGCCGCCCGCTGCGACCGGACGGTCCGGCTGGCCGATGGCCGCATCGCCGACGACGGTCAGGCGGCCCGGCGCGCGAAGCTCCAGGCGGCGGGGGAGTGAGGGGGATGACCAACCTCCCTCTCGCCCTCCGCCTTGCCCGGCGGGAACTGCGCACCGGGCTGAAGGGCTTTTGGGTCTTCCTCGCCTGTCTGGCGCTGGGCGTCGCCGCCATCGCCGCCGTGCAGTCGGTGTCGAGCGGGCTGCTCGACGGGCTGGCGAGCGACGGGCGCTCCATCCTCGGCGGTGACGTCGCGTTGCGGCAACTCTACAGCCCGCCGGACGACGAGCAGATGGCGGCGCTGAAGGCCGGCGGCCGGGTCTCGACCGCCGCCGAGATGCGGGCGATGGCCCGCTCCGGTGACGATACCCGCTCCTCGCTGGTCGAGCTGAAGGCGGTCGACGATCCCTATCCGCTCTACGGCACGGTCGCGCTGGAGGGTGGCGGCGACCTGCGCGACGCGCTGGCGCAAAAGGACGGCCGCTGGGGCGCGGTGATCGAGGCCGGTCTGGCCGACCGGCTGGGCGTGAAGCCCGGCGACACCATCCAGGTCGGCGAGGGCGCCTTTCGCGTCGCCGCCGTGCTGGAGCGCGAACCGG
Source organism: Azospirillum sp. B510 (assembly GCF_000010725.1). NCBI lineage: Bacteria > Pseudomonadati > Pseudomonadota > Alphaproteobacteria > Rhodospirillales > Azospirillaceae > Azospirillum > Azospirillum sp. B510. Next base: position 32,416 of record NC_013854.1, on the reverse strand, counting down.
ACCGCGCCTCCTCCAACGCCTTCTCGCTGGGGCCGCGCCTGCTGGTGGCGCTGCCGTCGCTGACGAACACCGGGTTGCTGCAACCCGGCAGTCTCACCTGGTGGAGCGCCAAGGTGGCGCTGCCGCCGGACACCGACCTGAAGGCATGGCAGGAGTCCTTGCGCGCCCGCTTCCCCGACGCGCCCTGGCGGATGCGCGACTTCACCAACGCCTCGCCGCAGATCGAACGCTTCATCGAGCGCATGACCCTGTTCCTGACGCTGGTCGGGCTGACCGCCCTGCTGGTCGGCGGCGTCGGGGTGGGCAACGCGGTGCGCAGCCATCTGGAGTCGCGCGCCCGCACCATCGCCATGCTGAAATGCATCGGCGCCCCCGGCGCCCTGGTCTTCCAGCTCTATCTGGCGCAGATCCTGGCGCTGGCGTTGCTCGGCATCGTCATCGGGCTGGCGCTGGGTGCGGTGGCGCCGCTGGCGCTGGGCCGGCTTCTCGACGGCGTGCTGCCGGTGTCGGCCCAGATCGGCGTCTATCCCGGCGCCTTGGCGCTCGCCGCCCTCTATGGCGTGCTGACGGCGCTGACCTTCTCGCTGTGGCCGCTCGGCCGGGCGCGCGAGGTGCCGGCGGGCGCCCTGTTCCGCGACGTGATCGCCCCCGCCGGCGGACGGCCGCGCAAGCCCTACACCCTGGCGATGATCGCCGCGGCCCTGGCGCTCGCCGGGCTGGCGGTGCTGAGCGCCCAGAACAAGCTGTTCGCGCTGTGGTTCGTCGGCGGCTCCATCGCCACCTTCCTCGCCTTCCGCGCCGCCGCCGCCCTGGTCACCTGGGGTGCCGCGCGGGTCGGCCGGGGTGGAATAGGACTTGCCAGGCGTCCGGGGCTGCGGCTGGCGCTCGCCAACCTGCACCGGCCGGGCAACCCGACGGCGGCGGTGGTGCTGTCGCTCGGGCTGGGATTGACCGTGCTGGTCGCCATCGCGCTGATCCAGGGCAATTTCGCCCGCCGGGTGTCGGAGACGATCCCGCAGGACGCCCCCAGCTTCTTCTTCGTTGACATCCAGCGCGACCAGTTCGATCCCTTGCGCGATCTGGTCACCGCCGTTCCCGGCGCCGGCGGCTTCGAGGCGGTGCCGAGCCTGCGCGGCCGGATCGAGCGGGTGAACGGCCGGGACGCCGAAAAGGCCTTGGTCGATCCGGAGCAGGCCTGGATCCTGGCCGGCGACCGCGGCATCACCTATTCCGCGACGATCCCGAAACGCTCGACCGTCACCGCCGGGTCGTGGTGGCCGACCGACTATGCCGGCCCGCCGCTGATCTCCATCCACCAAAGCGTCGCCGAGGCCTTCGGCATCGGTCCCGGCGCCACCATGACCATCAACATCCTGGGCCGCGGCATCGAGGCCAAGGTCGCCAACATCCGCGCCGCCGATTTCGGCAGCATGGCGATCAACTTCACCCTGGTCTTCGCCCCCGGCACGCTGGAGGGCGCGCCGCAGACCTGGATCGCCACCGTCCGCGCCACGCCCGACGCCGAGACCCAGGTGCAGCGCGCCGTCCTGCAACGCTTCCCCAACATCACCATGGTCCGGGTGAAGGACGCGCTGGACACGGTGGCGGAGATGCTGGGCCATATCGGCACGGCGGTGCGCATCGTCGCCGGCATCACGCTGGCCGCCGGCACCCTGGTGCTGGCCGGCGCCGTCGCCGCCGGCCACCGCCGCCGGGTCTATGACGCGGTGGTGCTGAAGGTGCTGGGGGCGACGCGCGGCGACGTGCTGCGCGCCTTCCTGCTGGAATATGGGCTGCTCGGCCTGCTGACCGCGGTCATCGCCGGCATCATCGGCACCTTGACCGCCTGGGCGGTGCTGAAGTTCCTGATGCATTGGGAATGGAGCTTCCTGCCGTCGGCGGTCGTCACCACCGCTTTGCTGAGCACGGCGATCACGCTGGCTTTCGGGTTTTATGGTACTTGGCGGGCTTTGGGCCAGCCTTCGGCGCCATTGCTTCGGAACGAGTGATTCCCGCGTCATGACGCCGCAGCAAAAACGAATCGTGAAAGCTTTTTCATTCCGAAAAAGCGTCGCCGATTCCTATTGAACCGCATGGCGGACTCGCCAATATGTCTTGCGACGGGATCACCCTATTCCACCGAGGAAACCAAACCATGGCAGACCCGACCTATAACCGCTTCGCGACCGTGGGCCGCGCGACAGATCGGGGATACTTAGACGAAGGCCTGCGGCAGCACATGCTGCGCGTGTACAACTACATGGGTGCCGGCCTGATCCTGACGGGTCTGGTCGCGGCCCTCGTGTCGTCCAGCCCGGCCATCATGATGGCGATCTTCGGCTCGCCGCTGAAGTGGGTGGTGATGCTGGCCCCGCTGGCCTTCGTCATGGTGCTGTCCTTCGGCATCCAGCGCCTGTCCTTCGCGTCGGCACAGATGATCTTCTGGGCCTATTGCGGCGCGATGGGCCTGTCGATGTCGGCCATCTTCCTGGTCTTCACCGGGGCGTCGATCGCGCTGACCTTCTTCGTCACCGCCGCGACCTTCCTGGCGATGAGCCTGTACGGCTACACCACCAAGGCCGACCTGTCGAAGATGGGCTCGTTCCTGATGATGGGCGTCATCGGCTTGGTGATCGCCGGCCTGGCCAACATCTTCTTCCAGTCGCCGGCCCTTCACTTCGCGATCTCCGCCATCGGCGTGCTGATCTTCACCGGCCTGACCGCCTATGACACCCAGGCGATCAAGGAAAGCTACGCCGAGAGCTACGATCACGAGAGCGCCGGCAAGCTCGCCCTGATGGGCGCCCTGACGCTGTATCTGGACTTCATCAACCTGTTCCAGTTCCTGTTGCAGTTCCTGGGCCAGCGCAACAACGACTGACCCCGGCAAACCTGATCGGACAAGCCGCTGATCACAGCGATCACCGCCCGGAAGCCTCCCGCTTCCGGGCGGTTTTCTTTTGGGCGGCTCAAGGTTCGACGGTCACCACATCGCCCACCGCCAGCCCCAGCGCCCGGTCGGCCCGCCCGCGATTGACGGCGATCTCCGCCAAGCCGTTCGAGTTCTCGTACCACAGCGGCTGCCCCGGCCCGACGGCGCCGAAGGTCCGGGAGCGGGCGATGCGCGTGCCGGCCGCGCCCAGCACCGCATCGGCGGGCAGGGTGGAAGCCCGCATTCCGGTCATGGCGTTGCCATAGACATCGACATAGACGATGCGCGGCAGTTCGTCCGGCCAGCCGGGTCGGTCGATGTCGGCGGGGGCGAGCGGGCCGCGCTCGACGGCCCGTCCGGTGGCGAGACGGGCGGCGACCGGGGCGAACAGGTCGCGGCCATGGAAGCTGGCGGACAACCGCTCCGGAATCCAGTCGATGGTCCAGGCGTTTAGCGACGTTGCGCGGCGGGCGGCCAGGGCGAACAGACCATTGTCGGGGCCGACGAACCAGCGCCCGTCCGCCTCCACCATCACCGGCCGCCGGTCGGTGCCGACACCGGGATCGACGACGCAGAGAAAGACGCTTCCGGCCGGAAAGGCCGGGGCGTAGGCCGCCAGCAGATAGGCGGAGAGCTGCGGGTCGAAGGCGGGAGCGTCGGCGAACAGGTCGATGACCGGCACGCCGGGCGCCTGTTGCGCCAACACCGCCTTCATCTGGCCGGTATAGGGGCCGGAAAGGCCGAAGTCGGTGAAGAGCAGGATCATGAGGGGGGCAGCGCGGCCGGATGGGAAATGTCAGGAGCAGTCAGCTCCCGACCTTGATCCTCCCCCGCGGGGCGGGGAGGATCAAGGTCGGGGGCTGACCTCGCATCACATCGACTTGGTATCGAGCGCGTAGCCGGCCGACCGCACGGTACGGATCAGGTCCAGCTCATCCTCCTCGTTCATCGCCTTGCGCAGGCGGCGGATATGGACGTCGACGGTGCGCGGCTCGACATACACATCGTGCCCCCACACCAGATCGAGCAGCTGTTCGCGGGAGAAGACGCGGCCGGGATGCTGCATGAAATGGCGCAGCAGGCGGAACTCCGTCGGCCCGAGATGGACGTCGCGGCTGTTGCGGCGGACGCGGTGCGCGGCCAGATCCATCGTCACGTCGGCGAAGGTCAGCACCTCGTCGGTCATGCCGGGGGAGGCGCGGCGCAGCACCGCGCGCATGCGGGCCACCAGCTCGGTCGGCGAGAAGGGCTTGGTGATGTAGTCGTCGGCGCCGGAATTCAGGCCGCGCACGCGGTCGCCCTCCTCGCCGCGGGCGGTCAGCATGATGATCGGGATGTCGCGGGTCTTGGCGTTGCGGCGCAGCTGGCGGCAGACCTCCAGCCCGCTCATCAGCGGCAGCATCCAGTCCAACAGGACGATGTGCGGCGTCTGTTCGCCGGCGGCCAGCAGGGCCTCCTCGCCGTCGCTGGCGGTGGCGACGCGGAAGCCTTCCTTTTCCAGGTTGTACTTCAGCAGCGTCAGGATATCGGCCTCGTCCTCGACGATCAGGACGAGCGGCTTCAGGGCCGCGTTCATGGTGGCTCCGTTCACGGCGCGCGTCTCGACGTTAACCGGCATGGGACAGCCTTTTCAACAAGGAGGGAGGGGAGGCGGGGGTGGGGCGCAAGCGGGAAGAGATCAGCCATAGCGGCCGGTGATGTAGCCCTGGGTGCGCTCGTCGCGCGGGTTGGTGAAGATGTCCTCGGTGTCGTCGCACTCCACCATCTCGCCGAGATGGAAGAAGGCGGTGCGCTGGGACACGCGGGCGGCCTGCTGCATGTTGTGGGTGACGATGACGATGGTGTAGTTGGCCCGCAGCTCGTCGATCAGCTCCTCGATATGGGCGGTCGCGATGGGGTCGAGCGCCGAGCAGGGCTCGTCCATCAGGATCACCTCGGGGCTGACGGCGATGGCGCGGGCGATGCACAGCCGCTGCTGCTGGCCGCCGGACAGGCTGGTGCCGGGTTCGCGCAGGCGGTCCTTCACCTCCGCCCACAGGCCGGCACGCTTGAGCGAGGTCTGCACCACCTCGTCCAGCTCGGCGCGGCCCGACGCCAGACCATGGATGCGCGGGCCGTAGGCGACATTGTCGTAGATCGATTTGGGGAAGGGGTTCGGCTTCTGGAACACCATGCCGACACGGGCGCGCAGCTGCACCGCGTCGACCGTCTTGCCATAGACGTCCTCGCCGTCGAGCGCGATGCGTCCTTCGACCCGGCAGCCCTCGACGGTGTCGTTCATCCGGTTCAGGCAACGCAGGAAGGTCGATTTGCCGCAGCCGGACGGGCCGATCAGCGCCAGCACCCGGTTCTCCTGGATGTCGAGGTCGATGCCGCGCAGCGCCTGCTTGGCGCCGTAGAACACCGTCACCCCGCGGGCGGTCATCTTGTTCGGCAGGGCGGCGCCGCGACGCTGGTCGGGACGCCGGTCGCCATGGGGCCGCAGCTTCAACGGGCTTCGCATGCTCATGGCGCTCACCACCGTCTCTCGAAAATCTTGCGCAGGATGACCGCCGCCCCGTTCAGCAGGATCAGGACGCCGAGCAGGACCAGGATCGCCGCGGAGGTGCGTTCGGTGAAGGCGCGCTCCGGGCTGTCGGCCCACATGTAGATCTGCACCGGCAGCACCGTGGCGCTGTCGGTCAGCCCATGGGGGATGTCGACGATGAAGGCGACCATGCCGATCATCAGCAGCGGCGCCGTCTCGCCCAGCGCGCGGGCCATGCCGATGATGGTGCCGGTCAGGATGGCGGGCATCGCCAGCGGCAGCACATGATGCAGAACCGTTTGCAAAGGCGAGGCGCCGATGGCGAGCGCGGCGTCACGGATCGACGGCGGCACCGCCCTCAACGCGACGCGGGCCGAGATGATGATGACCGGCAGCGTCATCAGCGCCATCACCAGCCCGCCGACCAGCGGCGCCGAGCGCGGCATGCCGAAGAAGCCGAGGAACACGGCCAGACCCAGCAGGCCGAAGATGACCGACGGCACGGCGGCGAGGTTGTTGATGGTCACCTCGATCAGGCCGGTCCAGCGGTTCTTCGCCGCGAACTCCTCCAGATAGACCGCGGCGGCGACGCCGACCGGCACCGACAGCGCCATGGTGACCAGCAGCGTCAGCAGCGAACCGACAAGGGCGCCGCCGATGCCGGCCTGTTCCGGCTCCCGGCTGTCGCCGGCGGTGAACAGGGTGGTGTTGAAGCCTTGCGCCAGCGCGCCCGAGGCCAGAAGCGCGTCGGCGGCGGCGACCTTGGCGTCGCTGAGACCACGTTCGCCCTCCGGCAGGTCGCGGCGGTAGCCGCCCTTCACCAGCTGGTCGATCTGGTCGTCGGCCCGGACCCAGACGGTCCGCGTCGTCCCGGCCAGCGCCGGGTTCTTCGCCACCATCGCCTCCAGCTCGTAGGGCGCGCCCGACGACAGCAGCTCGTTCAGCACGCGGCGGCCGGCACGGTCGGTCACCTGCGGGAACTGGGCATGGAGGGCGCGGCGCAGCGGGGCGGTGAAGTTGCGGTCGGCAATCTCCGCCGGGTCCAGCGTCACCTCCAGCCGGATGCGCGCCTCCAGGAAGGCGCCGGCGCCCTTGGCGACGATGGAGCCCAGCAGCAGAACCAGCATCAGCGCCGCCAGCGTCACCGCGGCGGCCCCGGCCAGCCGGAAGCGGCGCTCGGCGGCGTGGCGGGCCCGCAGGCGGCGGGCGAAGGCCTCGCCGCGCAGGCGCGGCTTCGCCGGACTGGTGGAGGGCGTCACGGCCGCCGCGTCCCGTTCGACGAGGTCAGTCATAATGCTCCCGATAGGTCCGGACCACCCGCAGGGCGACCATGTTGAGACAGAGCGTGACGAGGAACAGCACGAGGCCGAGGCCGAAGGCCGACAGCGTCTTCGGGCTGTCGAACTCCTGGTCGCCGACCAGCAGCGTGGCGATCTGGGTGGTGACGGTGGTCACCGCCTGCAACGGGTTCGCGGTCAGGTTGGCGGTCAGGCCCGACGCCATGGTGACGATCATCGTCTCGCCGATGGCGCGGCTGACCGCCAGCATCACCGCGGCGACGATGCCGGGCAACGCCGCCGGCAGCACCACCTGCCTGATCGTCTCCGACTTGGTGGCGCCGAGGCCGTAGGAGCCGTCGCGCAAGCTCTGCGGCACCGCGTTGATGACATCGTCCGACAGCGAGCTGACAAAGGGGATGATCATCACCCCCATGACGATGCCGGCGGCCAGCGCCGATTCCGAACTGACATCCAGCCCCAGAACCCCTCCCAGCGAGCGGACGGCGGGCGCCATGGTCAGGGCGGCGAAGAAGCCATAGACCACGGTCGGGATGCCGGCCAGGATCTCCAGCGCCGGCTTCAGCCAGGTGCGCACGCCGCGCCCGGCATATTCGGACATGTAGATCGCCGCCATCAGACCGACCGGCACCGCCACCAGCATGGCGATGACGGTGATGAGAAGGGTACCGGCGAACAGCGGGATCGCTCCGAAGGAGCCGCTGGAGCCGACCTGATCGGCCCGCATCGCCATCTGCGGGCTCCAATGCATGCCGAACAGGAAGTCGAGCGGCGAGACGGCGCTGAAGAAGCGCAGCGCCTCGAACAGCAGCGACAGCACGATGCCGACCGTGGTCAGGATGGCGACCAGCGAGCAGACGACCAGCGCCACCCGCACCACCCGCTCCACCGCCGGGCGGGCGCGCAGATCCGGCCCGACGCGGTGGCGGCCCCAGGCGATGCCGGCGACCGCAAGGCTGGCGCCGACCCCCAGCAGGCTCCAGCCGGCGAGATCGCGGAAGGCGGCGTAGCGCCGCGCCGCCTCCGCCACCAGCGGATCGGGCTGGCGCCCGGTGGCGACACCACGGGCGAGGTTGAGGATGTCGGCCTTGAGCAGGGTGACCGACTGGCCGTCGCCGCCGGTCAGCCGCTCCGGCAGGGCCGACAGCACCAGCCGCAGCGCCAGCCAGCCCTCCGACGCGGTCCAGACCGCCAGCAGCAACAGCGCCGGCAGCCCGGCCCACAGCGCCACATAGGCGCCATGGTAGGAGGGAACCGAATGCAGCTCCGCCACCCGCCCGCCGACCGACTCGGCCGCCCGCGACCGCCCGATCAGGAAACCGATCACGGTGAGCAGGGCCAGGATCAGGGCGAGGAGGGTCGGCTGCATGCGCGGTCGCTCGGGGGAAGGGGTCAGAACTGAAGCGGAGTCAGGTTCACCGCCAGGATGCGGGCGGCCTCGCGCAAGGGCTTCGGCTCGGGGATCAGGCCCTTGTCGACCAGATAGCCGTCATCGCCCATCGCGCGTTCGGAGGTGTATTCGCCGATGAACTCGCGGATGCCCGGAATGACGCCGGCATGGGCGTTCTTCACATAGATGTAGAGCGGACGCGCCAGCTCGTACCTGCCGGCGGCCACCGTCTCCGCCGTCAGCTCCACCCCGTCCATCGTCGCGGATTGCAGCGTGTCGCGGTTCTGGTCGAGATAGCTGTAGCCGAAGATGCCGAAGGCGTCGGGGTTGGCGGCCAGTTTCTGGACGATCAGGTTGTCGTTCTCGCCGGCCTCGACATAGGCGCCATCCTCGCGGATGGTCATGCAGGCGCGCTCGCGGGCGGCCTCGTCGGGAACCACCCTGGCAACCTCGGCCACCTTCCCGCAGCCTTGCAGCATCACCAGCTCGTTGACGGTGTCGCGCGTCCCGGAGGTCGGCGGCGGGCCCAGCATCTCGATCGCCGTCCTCGGCAGGGCGGGGTCGATGTCGGACCACAGCTTGTAAGGATTGGCGACCAGGGCGCCATTCACCGGCACCTCCTTGGCCAGCGCCTTCCACAGGACAAGCGTGGACAGCGAGACCGGCGCCGCCTTCCGCGAGGAGGCCAGCGCGATGCCGTCATAGCCGATCTTCAGCTCGGTCACCGTGGTGACGCCATTGGCGGCGCACTGGTCGATCTCCGACTTCTTGATCCGGCGCGAGGCGTTGGCGATGTCGGGATGGGCAGGGCCGACACCGCCGCAGAACAGCTTCAGCCCGCCGCCGGTGCCGGTCGATTCCACCACCGGGGTCTTGAACCTGCCGCTTCGGCCGAAGGCCTCCGCCACCGCGGTGGTGAAGGGGAAGACGGTGGAGGACCCGACCGCGCGGATCTGGTCGCGCGACTGCGCCCAGGCGGACGCCGTGGCGAGGCTCAGGATCAACCCCAAACCCAAGGCGGTCGCGGCGACGGCGGGCGTCCGGATGGTCAAGGGGTGGCCCTCCTCGGGGAAGCGGAAACTGGTCCGTCGGAATGGCGCGGACCATAGACCCGGAGGGCGAATAATTCATTACGTTTTTATGACGCTTTCATGACCACGTCACAGAGCGGCCATCCCCTGTCACAGCCCGCCCGCTGCCTTCTCCGCCCTGGAAGAGGGGGATTCCGCCGGCAGATAGACGGTGAAGGCGCTGCCCACCCCGACCTCGCTTTCGATGGTCAGGCGGCCACGGTGGCGGTTCAGGATATGCTTGACGATCGCCAACCCGAGCCCGGTACCGCCCATGGCGCGCGATCGCGCGGCATCGACGCGGTAGAAGCGCTCGGTCAGGCGGGGAAGATGGGTGCGGGCGATGCCGTCGCCACGGTCGCGCACCGCGACGGAGACCATGGCGGTGCCGCCCCGCCCGCCGCGCCTGTCCTTCGCCGCGGCGCCGGAAACCGGCAGACCGGTGAAGCCCACCACCGCTCCATCGGCCAGCGCGACGGTGATGGTCACGTCCGTATCCTCGCGCGTGTATTTGATCGCGTTGCTGACCAGATTCTGGAAGACCTGGGTCAGCTGGTCCTCGTCGCCGACCACCGGCGGCAGGCCGTCGGGCGCTTCCAGACGCAGGCGGATGCGGCGGTCGGCCGCCTTCAGCTGCAACGCGGCGATGACATTCTCCAGCTCCTCCACCACATCGACCCGTCCGCCGGGCGGCATATGCTCGTCCAGCTCGATGCGGGAAAGCGACAGCAGGTCGTTGACCAGACGGGCCATGCGGCTGGCCTGGTCATGCATGATCGCCAGGAAGCGGTCCTGCGCCTCCGGATCGTCGCGGGCGGGGCCGCGCAGCGTCTCGATGAAGCCCAGCAGCGAGGAGAGCGGCGTGCGCAGCTCGTGGCTGGCGTTGGCGATGAAGTCGGCGCGCATCTGTTCCGACCGGCGGGCGGCGGTGACGTCATGCAGGGTCAGGATCGCCATCCGGGCGACGGTGGGGGGAGGCGGGGCCTGCTCCTCCTCGATCTCGCCGTCGAGCAGCGAGGGGTCGGGCTGCGGCACCAGCCGCTGGAAGGGCTTCACCTGCGCTTCGAAGCTGCGCTCGACCGGGACCGGCAGGGTGAATTCGATGATGCGGGACGCGCCGCCGCGCAGAACCGCATCCACCGCCTCGAGCACCGCCGGGTTGCGCAGGGAGGAGGCGAGGTCGCGATCGACCACCTTGTCGCCGAACAGCTCGCGCGCGGTCTGGTTGGCGCGCACCACCTGGCGCTCGGCGTCCATCAGCAGCAGCGGAGCGGGCAGGGCGTCGATCACCGCCTCGTCGGCGTCCAGCTGCATCCGCACGCTCTCGGCGCGGCGCAGTCCCACCCGGTGAAGCCGCCCGATGGTGGCGGTCAGCGCCTTCAGGGCGGGCGGTGCAAAGGTGGGCGCGAGCGGTTCGTCCGCCTCGGCCAGCCGGGCGGCATAGTCCGTCATCGCATCGGCGAAATGGCGATGGGTACGCAGCGCCAGGGCGGCCCCCGCCAGCGCCGCCAGACCGGCGGCCAGCGCCAGCCCGCCATGCAGCGCCCCGGCCTGAACCGCCCAGGCCAGCACGCCGGCAAGCGGCACCAGCATCAACAGGAGGGCGGTCAACAGCGGGGTGGGCGGCAACGCCTTCTGGCGCATGGGGTCGGCACCGGAGTGGGAGGTGGAACAAGGGGGCGGAGGCGGGGGGCGGTCGAGGTCAGGCCCTTCTACACCATCGCCCGACAGGCCGCGCGGAGGTCATAAAAGATTCATGGGCGGGACCGTGATGGAAAGGATTGGGCGATGGAGTGTTGACTCCAATATCCTGGATCACCATTCTATCTTCATGGAAAACGCCGCGAATGACATTGACAGCCGTCTCGCCACCCGGCTGCGCGCCCTGCGGGCGGACCGTGGCCTGACCCTGGACAGCCTGTCCGAACGGTCGGGCGTCAGCCGCTCGATGATCTCGCTGGTCGAGCGGGGGGAAAGCAGCCCGACGGCCTCGGTGCTGGACCGGCTCGCCGCCGGGCTGGGGGTGACGCTGGCCACCCTGTTCGCCGAGGCGGAGCGCCGGGATGCCAGCCCGGTCGCCCGCCAGTCGGACCAGATCGCCTGGACCGACCCGGCCACCGGCTATCGCCGCCGCAACCTGTCACCGCCGGGCTTTCCATCGCCGATCGAGCTGGTGGAGGTCGAGCTGCCGGCCGGTACCCGCGTCTCCTACGACAGCGGCACCCGCGCCGCCGGGGTGGAGCAACAGGTCTATCTGCTCGACGGCACCATCGAATTGACGGTGGGGGAGGTGACGCACCGGCTGTCGGCCGGCGATTGCCTCGCCATGCGGCTCGACCGGCCGACCGGCTTCCACAACCCGACCGATCGGGCCGCCCGCTACATCGTGGCGCTGATCACCGACGGCCGCTTAGGTTTAAACGCGGCTAAACGCTGAAAGGAACATGCGATGGACAGGGACTGCCCGGATCCCCGCCAGCGGAACGGCGAGAGCGGCGGCGCCGCCGTGACGGTCCGCATGCTGTCCGGTGCCGAGGCCCACGCCACGGTGCCGGGGCTGACCGACGTGCTGCTGGACTGCGTGGCCGGCGGGGCGTCGGTCAGTTTCATGGCCCCGCTCGACCGCGCCACCGCCGAGGAGTTCTGGCGGCAGGTGGTGGCCGGGGTGGAGCGGGGCGAGCGCATCCTGCTGGCGGCGGAGGATGGCGAGGGCGTGCTGGGAACCGTTCAGCTGGTCGTCCATCAGCCGCCGAACCAGCCGCACCGCGCGGATCTCTCCAAGATGCTGGTTCACCGCCGCGCCCGCCGCCGTGGCGTCGGCGCCCTGCTGATGCGGGCGGCGGAGGACGCCGCCCGTGCCGCCGGCAAGACCCTGCTGGTGCTGGACACCGGCTCCGCCGACGCCGAACGCCTGTACGGGCGCGCCGGCTGGACGAAAGTGGGCGTCATCCCCAACTACGCCCTGTGGCCGCAGGGCGGCTTCTGTGACACGACGTTTTTCTACAAGGCGTTGGGGTGAGGACATTTGGTCCACAAGCGCCCTCTCCCGTCCCGGGAGGGGGAGGGGGAGGGCAAGATTCCCGGACCTCATGGCTTCGTGCCTACCCCCGCACCCTTCCCACCTCACCAGGGCAGCGAGTCATGCGCCGCCAGGGCGGCAGCGGTGACGATGTCGTTGACCGTGGCGCCCATGGTGACGATCTGCGCCGGCTTGTCCAAACCGATCAGCAGCGGGCCGATCATCTGGCCGCCGGCCATCTTGTTCAGCAGCTTGGCCGAGATGTTGGCCGAATGCAGGCCGGGCATGATCAGCACATTGGCCGGACCGGACAGGCGGCAGAACGGATAGACCCGCTTCATCAGCTGATAGTCCAGCGCCACGTCGGCCGACATCTCGCCGTCATACTCGAAATCGACCCGGCGGCTGTCGAGGATCGACAGGGCCTCGCGCAGCGGATCGGTGTTCGGATGCGGCGTCTGGCCGAAATTGGAGAAGGACAGCAGCGCCACCCGCGGCTCGTGCCCCATCTGCCGCGCCTTGGCCGCAGCACCCATGGCGATGTCGGCCAGCGTCTTGCCGTCGGGACGGACATGGACGGTGGTGTCGGCGATGAAGACGGTGCGGTTGCGGGTGATCGACAGATGCAGGCCGAAGACCGGCTCGTTCGCCTTGGGATCGACGACCCGGCGGATCTCCTCGTAGGCCACGCCGAAGCTGCGGGTCAGGCCGGTCACCATGGCGTGGGCGTCGCCCTGCGCCACCATGCAGGCGGCGAAGACGTTGCGGTCCTGGTTGACCATCCGCTGGCAGTCGCGCAGCAGCGCGCCCTTGCGCTGGAGCCGGCGGTAGAGATGGTCGGCATAGCGCCGGTTGGCGTCCGACAGGCGGGCGTTGTGGATCTCGAACTGGACATGGGGCTGACCCATCGCCGCCAGCTGTTCCTTGATCACCTCCTCGCGGCCGATCAGCACCGGCGTGCCATAGCCGTGGGCGCGGAAGGACATGGCGGCGCGGATCGTCCGCTCCTCCTCGCCCTCGGCGAAGACGACGCGGCGCGGGTTGGTCCGCACCTTCTCCAGGATCAGCTCCAGGCTGTCGGCGGTCGGGTCCAGGCGGGTGCGCAGGGAATGCCTGTAGCTGGTCAGGTCGAGGATTGGCTTGCGCGCCACGCCGCTTTCCATCGCCGCCTGGGCGACGGCGGCCGGCACGGTGACGATCAGGCGCGGGTCGAAGGGCACCGGGATGATGTAGTCGGGACCATAGCGCAGCCGGCGCCCGGAATAGGCGGCATCGACCTCGTCCGGCACATCCTCGCGCGCCAACGCCGCCAGCGCCTTGGCGGCGGCGACCTTCATCGCCTCGTTGATGGTGGTGGCGCGCACGTCGAGCGCGCCGCGGAACAGATAGGGGAAGCCCAGGACATTGTTGACCTGGTTCGGATAGTCGGAGCGGCCGGTGGCGACGATGGCGTCGCCGCGCACCGCCTTGACCTCCTCCGGGGTGATTTCCGGATCGGGGTTGGCGAGCGCGAAGATGATCGGCTTGGCCGCCATCGACTTCACCATCTCCGGCGTCATCGCCCCCTTGGCCGACAGGCCGACGAACACGTCGGAACCGGCGACCGCCTCTTCCAGCGTGCGCTTGTCGGTGTCGACGGCGAAGGACGACTTCCACTGGTTCATGCCATTGGTGCGGCCGCGATAGACCACGCCCTTGGTGTCGCACAGGATGATGTTTTCACGTGAAACACCCATCGTGCAGAACAGCTCGGCGCAGGCGATTCCCGCCGCACCGGCGCCGTTCACCACCATCTTCACGTCCTCGACCTTGCGGCCGGTGATGTCGCAGGCGTTGATCAGGCCGGCGGCGGCGATGATCGCGGTGCCATGCTGGTCGTCATGGAAGACCGGGATGTCGAGCAGCTCGCGCAGCCGCTCCTCGATGATGAAGCAGTCGGGCGCCTTGATGTCTTCCAGGTTGATGCCGCCGAAGCTGGGGCCGAGGAAGCGCACGCAATTGACGAACTCGTCGACGTCGCGGGTGTCGACCTCCAGGTCGATGCCGTCGACATCGGCGAAACGCTTGAACAGCACCGCCTTGCCTTCCATCACCGGCTTGCCGGCAAGCGCCCCCAGGTCGCCCAGCCCCAGCACGGCGGTGCCGTTGGAGATGATGGCGACGATGTTGCCCTTGGCGGTGTAGTCATAGGCGAGGGAAGGATCCTCGGCGATGCGCAGGCAGGGGGCGGCGACGCCGGGTGAATAGGCCAGCGCCAGATCGCGCTGGGTGGTCAGCGGCTTGGTCGCGGTGATTTCCAGCTTGCCGGGCCGGCCGCTGGAATGCAGCAGCAGGGCCTCTTCGTCGGTGACGCGCTTGGTGTCGGACATGGATGTCGTGTTCCTCAACGGAGTGCTGATGCCCGCCGGTCTTCGTTGTGCCTTGTCTTGCGGTGCGCTGCCGACGGTGGGGCCGCGATGGTATACGCCGCACGCGCAACTCGCCAAGCCTTCTTCAACCCGTTTTTGTACGAATCATGCATTTTCCTGACGATTGGCGACACATCCCGCTGGAAACACGTCCGATCTGATCCGCCCGCCACGCATGACCCCGGCGGTTGGGAGGGCCGGGCGGCGGCTGTCACCATGGGGGCGCAGTGTCCAGCGCGGACACCGCGCCGGACACCGCTATGGACGGCGGCGGGCGGAGCCGTTAGCTTGCCGCCGACCTGCAACCGATCTTCGGAATGATGCCCATGCGCCCCTCCGGCCGCGCCCTCGACCAACTGCGCACCGTCTCCCTGGAACCCGGCTTCAGCCGCTATGCCGAGGGATCCTGCATGGTGCGTTTCGGCAACACGCATGTGCTGTGCACCGCCAGCGTCGACGAGACGGTGCCGCGTTTCCTGAAGAACACCGGGCTCGGCTGGGTCACCGCCGAATATGGCATGCTGCCGCGCTCCACCCACAGCCGCACCGACCGCGAGGCGGCGAAGGGCAAGCAGTCCGGCCGCACCCAGGAGATCCAGCGGCTGATCGGCCGGGCGCTGCGCGCCGTCACCGACCGTTCGGCGATGGGCGAGAAGCAGATCAAGATCGACTGCGACGTCATCCAGGCCGACGGCGGCACCCGCACCGCCGCCATCACCGGCAGCTATGTCGCCCTGCATCTGGCCTTCCAGCACCTGATCCAGATCGGCGCCCTGAAAACCATGCCGCTGACCGATCAAGTGGCCGCCGTGTCCTGCGGCATCTATCAGGGCAACGCCGTGCTCGACCTCGACTATGACGAGGATTCCAAGGCGCAGGCCGACGCCAACTTCGTCCTGACCGGCAAGGCCGGCATCGTCGAAATCCAGGGCACCGCCGAGGAATCGCCCTTCTCCGAGCCGCAGTTCATGGAGCTGCTGGCGCTCGCCCGCAAGGGCGTGACCGAGCTGGCGGCGTTGCAGAAGCAGGCCCTCGGCATCAAGTAAGGCCAATCCAGCCGGCAATTCACCGCCCAAAGGTTCATCATCATGTCCGCTCCCCGCCGCTTCACCGGCGACACCCTCGTCATCGCCAGCCACAACCAGGGCAAGGTGCGCGAGATCGCCGAGCTTCTCGGCCCCTATGTCGCCACCTTCACCTCGGCCGGGGAGCTGGGCCTGCCCGAGCCGGAGGAGACCGGCAGCAGCTTCATCGCCAATGCGGAGCTGAAGGCCAGGGCCGCCGCCGCCGCCGGTCATGTGGCGCTCGCCGACGACAGCGGGCTGGTGGTGCCGGCGTTGAACGGCGATCCCGGCATCTATTCCGCCCGCTGGGCCGGTCCGACCAAGGACTTCGCCCTGGCGATGCGGAAGGTCGAGGATGGGCTGGCCGAACAGGTGAAGGCGGGGAGGACGGACCGCGGCGCCTATTTCGTCTGCGCCCTGTCGCTCGCCTGGCCGGACGGTCATGTCGAGACGGTGGAGGGCCGCTGTCACGGCACGCTGGTGTGGCCGCCGCGCGGTCCCCAGGGCTTCGGCTACGACCCGATGTTCCTGCCGGACGGCCATGGCCTGACCTTCGGCGAGATGGAGCCGGCCAGGAAGCATGAGATGAGCCACCGCGCCGACGCCTTCCGCCAGCTGGTGGAGCGGTGTTTCCGGTGAGCGGATCGGTTCCCGGTCAGGACGGGCCTGGTTTCGCCGTCTATGTCCATTGGCCCTTCTGCAAGTCGAAATGCCCCTATTGCGATTTCAACAGCCATGTCCGCGAGCGGGTCGACCATGACCGCTGGCGGGCCGGGCTGCTGCGCGAGCTGGACCATTACGCCGACCTGACCGCCGGCCGCACCGTCACTTCGATCTTCTTCGGCGGCGGCACCCCGTCGCTGATGGAGCCGGCGACGGTCGGCGCGATCATCGATCGCGTCGCCCAACGCTGGCCGGTCGCCGAGCGGCTGGAGGTGACGCTGGAGGCCAACCCGACCTCCGTCGAAGCGGACAAGTTCCGCGCCTTCCGCGGCGCCGGCATCAACCGCGTTTCGCTGGGCATCCAGGCGCTCGACGATACCAGCCTGAAGTTTCTCGGACGCCAGCACAGCGCGGCGGAGGCGACCGGCGCCATCACGCTGGCGGCGCGGATCTTCGACCGCTTCTCCTTCGACCTGATCTATGCCCGGCCCGGCCAGACGGTGGCGGCGTGGCAGGCCGAACTGGCGCGGGCGCTGGACCATGCCGTCGGCCATCTGTCGGTCTACCAGTTGACCATCGAGGAGGGGACGGCCTTCCACCCCCTGCATGCCCGTGGCGACCTGGTGTTGCCCGACGAGGATCTGGCCGGCGATCTCTATGAGGCGACGCAAAGCCAGCTGGCGGCGGCGGGGCTGCCCGCCTACGAGATTTCCAACCATGCCCGCCTGGGCGAGGAAAGCCGCCACAACCTGACCTATTGGCGCTATGGCGATTATGTCGGCATCGGCCCCGGCGCCCATGGCCGGCTGACCTTGGACGGCGAGAAATTCGCCACCCGTGCCCACCGCGCCCCGGAAATCTGGCTGGAGCGGGTGGAGCGTGACGGCCATGCCGCCGCCCCCCCCGATCCCATCGACCGCGACGCCCGTGGCACCGAGCTGTTGATGATGGGGTTGCGCCTGACCGAGGGGGTACGGCTTTCCCGCCTGGTCGAGGAAACCGGCCGGACGCTCGACGAGTTCGTCGAT
Organism: Azospirillum sp. B510; assembly: GCF_000010725.1. Classification (NCBI taxonomy): domain Bacteria; kingdom Pseudomonadati; phylum Pseudomonadota; class Alphaproteobacteria; order Rhodospirillales; family Azospirillaceae; genus Azospirillum; species Azospirillum sp. B510. The sequence continues at coordinate 15,017 of NC_013854.1, read as the reverse complement.
CCGGCGGCCCTGTCCCGCCTGATCGACGGCGGCTTCCTCAGCCGCGATGCCAAGCGTCTGGTCGCGACATCGGAGGGGCTACAGCGTCTGAACGCGGTGCTCGGCGCGATTCTGGCGTAGGATTCATCTTTTCAGCAGAGAGGGCGGGGAATGCTCATCAGTCTGATCGTCGCCGCCGCGGCGAACGACGTGATCGGCCGCGACGGCCAGCTACCCTGGCATCTTCCCGGCGACCTGCGCCGCTTCAAGCAGCTGACGCTGGGCAAGCCGATCCTGATGGGTCGCAAGACCTGGGAATCGCTGCCGCGACGACCACTGCCCGGCCGCGACAATCTGGTCATCAGCCGCGGGGGCATGCTGGGCGAGCATGACGGCGCCCGCTGGTTCACCGGTCTCGGAGCCGCTGTCGCCTGGGCGCAGGGGTCGGGAGCGGCCGAACTCTGCGTCATCGGCGGCGCCGCCCTGTTCCGCGAGACGCTGCCGATCGCCGATCGCCTGCATCTGACGCGCGTCGAGAGCGCGGTGGAGGGCGACACGTTCATGCCGCCCGTCGGACCGGACTGGGCGGAAGTCTGGTCGAGCGCGCCCCTGGAGGAGAATGGGCTGTTCTACCGCTACATCGACTTCGAAAAGGCCGGAGGGTAGGGGGAGCGGCAACCGAAGCTCCCCTTACTCCTCGCCGCCCAGCCGGTGCAGCACGTCGTCGAGCTGGTCGAGCGTCTGGTAATGGATGGTGATCGTCCCGCGCTGTCCCTGCGGATTGATCGCGACCTTCAGCCCGATGCGGGCGGAGATCTCCTCCTCCAGATTGATCAGGTCGACATCCTTCATCGCCGGGGCGGATCCGGCGGCGCCATTGGCGCCCTTGCCCTTCTTCGCCTTGGGCTGGTCGCCGCGCATCAGGTCTTCGGTCTGGCGGACATTCAGGCCGCGGATCACCACCTCGCGGGCCATCTCCACCGGATCCGGGGCGGTCAGCAGGGCGCGGGCATGGCCGGCGGTCAGCGCGCCGTCCTGGACCATGGTCTTGACCGGCTCCGGCAGGGCCAGCAAACGCATCATGTTGGCGACATGGCTGCGGCTCTTGCCGACGGCGCGGGCCAGATCCTCCTGCGTATGTTCGAACTCCTCCATCAGGCGGCGATAGCCCTCCGCCTCTTCCAGCGGGGTCAGATCCTGGCGCTGGATGTTCTCGATCAGCGCGATTTCCAGCGCCTCGCGGTCGCTGAGGTCGCGGATGATGACCGGGACCTCGTGCAGGCCGGCGATCTGCGCCGCGCGCCAGCGGCGTTCGCCGGCGATCAGCTCGTAGGAATTGGCATCCTCGGCGTCGCGACGGACCAGCAGGGGCTGGAGGATGCCCTTGTCGCGGATCGACTCGACGAGGCCCTGCAACGCCTCCTCATCGAAGGTCCGCCGCGGCTGGTATTTGCCGGGATGGACGAATTCGATCGGAACCTGTTTCGACTGCCGCACCTTGTCGAGCGCCGAATAATCCTCGGTCGCCTCGCCGAACAGGGCGGAAAGGCCGCGGCCCAGGCTGGCGCGGCGGGCGCCGCCTTGCTTGGTGTCGTCGATCATGCGGTCAGTCTCTTCTCACGGCGCAGCACCTCGCCCGCCAGATGGATGTAGGCCTGGGATCCGGGGCAGCGCATGTCATAGATCAGCACCGGCTTGCCGTGCGACGGCGCCTCCGAAACCTTGACGTTGCGCGGGATCACGGTGTCGTAAACCTTCTCCCCGAAGAAGCCGCGGACGTCCGCCGCCACCATGTCCGACAGGTTGTTGCGCTTGTCGAACATGGTCAGGACGACGCCATGGATGTCGAGGTTCGGGTTGAAGGCGCGCTTCACCCGCTCGATGGTGCGGACCAGATGGCTGAGGCCCTCCAGCGCATAGAATTCACACTGAAGCGGGACCATGACGGCGTGCGAGGCGACCAGCGCGTTCAGCGTCAGCAGGCCAAGCGCCGGCGGGCAGTCGATCAGCACATAGTCATATTCGAGCGCGCTGTTCGCCACCGCTTCGCGCAGGCGGAACTCGCGGCGCTCGGCGCCGACCAGCTCGATCTCGGCGCCCGACAGATCGACCGACGAGGTGATGATCGACAGGTTCGGCACCGAGGAGGCGGTGGCGGCATCCTCCAGCGACACATCGTCGAACAGCACGTCATAGATGCCGACGCGGCGGTCGGAGCGGGGGATGCCGAGACCGGTGGACGCGTTGCCCTGCGGGTCGAGGTCGATCACCAGCACGCGCTTGCCGATCACGGCGAGCGCTGTGGCGAGGTTGATCGTCGTCGTGGTCTTGCCCACGCCGCCCTTCTGGTTGGCGATCGCAACCACACGGGCAAGGGGACGGGTGACGGCGGACATGGCGGCCTCTCGGGAATCCGGTTGGCGGGAGGAGGGCGGGGGAACAACGGTGTCAGGCACGGTCTTCACACACGCTCAAGGTTGCTCACACGCAGGATGGTTCCGCTCGGATCGCTGAGGCTGTCAAATCGCTCAGGATCCAGTGTCCAATATTGTGTGGTGGCGGTCAATTCATCGTCCAGCGCAGCCCCCTTCAGGAACAGGCACTGGCCGCGCGATCCGATGAAGGGATGGGCCCAGCCGAACAGGTCGGCCAGCGGCGCCAGGGCGCGGGCGGTGACGACATCGGCCTCGATGCCGGTGACGGTCTCGATCCGCCTGGTATGGACGGTGACTGGCGCCTTGCAGACGCGGGCGACCTCGCGCAGGAAGGCGCATTTGCGCACATCGCTCTCGATCAGATGCACCTGCGGCACGCCGAGGATGGCGAGCACCAGACCGGGGAAACCGGCGCCGCTGCCGAGATCGACCAGCACCCGCGTATCCTCCGGCAGCAGCGGAAGGAGCTGGGCGGAATCGAGGAAATGGCGCTTCCAGGCGTCGGGCAGGGTGGAGGGGCCGACCAGATTGATCTTCGGCTGCCATTTGCGCAGCAGCCCTTCATAGGCGATCAGGCGGTCGAGTGTTTCACGTGAAACACCGCTGGCCTCTTGGAACGCGACCGCGTCGAAGCCGCTCATTCCGCCGCCACCCCGGAGGACGCCCCGGACGCCGCCGGATCGCGGCGTTTCACGTGGCGCAGCAGGGCGACCAGAGCGGCCGGGGTCATGCCGGGAATGCGGGCCGCCGCCCCCAGCGTCGCCGGACGCGACTGGCGCAGCTTCTGGCGGATTTCCGCGGACAGGCTGCCGATGCCGTCGACATCCAGGTCGTCGGGCAGGGCGAGCGATTCATCCTTGCGGAAGGCGCGGATGTCGGCCTCCTGCCGGCCGAGATAGCCGGCATATTTGCCGTCGATCTCGAGCTGTTCGGCGATGTCCGGCGCGATTCCGCCCAGCTCCGGCCACAGGCGGGCGAGAGCGGCGAGATCGATGTCGGGGTAACGCAGCAGGTCGGCGGCGCTGCGGCGCACGCCGTCCTGATTGACCGCCACACCTTGGCGCGCCAGTTCGACCGGAGTCGCCTGCAACGCGGCGACCAGGGCGCGGCCGGCGGACAGAGCCGCACTCTTGGCGGCGAAAGCATCGCGGCGCTCGGAGCCGACGCAGCCGATGACGACGCCCTTGTCGGTCAGGCGCTGGTCGGCATTGTCGGCGCGCAGCAGCAGACGGTATTCGGCGCGCGAGGTGAACATGCGGTAGGGCTCGTTGGTGCCCCGACCGATCAGGTCGTCGATCAGCACGCCGATATAGGCATCGGCGCGGTCGAGCACGAAGCCGTCCCGATGGCCGCTCGCCGCCAGCGCCGCGTTGATGCCGGCCATCAGCCCCTGGGCCGCCGCCTCCTCATAGCCGGTGGTACCGTTGATCTGGCCGGCGAGGAACAGGCCCGGCGCCCGGCGGGTCTCCAGCGTCGGCTTCAGTTCGCGCGGGTCGACATAGTCATACTCGATGGCATAGCCGGGACGGATCATCACCACCTTTTCCAAGCCCGGCATGCTGGCGAGGATGCCAAGCTGCACATCGCGGGGCAGGGAGGTCGAGATGCCGTTCGGGTAGACGGTGGGATCGTCCAGCCCTTCCGGTTCGAGGAAGATTTGGTGCTTCTCCTTGTCGGCGAAGCGGACGACCTTATCCTCGATCGACGGGCAATAGCGCGGACCGGTGCCGGTGATCTGGCCGGAATACATCGGCGCGCGATGCAGGTTGGCGCGGATCAGCGCGTGGGCCTCTCGCGTCGTCCAGGTGATCGCGCAATCGATCTGCGGCGTGTCGATCCGCTCGGTCATATAGGAGAAGGGCGGCGGCGGCAGGTCGCCCGGCTGCTTCTCCAGCGCGTCCCAATCGATGGTGCGGCCGTCGAGGCGCGGCGGCGTGCCGGTCTTCAACCGGCCGAGCGGGAAGCCGAGACGGGTCAGCGTGTCGGACAGGCCGATCGACGGCGCCTCGCCGACGCGGCCGGCGGGGGTGCGCTCCTCACCGATGTGGATCAGGCCGCGCAGGAAGGTGCCGGTGGTCAACACCACCGCGCCGGCGCGGATCGACTCGCCGGCCCCGGTGACCACACCGGTGATGCGCTGATCCTCATCGACGATCAGGTCCTCGGCGCCGCCGGCTTCGATAAACAGGTTGTCCTGTTCGGCCAGCAGCGCCTGCATCGCCTGACGATAGAGCTTACGGTCTGCCTGGGCGCGCGGGCCGCGGACGGCCGGGCCCTTGCTGCGGTTCAGGATGCGGAACTGGATGCCGCCACGGTCGATGGCCTTCGCCATCACCCCGTCCAGCGCATCGATCTCCCGCACCAGATGGCCCTTGGCCAAGCCGCCGATGGCGGGGTTGCAGGACATCTCACCGATGGTTTCGATCTTGTGGGTCAGCAGCAGGGTGCGCGCGCCCATGCGCGCCGCGGCGGCGGCAGCCTCACAGCCGGCGTGACCGCCGCCGACAACGATGACGTCGAAGTTTCGCATGTGCGGGACCATAGCCGAATGGCGCCGGGGATCCAAGAGGGGGGATCCGGAGGCGGGGTGGGGACAAGCGCCGCAGGGCAGCGCTGTTTCACGTGAAACACACCTCCCGCTTGCGGGCGTCAGTTGCCGCCTTCATTTGCCGATACAGAAATCCCGGAAGATCACATCCAGCAAATCCTCCACATCGACCCGCCCGGTGATGCGGCCAAGCGCCCGGCTGGCGAGCCGCACATCCTCCGCCGCCAGTTCCGGCAGCGGCGCGTCGAGCGCCCGCGACAGCGACTCCCGACACTCGGTCAAGGCCGCGCGATGGCGGGCACGGGTCAGCGAAGGAGCGCTGCCGATGGCGAGCCGATCGGCGCTGAAGGCCCTCAGTGTTTCCTCCAACCGCTTCAGCCCGGCACCGGTATGGGCGGAGAGCAGGATCGGCGACAGGTCGGGCCGCAGGTCGCCAGCTGCCGCCAGGTCGGTCTTGTTGAACACCACCACCGTGTCACCGTCGATCAGGTCGAGTGTCGCCGGGTCGAGGTCGGGCAGGGTGGTGGCGTCGAACACCGCGATCTTCACATCGGCGCGCGCCGCCCGGTCGCGGGCGCGGCGGATGCCTTCCTCCTCGACCTCGTCGGCGGCGGCCTCGCGCAGGCCGGCGGTGTCGGCCAGCACGACCGGGTAACCGCCGAGGTCCAAATGCACCTCGATGATGTCGCGGGTGGTGCCGGCGCGGGCCGAGACGATGGCGGCGTCGCGGCGGGCAAGCGCGTTCAGCAGGCTCGACTTGCCGGCATTCGGCGCGCCGACGATGGCGATGTGCAGCCCTTCGCGCAGCCGCTCGCCCCGGCCGCCATCATCGAGATGGGCGGCGATCTCCCCGGCCAGCCCGGCGAGCACCGGCCGCACGGCCTCGGCGACACCGCCGGGCAAATCCTCCTCGGCGAAGTCGATGTCGGCCTCGATATGGGCGAGCGCGCGGGTCAGCCGCTCGCGCCAACCGTCATAGAGCCGGCCGAGCGCTCCCTCCATCTGCCGCAGAGCCTGCCGGCGCTGGGCGGTGGTCTCGGCATCGATCAGGTCAGCGACCGCCTCGGCCTCCGTCAGGTCGAGCTTGCCATTCTCGAAGGCGCGGCGGGTGAACTCGCCGGGCTCGGCCAGCCGCAGGCCGGGCAGGGTGGCCAGCGCTTCGACCACGCCGGTGACGACGGCGCGGCCGCCATGCAGATGCAGCTCCACCACATCCTCGCCGGTGAAGCTGGCCGGAGCGGTGAAGCGCAGGACCAGCGCATCGTCCAGCGCGTCGCCGTCGCGGGGATCGCGGAGCGTCGCCAGAACGGCGCGGCGCGGTAAGGGCAGGGGACGGCCGGTCAGCGCGGCGAGGGCGGATCCGGCCTCGGGTCCCGAAATGCGGACCACCGCCACACCGGATCGGCCGGGGGCGGTGGCGAGGGCATAGATGGTGGTGGTGGACATGACGGTCGGATCAGCCGCGCTGGTCGGGCCGCAGTTCCCGCTGCTCCGTCGTCAGCATCAGCCGTTCGACGCGGCGGCCTTCGACCAGATGGGTCTGGAGGATGTCGTCGATGTCGGCGGTGCTGTGATAGCTGTACCAGACGCCCTCCGGATAGATCACCAGCGTCGGTCCCAGCTCGCAACGGTCGAGGCAGCCGGCGGAATTGATCCGCACCTTGCCGTCGAAGCCGAGTTCACGGGCGCGGGCCTTCATATAGTCGCGCAGCTTCTCCGAACCCTGGGCGGCGCAGGATCCGCGCTTGTGCCCGTCGGGACGGCGGTTGGTGCAGCAGAAGACATGGGCTTCGAAATAGGGGTTGGGATCGGTCACTTTCTTCCTTCCTGGCCCAGGGCCGAGGCCATCTGGGACCAAAACATCTTCTGCATCTGCTCCATGCCCTGGATGCCGGCGGGGAGCCAGGTCTTCAGCATGGTCTCCGGATCCATGGCCTGGAGGTTGGCGCGCATCCGTTCCTGGATCTCGCGCATCATGGCATCCTGCATCGGCTTCACATCGGGCAGGCCCAGGAAATGCCGGGCCTCGTCGGGCGTGCAGTCGATATCGACGGTGATCTTCATGGACCCCCCTCCAGAGCCGGCCCAGGACCGGGGGGTGGTCCCGGCATTGGCCCTTGTTGATTTTGGGGTTGAGCGCCACGGCGGCTCATGCCCCACTATACAGATAGGATGCACTGGCGCAACGCCACCCGGCGCCACCTACTCTAGTCACGACACACCAACAGATCGGACACCGCCATGCCCGCCACTCCGTTGGGCGCGAACCTGCTGGGCCGGGAGACGAGCCCCTATCTGCTGCAACACAAGGACAACCCGGTGCATTGGATGCCCTGGGGACCGGAGGCCTTCGCCCGCGCCCGCGCGGAGAACAAGCCGGTGCTGCTGTCGGTCGGCTATGCCGCCTGCCACTGGTGCCACGTCATGGCGCATGAGAGCTTCGAGAATCCGGAGATCGCCGGGCTGATGAACGAGCTGTTCATCAACATCAAGGTCGACCGGGAGGAACGGCCGGACCTCGATACCATCTACCAATCGGCCCTGGCCCTGCTGGGCCAGCAGGGCGGCTGGCCGCTGACCATGTTCCTGACCCCGGATGCCGAACCCTTCTGGGGTGGCACCTATTTCCCGCCGGCGCAGCGTTATGGCCGGGCCGGCTTCCCCGACGTGCTGCGCGGCATCGCCGGCACCTATACCGATGAGCCGGACAAGGTCGGCAAGAATGTCGAGGCCCTGAGATCGGCGCTCGCCGGCATAGGGGAGAACCGCTCGGCCGGTGCCGCCGGAACGATCGATGCCGGGATGCTGGATCAGGTGGCGCAGCGGCTGCTGCGCGAGGTCGATCCGATCCATGGCGGCATCGGCAGCGCACCGAAATTCCCGCAGGTGCCGCTGTTCGAACTGCTGTGGCGGGCGTGGCGGCGCACGGGGCGCGAGCCGTTCCGCGACGCGGTGACCCACACGCTGGCCAACATGGCGCAGGGCGGCATCTACGACCATCTCGGCGGCGGCTTCGCCCGCTATTCGGTCGATGAACGCTGGCTGGTGCCGCATTTCGAGAAGATGCTCTACGACAATGCCGAGCTGCTCGACCTGATGACACTGGTCTGGCAGGAGACGCGCGACCCGCTGCTGGAGACCCGCATCCGCGAGACGGTCGGCTGGCTGCTGCGCGAGATGATCGCCGAAGGCGGCGGTTTCGCCGCGACGCTGGACGCCGACAGCGAGGGCGAGGAGGGACTCTTCTATATCTGGAGGGAGGAGGAGGTCGACCGGCTGCTCGGCCCCGCGCTCGGCGCCGACGGGTTGGCGACGTTTAAGCGCGTTTACGAGGTGCTGCCCCAAGGCAATTGGGAAGGCGTCACCATCCTGAACCGCCTGGGCGGCCTGACCCCGGCCGACGAATCCACCGAGGCGATGCTCGCCAAGGGCCGGGAGGCCCTGTCGCGGGCGCGGGCCAAGCGGGTGCGGCCGGGCTGGGACGACAAGGTGCTGGCCGACTGGAACGGCCTGATGATCGCCGCGCTGACCCATGCCGCCCTGGCGCTGGACGAACCCGAGTGGCTGGACGCCGCCGGCCGCGCCTTCGCCTTCGTCCGCGACCGGATGGACAGCGGCGGGCGGCTTTGCCACAGCTGGCGGCACGGGCAGGGCAAGCATGCCGGGATGCTGGACGACTATGCCCATATGGCGCGGGCGGCGCTCGCCCTGCATGAGGCGACCGGGGATCCGGCGGCCCTCGATCAGGCGAAGGTCTGGGCGGCGGCGCTGGACGCCCATTTCTGGGACGACGCCAATGGCGGCTATTTCTTCACCGCCGATGATGCCGAGGGGCTGATCGTCCGCACCAAGACCGCCTATGACAACGCCACCCCCAGCGGCAACGGCACCATGCTGGCGGTGCTGACCATTCTGTTCCAGCGCACCGGCGAGGATGCCTATCGCGACCGGGCCGAGGCGCTCGCCACCGCCTTCTCCGGCGAGCTGACCCGCAACTTCTTCCCGCTGCCGACCTTCCTCAACGCGGTGGAGCTGATGACGGCGCCGTTGCAGATCGTCATCGTCGGCCCGCCGAGGACGGCGGAGACGGAGGCGCTGCGCCGCACCGTGCTGGACCGCTCGCTGCCCAACCGCATCCTGACCGTGCTGGCGCCCAAGGGGGATTTTCCAGCGGATCTGCCCGCCGGCCACCCGGCCCAGGGGAAGGGGATGCGCGACGGGACGGCCACCGCCTATGTCTGCCGCGGCATGACCTGTTCGGCGCCGGTGACGGCCCCGGCGGATCTGGCGGCGCTTCTGGCGACGAAAAGCTGACCGAACATCGATCTTCCGGGAGGAAACCATGGCGCGTCTTTCCATCGACAGCCCGCTCGGCCCCCTGATGCTGACCGGGGACGGATCCGCCCTGACCGAACTCGGCTGGGGCCGCTTCGAGCGGGACGAGCCGGACGCATTGCTCGAGGAGACGGCGCGCCAGCTGGAGAGCTATTTCGCCGGCCGGCTCCAGCGGTTCGCTCTGCCGCTGGAGCCGGCGGGCACGCCGTTCCGGCGCAGCGTGTGGGACGGCATGCTGGCGATCCCCTATGGCGGCACCGCGACCTATGGCGGGATGGCGAAGATGCTGGGCAGCGCGCCGCGCGCGGTCGGCGGCGCCTGTGGCGCCAACCCGATCCCGATCATCATTCCCTGTCACCGGGTGCTGGCCAGCGGCGGGGCGCCCGGCGGCTATTCCGGCCATGGCGGGCTGGACACCAAGGCGTGGCTGCTGGCACTGGAACACCGTCATGCCAATGTGGGGCAGGGCGACGCGATCGGAACGGAACAGCTCGCGCTGCTGTGAGGCCCCCCGTTCTCCAACGATAAAGGAAACCAAAGCATCATGGTTCACGCGATCCGCATCCACGAACATGGCGGGCCGGAGGTTCTGCGCTGGGACGAGATCGAGCTGGACGAGCCCGGCCCCGGCCAGGTGCGCATCCGCCAGACCGCCGTCGGGCTGAACTACATCGACACCTATCACCGCTCCGGCGCCTACAAGCTGCCGAACCTGCCGGCGGTGATCGGCATGGCGGGATCCGGCGTGGTCGAGGCGCTGGGGCCGGACGTCACCACGCTGAAGATCGGCGACCGCGTCGGCTACGCCATGGCGATCGGCGCCTATGCCGAGAGCCGGCTGATCGCCGCCGACCGGCTGGTGCCGCTGCCGAGCTGGCTCGACGAAGAGGCGACCGCCGCCACGCTGCTGCAAGGATTGACCGCGCAGTATCTGCTGCGCGGCACCTATGTCGTGCAGCCCGGCGACACCATCCTGGTGCAGGCCGCCGCCGGCGGGGTCGGGCTGCTGCTGTGTTCCTGGGCGCGGCATCTCGGCGCCACGGTGATCGGCACCGTCGGATCGGCGGAGAAGGCCGAGCTGGCCAAGGCCCATGGCTGCCATCACACCATCGACTACAGCCGTGAGGATTTCGTCACCCGGGTGAAGGAGCTGACGGACGGGCAGGGCGTGCCGGTGGTCTATGACGGCGTCGGCAAGACGACCTTCCTCGGCGGGCTGGATTGCCTGCGGCCACGCGGACTGATGGTGCTGTTCGGCGCCGCCTCCGGTCAGCCGGCGCCGCTGGATCTGGGGGTTCTGGCGGCGAAGGGGTCGCTCTATGTGACGCGGCCGACGCTGGCGACCTACACCGCCAAGCGGGAGGATCTGATGGCCTCGGCCGCCGATCTGTTCGACGCGGTGAAGAATGGCGGGGTGACCTTCACGGTCAACCAGCGTTTCGCGCTGAAGGACACCGCCGAAGCGCACCGGGCGCTGGAGTCACGGGCGACGACCGGGTCGACGGTGCTGGTGCCGTAAGGTTGGGGGTGGGGGTGGGGCGATCGCCGCCCCACTTCACTCCACCGCCCAGAGCGGGTTCTTGATCTTCTTCAGCATCTCCGCATGGGCGGCGGCCTCCTCCTCGCTGACGGCGAAGACGCGGGCTTCGCGGAAGGGGCGGTCGACGCGGACCGGGCCGGCGACCCCGCCTTTCGACACCGGGCCGCCGGCGAAGGACAGGCCGGTCTGCCGGCCGCCCAGCAACTCCAGATAAACCTCGGCGAGCAGCTGGGCGTCGAGCAAAGCGCCGTGCAGGGTGCGGTTGGAATTGTCGACGCCGAAACGCTTGCACAGCGCGTCCAGGGTGGCCGGCGAGCCGGGGAATTTCTGCCGGGCCATCAGCAGGGTGTCGATGGCGCGGTCCTTCGGCATCACCGGATAGCCGGCGATCTTCAGTTCCCAATTCAGGAAATGCATGTCGAAGGCGGCGTTGTGGATCACCAGCGGGGAATCGCCGATGAAGGCGACGAAGTCGGCGGCGACATCGTTGAACAGCGGCTTGTCGGCCAGGAATTCCTCGCTCAACCCATGGACGGCGAAGGCCTCCGGCGGCATGTCGCGCTCGGGATTGAGATAGACGTGGAAGCGTTCCCCGGTGGCGAGATGATTGACCAGCTCGATGCAGCCGATCTCGACCAGCCGGTGACCCTCCTCCGGCTTGAAGCCCGTGGTTTCGGTGTCGAGAACGATTTCACGCATGATGGATCCGCCCTGGTTGATAGCCGCGCGGCGGCCACTGCCTGGCCGGCCGCCGCACCACGTCCCGCACAATGCCCTGAAGCGCCCGCCGCGTCACCAGCCGACCGGCCCCGGTCGGCACAACATGGTCGGCACGCCGCCGTTTTTCCGCATCCGGCATCTGGCGGGCGAGGATGCCGGCGAACTTCTCCGCCGTCATGCCGGGCCGGGCCAGCACACGGGCGCGCTGCACCGCGAAGGGGGCGGAGACGACGATGGTGGCGTCGACCCGCCGCTCGGCCCCGGTCTCGAACAGCAGCGGGATGTCCAGCACGGCGATCCGGGCGCCACGCCGGGCGGCACGGGCCAGGAAGCCGCGCTGCGCCGCCTGGACCATCGGATGCAGGATCGCCTCCAGCCGCTTCAGCGCGTCGGGATCACGGAAGACCGCGGCGCCCAGCGCCGGCCGGCTGACCGCCCCGTCGACCACCACGCCGGGGAAGGCGGCGGCGATGGCCGGCACCGCGCCGCCACCACGCCCCAGCAGCCGATGCACCACCGCGTCGGAATCGCAGACCGGAGCCCCCATCGCCCGCAACATGCCGGCGGCGGTGCTCTTGCCCATGCCGATGGAACCGGTCAGGCCCAGCACGACCATGCCGGCGCCTCAGCCTTCCAGGACGACGCGGGTGAGTTCCGGCGTCACCTGCGGCTCGACACCGAACCAGGCCTTGAAGCCGGGACGGGCCTGATGGAGCAGCATGCCGATGCCGCCGGCCACCGGGTTGCCGCGCCTCCCGGCTTCGGCCAGCAGCGGCGTTTCCAGCGGCACATAGACGATGTCGTTGACCAGAGCCGAGACGGGCAAGGCGCGCAGGGACAGGTCCAGCGCCGGCTGACCGGCCATGCCCTGGGTCGTGGTGTTGACCAGCAGCGACGCGCCGTCGAGCGCGGTTTCACGTGAAACCCAATCGACCACCGTCACACGGCCAGTCACCCCGACGGCGGCCAGATCCGGGGCGAGAGCGGGGGCCAGATCCGCCGCCAGCTCCTCGGCGCGGGCGCGGGTGCGGTTGACCAGACGAACCTCCGGCGCGCCGGCATCGAGCAGGGCGACGACCACGGCGCGGGCGGCGCCGCCAGCACCGATCACCACCGCCGGGCCTTGCTCCGCCGTCCAGCCCGGCTGTTCGGCGCGCAAATTCTCGATGAAGCCGAAACCGTCGGTGTTGCCGCCCTCAAGCGCGCCATCCTCGGCGACGACGATGGTGTTGACCGCTCCCATGCGCCGCGCGGTCTCGTCGAGCCGGTCGACGCTGCGGAAGGCGATCTCCTTCAGCGGAACGGTGACGTTGCAGCCGCGGAACCCCAGGGCGGGCAGGGCGCGGATCGCCTGTTCGGCCCGCTCCGGCGCCACCGCCAGCGGCACATAGGCGCCGTCGATGCTATAGTGCCGCAACCAGAAGCCATGCAGCCGGGGCGAGCGCGAATGGCCGATCGGCCAGCCCATCACCCCGGCGATCCTCGCCTTGCCGCTGATCGAATTGAACCCGGTCATTCCCTACCCACCCCATGCACGCGCAGAAAACCGAGCAGCGGCAACAGCGGCAGCCCGAGAATGGTGAAGAAATCGCCCTCGACGCGCTGGAACAGCTGGGCTCCCAGCCCCTCCAGCTGATAAGCGCCGACGGAGTGCAGCACATCATCACCGACACGGGTCAGATATTCGTCGAGGAAGGCTTCGGTGAAATTCCGCATGGTGAGACGGGCGCTGTCGACCTTATGCCAGATCCGCTCGCCATCGCGCACCACGACGGCGCAGCTGACCAGCCGGTGGGTCCGGCCGCGCAGGTCGAGAAGCTGGGCCCGCGCCGCCGCGAGGTCGGCCGGCTTGTCGAACCAGCGCCCCTCGCACTCCAGCATCTGATCGGCGCCGACCACCAGGGCGCCGGGGTGGCGGCGGGTGATGCGCTGGGCCTTCAGCTCGGCCAGGGCCTCGGCGACGATGTCGGCGGGGACACCCTCGGCGCGGCCGGCGGCCTTCACCTCATCCTCATCGACCAGCGGCTTGTCGAGGATGGCGCTGACTCCGGCCTGCTCCAGCATCGCCGCCCGTGTGCGCGAGCCCGAGGCCAAAACCAGTTGGGGCAACGGAAGCGGCGCGCTCACGTCTTCTTTCCTTCCGGACTGAAATTGCCGCTCTGGCGACGGGCGAGCAGCATCATGATCTCGGCCGCGGTCTCCTCGATGGAGCGGCGGGTGACGTCGATCACCGGCCAGCCGCGCCGGCTGAACAGACGCCGCGCCTCCTGAACCTCCGAGCGCACCAGCTCGGGATCGGCATAGCTGGAGCCCTCGCCCTGGTTCAGCAGCTTCAGCCGGTTGCGGCGGATCTGGACCAGACGGTCGGGGTCCTTGGTCAGCCCGACGATCAGCGGCCGGGTGAGCAGGTCGAGTTCGGCCGGCAGCGGGCTGCCGGGAACCAGCGGGATGTTGGCCGCCTTGATGCCGCGGTTGGCCAGATAGATGCAGGTCGGCGTCTTGGAGCTGCGCGACACGCCGATCAGCACCACGTCGGCCTCGTGCAGGTCCCAGTTCGACTGGCCGTCGTCATGGGACAGGGCGAAATCGACGGCGTCGATGCGGCTGAAATACTCGGCGTCCAGCACATGCTGGCGACCGGGCTGGCGCTGCGATTCCACGCCGAGGAAGGCGGCGAGCGCGTTGATCAGCGGATCGAGCACGGGGATGCAGGGCACCTGCATCTCGCGGCAGAAATCCTGGAGCCGGCGGCGCAGCGTCTCGTCGACCAGCGTGAACATCACCAGCCCGTGATTGTCCCGGATCCCCTCCAGTACAAGGTCGAGCTGGCGGTCGGTCCGCACCAGATTCCAGAAATGCTCGATCGGCCGGACGTCGTCGAACTGGATGACGCAGGCGCGCGCCACGCTGTTGATGGTCTCGCCCGTCGCATCGGACACGAGATGTAGGTGGAACTCTTTCATCCGTCCCCAACATTCTGTGGAGAACCCGGCCCAGATCTGTGGACAACCGGATCCGCCTGCGTTTCGTCCCGACCGGGGGACTCCTCCTCCCCGTTACGGTCAAGGGGAGGACAACTCCGCCGACCGCTTCGGAAGCTGGGAAGATCCGGCCCCGTCCGCGCTGTTATCCACGGGACTCCCGTTCGTCCAGCTATAGCATTTCCGCCGTTTCCGGCGGTAGTGCTCCGAATCGTCCACAGATCCGCGCACATGGCGGCGCGAGCCTCCGGATCTGTGGATAGATTCGCCTTCGACGGGGATCACCGTTATCCACAGGCATCCACCTCATCCTCTTCCTTTCTCCTATTAAAAAATATAGTGAAGAAGAGGGGATAAACCCGTCCCGGATTCCGCACCGGAATCGCGGAACCGAGAATCGCAATCGAGGGGAACGCACCGTCTTGTCCGCCACCAGCTCCGACAGCCAGACCCAGGCTTCCCAGCCCGCCCTGAAGCCG